>NZ_JBFPKG010000060.1:0-43398 GCF_040948665.1 Paraburkholderia sp. BR14320
CAAGGAAGGCATGTCGAACAAGGAAATTCACCGCTGCCTGAAGCGCTATATCGTCAGGGAGTTGTACCCGCTCATTCTGGCCGACTTGGCCGATTCGGCCCGCGCTTCTTGACATAGGAGCGTCAACGAATCGTAGCGCCCAAGATGGCCGATCAGTTCCCCCGCCTTCACCGGGACCACTTCGGACGGGCTAGACAACACGACTACCCGGTCTAGTGAAGAATCTGGCATCACCTCCTTGACTACCGGACCACCGTGTTCTTCCCCAAGAAACATCCATCCGCCCACTGCCGGATGAGCGACGCCACCTGCGGTCCCCGGAAAGGGCGATACACCGCTCGCATCTTTAATCAGCCCCCAGTTGCCATCGCGTTTTCCAACGCTAACCTGTGCCCCGTGCGGGAGGATGCAGAGCACCTTGCCATGCGGCTTTGATACCCGGACTCGCAGCCCCCGCTGATCGGCGGGTGCCGACTGGCCACCTGACCCGATTGCGGGACGGTCCTGCGCATAGGTGGTCACCTCGAAGCGCGGCGCCCAGTACTTCGGTCTGGGAAGATGCGCGTCGTTCTCGTAGTCCGCAAAGTCCTGCAGATGTGCGTACAGGCTGTAAAAGGTCAGTTTCCTGTCTTTGGGAAACTCCATTGAATGGCGCACCAATGCGAAACCCGTGCTGTACGGTGCACTGATCGCAGGCTGCCCGTTTCGCGCAGGAATTTCACTTATCGGGTAGATGCGATCGACGCGCCATGCCACCACTTCGCCATCCGCGATACAGCGCACCCCGCCCTTCAGATCCAGTGATGCGCCTGCGCCCGCTTCGGTCACGTGTATTCCGCCGTGCCACATGCCTTTGCCGCTGACCGCGTAGGCGCCGGAAGGCTCCCGCCTCAACAGTTGGTGAAACTCATGCTCATCTATAAAGTCTGCAGGCGGCCCATCCGTGCCTTGGGCCTTCTTGCGAAACGGATACGCAAAAGCAAGCAGTTTCACGGGCGTGCTGGGTGGATTCGACGGTCGAGTCATATTTGCCATGATTGTGCTTATTCAGAAAACCCGAAATTCATGTTTCCCTCGACGTCTTGAAGGGGTGCAGCAGGCCAGCGTGGGAAGGTGAAATTGCCCTGCGCGGAACCTTCGACATCTAGACCGCCCTTGACCTGGACTTCGCCTGGACTCGCGATCTCGATCTTTCCGTTGGCGATCTTTAGATACGCGCCTGCCCCATCACCCAGCGTGATGCCCTTCGACCCAGTAATGATCACTTCGCCTGTTGACGAGCTGACTGCAACGTTGGTAAGCGCCATCAATTCGAGCGCATCACCCTGAGCTTGAATCTGGACTTTTCCCTTTGCCGCGAACAGCCGGATGCCGAGCTTCGCGGCAAACAACGAAATCGCCTCCCCCGCCGCCGCAGTGATCCTCCTGAGCGCGCCAAAGTCGATTCCTTCACCTGCTGTGACGAACATTTGCTTTGCCGCGGCCAACTGCATATGCTCACCACTCACCAGACCAACGCCTTCAGGTGCGCTCGCCACGATCACCGGCTTCCGTAGTTTTGCGATCTTCTGCTCGACGAGCGAACGTTGCTGATCGACTTCGGCCAGCAACGCCTGCGCGGCTCTTGCTGAATCATTGAGAGAGCGCAGGACTTGCTCCGCTTGCTGGAGCGTTGCGTCCGCGTTAGGCATCGTGAGCTGCTCGCCCGTAGCACCGGGCTGTGCTTCGGCGCTAAGCAACACGCCTTTCGCCGCCCGGGCTGACAGATATCCATCTGTCCTCAGCTCGGCGCCGTGACCCCGCTCCCTCCTCTCCCCATCAACCATATGCCCCAGATTAAGCTCACTAGTCTGAAACGGCGTAGCCAGATGGATATGCTCAACCCCTTCCTTATCCTCCATCCGCAGCTCATTCTGCGCCGCGGTCCGAACGATATTGCGAGTGTTGTTGAGGTTATTGACGAGATCCGGATGCAAACTGTCGTGCATCGCCCCGATGATCACCGGCCGATCCGGATCCCCAGCGGTAAACACGATCGCCACTTCCGCCCCATCGATCAACGGAAAGTGATGCCCATAACCATCTCCGCTATACGGCTTCGCGAACCGCACCGGTCGGCTCGTTCCACCCGGGCTCCACTGGTCGAGGTCGAACGGCAGCACGATCACATACCAACCTTGCTCGGTCAGATACGCATACTTATAGTTGCCAGGCGACGTAACCCGTGCCGGCAAGATCCCATCGATGGCAGGCCGAGAAATCGACGTCATTGAAGTCCGCCACACTCGATCGGACGGGATCCCTTCGAATGTCACCTGATACGCGTGGTCACGAGCGCCCCGTGACTTCACTGAAGTCACGAAGATTCCGTGCCTCACATCGGCTGGATTCGGATGGATCGACATGACCTCACCAGCCTCGAGCCAGAACGGATTCCCCGTGCCCGTAAAAGCAACCTGAGCGGCCAGATGCGCCTCATGCCGCAACTGGGCAATTCGCTGCCCCTCTCCAGGTGTTTCGTAGTGCTCGCCCCAGTGGTAGTCGACCCCGTTCGTCGTGCTGTCGCCGCGTACTGTGTTCTCGTCGACAAGCAACGACACACCGGCCTGGCGATGGTTATAGTCATGCAGCCGCACCGCTTCGGTCACTCGCCGCGTTCGCCGCTTGAGCGAGGTGATCGCATCCGCGCCGACACTCTCGAGCCCCGAATCGCGCCGCAACGGCACGGTTCGCTGCTTGCGTGCGTACGCATCGAGATCGTCGCCGAATACGATCATCGCGCGGTCTTTCTTCTGCTCCCACCGGAACCACATTCCTTCCCGCGCGCAGAGCCTCTGAATGAATCTGAAGGTCGTCTCGTGATACTGCGTGACGTACTCATGGCGCTTGTACTGCCCACGCAACTGAAACACGAAGTCAACCCCGCTGCGATACCCGTAGTGGCGTAACGTATCGGTAATGATTTCCTCGACCGACTGTTTCTGAAACAGCCGGCTCGTCACACCGCGATCGAGATCGGCGAGTTTCGGTTCCAGCACGACCCGATAGCGCGTTTCATCAACCGAGGTGTCGAACTCGTCGAACTGCGTCACGATGCCGTGAATCGTGTGCGCGGGCGGCCTCGCGCTGAACCGCCCGGCGTTCTCGCCAAACATCTTGCGCAGATAGTCGATATCCGGATCTCCCGGTTCAATGGCGAACCGCGCCGGACGTCCCAGCACCTGATCCATCGGAATACCCGCTACCGGGCTTGTGAATTCGATCTCGTACTTGTACAACTGGCTGACCTGATCGACACCACTGAATCTCAAGACGGAGAACGGCGCGGGATGCGGCGCCAGCTTCAATTCATAAGCCTGCAACGGCGATACCATCGACATGGAATTCCTCTTGAATGCGCAGCGTCACGACGTCGCCGGAGGCAACCGCTAACGACCGCTCTGGCAACTCCCCCGAAAACTCTTGCAAAAAACTCCCGCTCAGTTCTTCGCCTTCGGCATCTGCGACACCAATGACAGACCGATATCCATGCCCTCGACCTGGAAGTGCGGGATGATGAAGAGCTTGATGCGGAAGAAGCCCGGGTTGTCGTCGATGTCTTCGACCGTCACCTTCGCTTCACGCAGCGGGTGCGACGCCTGCAACTCATCACCCGGATCCTTCATCTCGGTCACGAGACCCTTGATCCAGTTGTTGAGCTCGAGTTCCAGCAGCCGTCGATCCTTGGTCGTTCCAATGTTTTCTCGCTGAATCAGCTTCAGGTAATGCGCGATGCGCGATAGCAGGAAGATGTAAGGCAACCGCGCGTTGATGCGGCTATTGGCAGTCGCTTCCCTAGTCTCGTACAGCGCCGGCTTCTGTGTCGAATTCGCCGAGAAGAAACACGCGAAGTCGTGGTTCTTGTAGAACGACAACGGAATAAAGCCGAGATTCGCAAACTCGAACTCGCGCGTTTCCGGAATCAGCACCTCCGTCGGGATTTTCGGCTGCACGCCAGTGCCGAGGTCATACAGGTGGACCGGCAGGTCCTCGACTTTGCCGCCCGCCTGCGGACCACGAATCTGCACGCACCAGCCGTTGTTCACGAAGCTACGGGTCATGTTCGCCGCAAACGCGAACGACGCATTCACCCACAGATAGCGGTCGTGGTCCGGGCCCTTCACCGCTTCCTCGTAGTTGAACGCGCGCACAGGCGTCGTGTCCTTTCCGTAGGGCAGACGACCAAGCACGCGCGGCATCGTCAAGCCGACGTAGCGTGCGTCGTCCGTATCGCGGAAGCTCTTCCACTTGATGTACTCGGCACGATCGAAGTAGTTGCCGATATCCTGGATCGCCGCGACTTCTTCCATTGACTTCTTGCCGAAGAACGCCGCGCCGACCGAGCCGATGAACGGCATGTGCGCCGCCGCCGCGACCTTCGAGATATTGCGCAACAAAGCCACGTCCTGCGGCGAATTCGCAAACTCGAAGTCACTGATCAGCGCGCTGATCGGCTGGCCGCCCGGCGTGTCGTATTCCTCGACATACGTGAGGCGATACAGGCCGCTCTGGATCAGCTCAGGCGTGTCTTCGAAATCACGTTGCAGTGCATCTTTCGACACGTCGAGCACCTCGATACGCGCGTTCTTGCGGAAATCCGTGCGCGACACCAGCATCTTCAAACCACGCCAGCGACCTTCGAGCGCCTGGAACTCGGGCGTGTGCAGCACAGCATCGAGCTGGCGGCTGATCTGACGATCGAGCTGGCCGATATGAAAATCGAGCAGCGATTTGTCGAGGCGCTCGACCGGCTGGCTCGATTGCGCAACGAGCTCGAGAAACGCGCCGATGCCGCGCGCGATGCGCTCGTCGGCCGACGCCTCGGACAGCATGTCGTTGTCGCGGAACGCCTCGAGCGGGCGCGCCTCTGAAACGGGCTTCAGGTTGATCTTGTTGCACAGCGACGCGTAAACGCTGTCGCTGGCGAACGACGCGTCCTGAGCGGCATCCAGCACAACGGTCTCGGTCGCGCCCTGACGCGATTCATTCTGTTCCATTTGTATTCCTGTCTGCGTTTTTGCAGCGATGTAGTTGCAAGGCAGCGAAGGACCTTCTTCGCCCCTTCCCCCGGCTTCAGGCATGGCCTTCCGGCCGGGTCGCGGCCGTCGCGATCTGCGCGAGCTCGCCGCGCAGCCTGTCCGACAGACGCTTGTCCTTCAGGACCTTTTCGAACTCGCGGCGGAACGTGCCGTTGTCGAGCAGATTCGACTTCAGGTCACGCAGCAGATTGCGCATCGCCAGCAGCGCCTGCAACTCGGGAATCTGACGCGCCACCTGCTCCGGCTCAAAGTCCTTTATCGCGCGGAACGCGAGCTTGACCGGCAACTCGGACCCGTCACCGGCGAGCGTGTTCTCGGCGGCGATCTTCAGGTCCGGGGCGTAATCGGCCAACACGGCGTCGAAGTTGTTCTTGTCGATGTTGACCTTCGTGCGCTCAGCCAGCGGCGCCTGCTCGCGTCCCGCGCTGAAATCACCGGCGACCAGCAGCTTCAGAGGCAGCTCGACCTTCTTCTGGGCGCCGCCCGTGTGCAGGTCCAACGTGATTGAGACGCGACTCTTCGGTATTTCGCGCTGAAAGCTGTCCATACGTATTCCCCATGTAGTCCGATTCGATGCGCCCGCAGATCTCGCACTGTCCGACGCGGCGGCTCCCTTCGCGCGAATATCCGGGGGCGCGAATAAATAGATATACGCGACTCACAACGGATTGCGACGACACCCTTCTTCAAGGCTTCGACGCGCGCGACTTTTTTAATGCCACCAATATTAAAGCAGATGTATTGTCGCGACGTCAAAGCCTATTGATAACTCAAAAACAGACAAAATGTGAAAAAGAGTGAAGCAATTCCTGATTCGGAATTATCTGACTACAGCGCCGCTGTCAGCCCATATACTTCCTTGCGCACGTTCAGTGAGGAACCCTCGTCCCGACGGCTGCTCCACGAGTTCAGCGGGAACGAACAATTTCCCGAATTTGTTAATTTAGCTTGCATAGTTTTTAACGCTATCCCAATTAAATATCGCCTCCTCAGGATAAATGCATCCCACATCTCAATATAAAATGTTTGAACTTTTGTGATATTTTTAATTTTGATATAAATATGGGTATACGATTTCCAAATAAGACGTATAGAATCCGCAATCCCGGAGCAATCCGGATTAAATGACCAACACGCGAGAGACCAAAACACCTATGCGGATCGACAAACCGCTCTGGCACGAGGGCCTCATCCTCACGCAGCAGCACTTCCAGCAGCAGGAACGCTGGGCCGGTTTCGCGCTACAGCAGTTCGCTACCTGCGCGCTCGCCGAGCCGTGGGGCATACTCGGCGTCGAGGTCGACGAAGAAGCATTGGCGACGGGCCGTCTGAAGATCACGAGGCTCAAGTTGCGCTTCGCGGACGGCACGCCGATCGACACCACGCTTAGCGACGCTCTGCCCGCCGCGCGCGATCTGACAAAGGGCATGGCCGCCGACCTGCAAAGTGTCGTCGTGCTCGCGGCGCTCGCGTTGCCGGATGCGAACGGCAATAACTGCCGGTTTGACGAAACGTCGCTTGCGCGTCCACGCCGCGCGTATCGCGAGTTCGTCAAGGTCGTCGATCTGAACGGCGGCAGCGAAACCGAGATCGCGTCCGAGCGCCACGCAGTGCGCTTGCTGTTCGAATTCGAACCGCATGCCGACGACACGGTCTGCGCGATCGCACGGCTCACGCGCACCACCAGCGGCCAGTTCCAGGTCGATCATCGCTTCGTGCCGCCGTGCCTGACGCTCGGTAGTCACCCTCTGCACCTCGAGCGCATTAATCGTCTGGCCGATATCCTGCAGGCGAAGAGCGTCGTGCTCGGCGCGCGTCGCAACGAACGGCTCGAGCAGGTCGCCGAATATGGTGTCGCCGACGTGCAACTGTTCTGGCTCTTGCACTGCATTCACGCGGCGTGGCCGCAGTTGCGGCTCTATGCGACGCATCCGCGACGCTCGCCCGAGCAGCTGTACATGACGCTCGCGCAACTCGTGGCCACTTTGATCACGTTCTCGACGCGCGCCCAGCTCGCCGACATTCCCCCCTACGACCACGCGCGCGCCGACGAGGTGTTCACGAAGCTCGAGGCCACGATCCGCGAATTGCTCGATGCGATCATTCCGTCGCGTGTCGTGTCGATCGGCCTCACGCGCAAGAGCGCGACCACGTGGGCGGGTCAGTTCCTCGAAGAGCGTATCGTCGAAGGCGCGGCCGACTGGTATCTGTCGGTCAGCGCGCCGATGCCGGCGTTCGAGCTCGCCGAGCAGTTCCCGCGTCTGTGCAAGATCGGCGCGCCCGACGACGTCGAGCACATCGTCAACTCGGCGCTGCTCGGCATTCCGCTCAAGGCGGTAGCGCGCGTGCCGGCCGCGATTCCGGTGCGCCTCGATAACCAATACTTCGCGCTCGATGCGGCGAATGCCGCGCACGCGAAGATGCTCGCCGCGCGCGCTTGCCAGATCTATCTGCCGGCGTCGGTGCCCGACGCATCGCTCGAACTTTACGCGGTACTGCGCTGATGAACGCCCTGCCCCGAAACGCCACCAAAGTGGCGTTGCCCGATAGCATGGCCGGCGCGGCCCGGGTCACGCGTGAAGGCATTCGCGATCTGCTGCGAGACACCGCGCTGCTCGTTACGACCCTCACGCCCGGGGGCCACGTGGAACACGCAACCGACTTCCGCAATCGTTGCGGATTGCTGATCGCGAACTTCTCGACGGAACTCGAGCGGCGCGGCTATGCGGACGAAGTCCGCCGCGAAGCGTTGCTCGCGCAATGCGGGCTGCTCGATGAAGTCGCGCTGCGCTATCTGCCGGCAGAGAGCCGAGCGGCGTGGGAACTCAAACCGCTGCAAGTCGAGCTGTTCAACCTGCACGACGCGGGCGAGCGCGTGTTCGAACGGCTCGAGGCTCGCATGCGTGAAGCGTCGCCGCACGTCGACCTGCTCGAATGCTATGCGGCGATTCTGAGCCTCGGCTTCATCGGCCGGTTTGCGCGCGACGGCGAAGCGGAACGTGCGGCGTTGATGACCTCGCTGCATGCGCAGCTGGAAGACCTTCGCCCGGCGCCCGCATGTACCTTCATTGCCGATCGCCCTGATCGCCGTTTGTCCGACTGGTTTTACCGGCTCTCGCCATGGACAACCGCGGGGCTCGCATCCGTAGTCGCCGCCATCGTCTGGGTGGTGTGGTCGACCGCGCTCGACGCACAGCTAGCGCAACTCGTGGAAACGAAGGTCACCCGGCCGTGAAGTCCGATCTGCGCATCCTGCCTGAGACGCCGGCGCGCACGCCCAAGCGTGCGTATGAGGGGCTTGGTTATCCGTTGCGCGCGATGCTCGTGTTCGCGGCCGCGCTGGCACTCGCGGTGATCTGGTTCGTGCTGCCGGGAGGACGTGGCGTCGCTCCGGTGCTGACGACGGCCGTCGCCTTGCTCGTGTGCGCACTCGTCGGATGGCGCACGCTGTGGCTGTCCAGCGCGCGCGAACGCAGCGCGCAAGTGTTGGCCGCGCTCGGCGCCGCGACCGCCGAGATTCCGCCGAAGCTGCGCACCTGTATGCCGCTTGTGCTCGTCACCGGCGACGGTCTGCCGGCTCTGTTCGATCGCAACGACGAGGAGCGCTTCGCACATGTGGGCGACGGCGCTATCTGGTTGCGAGTCGATGATCCGCAGCAGTTGCCGCGTCTCGCGGTGGCGCTCAGGCAGTGGCGCGACGGACGTGCGCCAGATGGCGTCGTGCTGTCGGTGGCGCCCGCGCTGCATGTCGGGCCCGACATGCTCACCCAGAAGCTGCGCGTCGTGCGCCATTGCGTCGCCGATGCCGCCCGCACGCTAGGCACGAGCCTGCCCGGCTATCTCGCGGTCTATCAGCGGCTGACCACACGCCCGCCCGGTTTGTCGATGCCTGCGTGGTACGGGGTGTCGTCGGCGAAGCGAATCGTCGATGCCGAGCGTTTCGAACTCATCGTCCGCGCGGCCGAAGCCGAGACTCAGCGCCTGCCTCGCGACGCGGGCACTGGCACGGCTGCCACCACTGCTACAGGTGCCGCGCGCGCGGCGGCGCTCGCGTCGCTCGTCGGCTGGACGCAGCGCGTCGTTATCGGCACGTTGACCGACCGGATGCATCCCGCCACGCCGTGGGAATTGTTCGGAGCCGGTTGGATCGATTGCGGTCCGGCAAGCGGTTCGGCCGATCCGTGGGAACGCGACGTGCAGAGGCAAACCTGTGTGACACGCGCCATCGTCGGCGCATCGCCGCTGCCGTGGCCGCTGCCGCAACCGCTGATCGAAGCAACCCCGCGGCGCTACTGGAGGTCGCCGCGCCGCATCGCCGGCGCGCATGCGCTGACCCTGCTCGCCTGCGCGGCGGCCGTCGCATCGTGGTCCGCCGCGGAAAACAACGAAGCGCTGCTCGACCGCATCGGCGCCGATCTCGGCCGTTATTCAATGATTTCGGCCGCGCACGACAACGCGAAACGCGACGCACTGCACGCGCTCGTCGTCGATCGCGATCAGCTCGACCGTTACGCGCGCATCGGCGTGCCGTTGCGACTGGCGTTCGGCATGTATCGCGGTGCACAGGTGCTGCCAGCGCTCGACACCGCGATCGCATCGTACGTGCCCCCGCCTGCGCCGCCGGCGGTCGTCATGCTCGACAGCATGTCGCTATTCGACAGCGGCCGCGCTCAGCTGAAGCCTGGCTCGACTCGCGCGATGGTCGGTGCGCTCGAAATGATCAAGGCGTATCCGGACAAGCGGATTCTGGTCGCCGGGCACACCGACAACGTCGGCAATCCGCAGAGCAATCTGAAGTTGTCCACCGCACGCGCGCAAGCCGTGCGCGACTGGCTGATCGACGTGTCGGGAATCGCGCCGACGCAGTTTGCGATTCAGGGCTATGGGGATACGCGGCCGATCGCAAGCAACGCGTCGGACGACGGACGCGCGAAGAACCGGCGTGTCGAAATCACGCTCGTGCCGGACGCTCGCATCACCCAATAACACTACAGTCTTTCGCCCCCGAAGCATCGCGCTTCGGGATTCAGAAGCTCGGGGGCTGCTCCGGGCGGTTTTCGCAGTAGAAAAATCAAGGAGTGGAAGGTATGGCAATTCCGGCCTACATGTGGCTCAAGGACGACGGCGGCGCTGATATCAAGGGGTCGGTGACGGTGCAAGGCCG
This sequence comes from Paraburkholderia sp. BR14320, assembly GCF_040948665.1. Taxonomy (NCBI): domain Bacteria; kingdom Pseudomonadati; phylum Pseudomonadota; class Betaproteobacteria; order Burkholderiales; family Burkholderiaceae; genus Paraburkholderia; species Paraburkholderia sp. BR14320. The sequence goes on from NZ_JBFPKG010000060.1 coordinate 10,243, forward strand.
CGAAGGCAGCGTCGAGCTCGTCGCGTTCGATCACGGCGTGCATATCCCGACCGACGGCAACACCGGCAAGCTGACCGGCACCCGCGTGCACAAACCCATCACGCTGACAAAGGAAACCGACTCGTCGACGCCGTACTTGTACAAGGCGGTCACGAGCGGTCAGACGCTGAAGTCGGTCGAGATCAGGTGGTACAAGATCGACGACGCCGGCAAGGAGAAGGAATACTTCAACACGAAGCTCGACAACGTGAAGATCGTCGCGGTCAAGCCCAAGATGTTCGACATCAAGAACCCAGACTACGAGAAGCACAACCACCTGGAAGACGTCGAGCTGCGTTACGAGACGATCACGTGGTCGTACAAGGACGGCAACATCATCCACAAAGATACCTGGAACGAGCGTTCCTGATTTCCGCGTGATATGCGAGACCAGCGCGTCGACGCGCCCTTACCGGTCCGCGGGGCGGGCTGGTCCTTTTTCATCGGCGAGTGCACCGCGTGCTCGCCGCTTCCCTCCGTGACCGGACTGCCGACATGAGCTTGCGCGACGACCGAAGAAGCGCCTTTGGGGACACCACTCAGCTGCTGCGCCGACTGAACCCACACTGCGCGCAGGCGCTCGAAGCGGCCGCCAGTCTTTGCCAGACGCGGCTGGCTGACGAGATCACAGTCGAGCACTGGCTGCTGAAGCTGATCGAAGCCGGCGACGGCGACATCCCCGCTATCGTGCGGCATTACACGATCGACATCGACGCGCTGTGGGATGCGCTCCTCGGTGCAATCGATCGTCTGCCGCGCAATCTGCGCGGCAAGCCCGCGCTGTCGCCGCAGCTAGCGGCACTGCTTGCGGATGCATGGTTTCACGCGTCTTCGGAGAGCGACCGCGCGCGAATCCGCTCCGGGAATCTGTTGCAGGCGATCGTCGATACGCCCCATATACTGCGCGCGCAGCATGCGTGGCCATTGCTTGTCGTCAGCAGCGCGCAAATTGAGCGTTTGCTGCCGCGAATTGCGCATCAGTCGTGTGAAAGTGACTTCGAAATCGAAAGCGGAAGCGAAGATGACGAACGGCAACCCACGCGGCCGCAACCTTCGGCGACCGCCTCGGTGGCGAACGTCGTCTCTCGCACAACGGAGGCAACACCTGCCAGCGCCGACGCCCTCGCCCGCTTCGCGCTCGATCTGACCGACAAGGCGCGCCGCGGTGACATCGATCCGGTATTCGGGCGCGACCGCGAGATCCAGCAGATGGTCGACGTGCTCGCGCGCCGTCGCAAGAACAATCCGATTCTCGTAGGTGAGCCGGGTGTCGGCAAGACCGCGCTCGTCGAAGGGCTCGCGTTGCGAGTCGTCGAAGGAAGCGTGCCGAACGTGATTCGCGACGTGCGCATCCTCACGCTCGATCTCGGCTTGCTGCAAGCGGGCGCCGGCGTAAAGGGCGAATTCGAGCAACGCCTGAAGAACGTGATCGACGAGGTTCAGGCTTCGGCCGTGCCGATCCTGCTGTTCATCGACGAAGCTCACACGCTGATCGGCGCCGGCAACGCCGCGGGCGGCGCCGACGCCGCGAACCTGCTGAAGCCCGCGCTCGCGCGCGGCGAATTGCGCACGATCGCGGCGACCACGTGGTCCGAATACAAACAATTCTTCGAGCGCGACGCCGCGCTGGAACGCCGCTTCCAGATCATCAAAGTCGACGAACCCGACGACGACGCGGCCTGCCTGATGCTGCGCGGGCTGAAAGCCCGCTACGCCCAGTACCATCACGTGCACATTCGCGACGAAGCACTGATCGCCGCGGTCAAGCTGTCGCGTCGCTAGATACCCGCGCGGCAGTTGCCGGACAAGGCCGTCGATCTGATCGACACCACCGCCGCGCGCGTGCGCATGGGGCTCGACGCACCGCCGGCCGAGTTGCAACGCGCGCGTGCCGTTGCCGCCGCGCTGCAGCTCGAACACGCGACGCTCGCAGACGACGAACGCGCCGGCATCGACGACGGCGAAGCACGCCGCGGCGCGCTGGGCGCCGCGCTCGCGAACGCGAAGACCGAACTCGCGGCGCTGCAGGCACGCTACGAACAGGAACTCGAGCTCGTCCAAACGCTGCATCGCCAACGCGATAGCGACGCTGTCACGCGAGATCCCACCGCGTTCGCGCAGGCACGTCGCGCACTCACGACCGCACAAGGCAAGGCCCCGTTGATCTTCGCGGACGTCGACGCCCAAGCGATCGCACGTGTCGTCTCTGAATGGACCGGTGTGCCGGTTGGCAGCCTCGTCGAAGACGAACTGCAAAGCCTGCTGACGCTGGAAACGCAGCTCGCGACACGCGTCGTCGCGCAGCACGACGCACTCGCCGCGCTGTCCGAAAGCCTGCGCACCGCCAAGGCGGGGCTCAAGAATGAACATGCGCCGCTCGGCGTGTTTCTGCTTGTTGGGCCATCGGGCGTCGGCAAGACCGAAACTGCGCTCGCGCTCGCCGATCTGCTGTTCGGCGGTGAAGCCGCGCTGACGACGATCAATATGTCTGAGTATCAGGAGTCGCACACGGTCTCACAACTGAAGGGCTCGCCGCCCGGCTATGTCGGCTATGGACGCGGCGGCATTCTGACGGAGGCGGTGAGGCAGCGTCCGTATAGTGTCGTGCTGCTGGACGAAGTCGAAAAAGCGCACCGCGATGTACTCGACATGTTTTATCAGGTGTTCGATCGCGGCATGATGCGCGACGGGGAGGGGCGCGAGATCGACTTTCGCAACTGCGTGATCCTGATGACGTCCAATCTCGGCAGTGCGCAAATCGATGAGACGACCGCGGAAAACCCCGGCGTCTCGCACAACGAACTGCTCGAAGCGATTCATCCGCAGCTCGTCGGCCACTTTCAACCGGCGCTGCTCGCGCGCTTCCAGACGCTCGTGTATCGCCCTCTCGATGCGAGCGCGCTGGCCTCGATCGTGCGCCTGAAGCTCGCTAAAGTCGCGCAGCGTCTACACCGCCAGCACGGCGTCGAACTGAGCTGCGACGAAGCGCTGATCGATGCGATGGCCGAGCTGTGTCTCGCGCGCGATTCGGGCGCGCGCAATGTCGATGCGTTCCTGAATCAGCGCATTCTGCCGACGGTATCGCGCGAACTGCTCGCGCGCATGGCATGCGGAATCGCGCCCGCCAGGATCTTGCTGACCAGTTCCCCCGAAGGCAATCTGACGATCGATATTGTCGATCGCGAAGAAGCCGTCGCTGAACATTCAGCGCACGGCTGACGGTGCGCCACTCGATGCCGGCGGGGCCGTCCCTCTACGACATGCTGCTCGGCCAGATCGGCGGCGAGCCGCTCGACGCCTACGACGACCGCACGCTCGAATGCCTGAGCGTGCAGCAGAACGTGCAGCGCATTCTGAACACGCGCGCGGGCGCGTTGAAGCACCTGCCCGACTACGGTCTGCCGGACATGACGAACATCTACAAGGCGTTGCCGTCGTCGGCGCACGCGCTGAAGCAGCAGATGGAAGCGACACTGCTTAAATACGAACCCCGTATTCGCGCTATCGACATCGACATCCTCGAGGACGATGATCCCGGCGTGCTGGTCAGTTTCGAAATGACGTGTCATTTGAAGAAGGCCGGGCTCGTGCGCTTCGGCACGTATTTCGAGCCGCCAGGGCGGCTGCATGTACGACGGCGGATGCGGGGGCGCGGGTAATCAATGCTACGCGCATCCGATTGAGACATTTGTTCACAACTACTAGGCGGACAACTCGCTATAGTGGGGAAGGTCGATCACGGGTCCGATCGACCTTCCCCGGACAGGCATTGAGTCGGTCCTTCGGCAGCCTCGATCGCGCTTCGCGTTCGAGGCTTTTTTCTTGTCTTTTCTCATGCCGATGTGGCAGTGCGTCGTCGAGCGCCCGCTATTTCAAATGGGCAAAAAAAATCCCGCACAGGGGGAGCGGGATTAAGACAACAGGACGCTGAGGAGACGGGCACGTCCTGCCTGGGACCCACACGCACCGCAGAGATACGCGCGGTTATCTCTTATTTCCACGCTTGCCACGGCCTCAGGCCGCCTTGCGCGCGAGGAGGCCATCACCCATCACGCTCACCACATCGTCAACGACCCGAGTGGCGGCCGCGAATCCAGCCGCCAGTACTTCCCACAAATCGGTCGCCGAACGACCGGGCAGCGGACCGACGCGAAAAGCAGTCGACCACTCGCCGCCGATCAGCCGCGTCTTCAACGTAACGTTCGCCACGTACGCACGCCGCGCAGTGACACCGCCGACATGTGAACACGTATGCGTTGCGTGCAACGCGTTGACCACGATGTCGAATCCACGATAACGATAGGTTTGCTCCATACTCTTCTCCGTCTTCAGCCATTTCTACACAACAGCATTTCGCCATGTGTCGATGCTGCATCATTCTCGACTCGCAATTGTGAAAAATTGTCAGATCTTCGGCGGTTTTCGGTTAGGGCTTTCCCTGTTTTCGGCGTGCCAATTCCTGCGTCACACATGCGCAATAGTGATCTCATCGGACGACAAAAGCGGATTACAAGTGGATAACGCTAATTCAGATCCAATTGAGTAGACCGTGACGAATCAAGCCATGCGAAAGATCTCGAAATAAAAAAGCTATATCCCAAAATAAAGACCGGAACTCGCACGGCGCTTCAGTGGTCCGAACACTATCATTGCCCATCGTGGGCACCCTTCTGGCGGGCCTAGCCCCAACCGGTTCGCCGTCATCCGCTTGTGGTTCGATAAAGTACTTTGCGTCTGATCTCATCGTCCGTGGAGTTTGAATAAAGCGTCTGTAGCGGCACGTCGCTCTATCGCCAGCGGCAACGTTCGTGTCATTGCAGACCGTAGTTGGTTTATCGGATTGAATGAGCCTGAATAAGGAATTGCTGGTGAAACATCTCGCTGGTTCAATATCGCAATCGTGGCGACTTTCTCTACCTGCCTGTCTTATGCCTCGTCGCGTAAGTCACCTCGCTGCGACGATGATCACGCGTTCGCGCCGCCGCGAAGCGTGGGAGCGTGCACGATGAGCGTCTTCCAGATTGCCGGCGCGCTGTTCGCCATCGTCGCGCTGTTCGGCGTGCTCAACTATCGGTTCATCAGGTTGCCCGACACGCTCGGCATCACCGCAGTCGGTCTCGTCGTCTGCGTCGGCATCTCGGCGCTCGGCTTCTACTATCCGGCGATGGCGATCGCCGCGCGCAAGATCGTCGTGCAGATCGATTTCGCCGACATCGTGTTTCACGGCCTGCTAAGCCTGCTGCTGTTCGCCGGCGCACTGCACGTCGATCTGTCGAAGATGCGCACGCAGCGGCGCGCGGTGCTGATGCTCGCGACGATCGGCGTATTGATTTCCATCGCGGTGGTCGGCTTCGGCTTTTACTACGCGGCGCAATGGCTCGGCCAACCGGTCAGCCTGCTGTGGTGCCTCGCGTTCGGCGCGCTGATCTCGCCGACCGATCCGATCGCGGTGCTCAGCGTGCTCAAGCGCGCCGCGGCGCCCGAAAGCCTCGAAACCAAGATCACCGGCGAATCGCTGTTCAACGACGGCACGGCCGTCGTCGCGTTCGTCACGCTGGTCGGACTCGCGACCGGTGCGAACGAGTTTTCCGCGGGCGCGATCGCATTCGATCTACTGCGCGAAGTCGCCGGCGCGCTCGTGCTCGGCGCGGCGCTCGGCTTCGGCGCGTCGCTGCTGCTGCGAGGCATCGACAGCTATCCAGTCGAGATCCTGATCACGCTCGCGCTCGCGACCGGCGGCTATAGTCTCGCCGAAGCGTTGCACGTGTCGGCGCCTCTGGCGGTCGTGATCATGGGGCTCGTGATCGGCAATCACGGCGCGTCGACATCGATGTCGGAGAAGACGCGCGAGCATCTGTTCAATTTCTGGGACCTGCTCGACGAGTTGCTCAATCTCGTGCTGTTCGGGCTGATCGGGCTCGAAATCATTGCGCTGTCGCTGCGCTTCGAGATCGTTTGGCTCGGGCTCGCGGCGATCCCGGTCGTGCTGTTCGCGCGCGGCGTCAGCGTCGCGATTCCGCTGCTCGCGCTGCAGAAGTTCCGGCGGCTCAGTCCGCATTCGGCTGTGGTACTGACGTGGGGCGGTTTGCGCGGCGGCATCTCGATTGCACTCGCGCTGTCGCTGCCCGAGTTTCACGGACGCGAAATGTTCATCGGCGTCACGTATCTGGTCGTCGTGTTCAGCCTGCTGATTCAAGCAACGACCTTGGGTCCGCTGATCCGCCGGCTCAATTTCTCGGGCGCAAACGTAACCCAGCCAGCCGCGCCGAATTCATCGCCTGCACAAAACGCGCGCTAATCGTAAAGTGGATACCTGCGCGGATCTACACCGCGAGGTTGGTGGGAAAATCCCAAAGACAGTCCGAGACCGGCGCGAGCAGTTCGCGCGCCGATTTCAACGTTAGATTGGAGCCCCCGATTTAAGCGTCTTCTGAGCAATGCCCGCCGTGGTTCCGATCCGCGGCGGCCCACCACGAGGCAGGACCGATGGCGAGGCGAATCGCCGCAGTCTTCCTCCGGCCACGGTTCACGCCGCGGCCCTGGCTCGGGCTTGAACGAGTCCGCCGCCAGTTTCTGGCTTACTTTCCGCCAGCTTCCGGACCGTCGCGCCTGCCGCGGCGCCGGGCATTTGGCCGTCAATGCCGGTTCTCCCACATACCTGGCAGGCGCGGTTTGTCATCCTGTCGATTCAGGCGTTGGAAGGAGTTCGCCATGTCGGTCTATGTCGATGAGGGGTTTCGGCCCTGTGTGACGGAATGCGCGACGGTCGCGTTCCGGGTGTGCTGCGACGAGCGCGCACAGGTTTTTGAAGTCAGCGCCGACGCGCTGGTCGAGTTCTGCGGCGCTGAGAGCCGTCGCAAGGAGGACCTGCTGGTCGCGTTCGAGGATGCGCAGGACGAGATTCTCTCGGTCGCCGCGCAGCGCTGGCAGTACACGCCGAGCGAGCCGGTGCGGCTCGGTCTGGACGATTTCAAATTGGTCAGACATTAGGCGTGCGAGAAACGCCTTCATGAGCTGGATCGCCGCCCTGCCGATGTACAACGTGACACCCGCGCTCGACCTCGAATGGCGCGGTTGGCTCGACGACGTGCTGCGCCGGGTCAAGCCCGCGTGCCGCATCGTCGAACCGGACGAGGAATTGCACGGCTTCTGGCGGCGCCCGAACCTGCTGATCTCGCAGACCTGCGGTTACCCGTTGATGCACGGGCTGCACGCACAGGTCCAATTGGTCGCGACACCCTGCTTCGATGCGCCCGGCTGCGACGGCGCGCATTACTCGAGCGTACTGGTCACGCGCGCCGACGCGCGCTTCGACTCACTCGCCTCGTGCCGCGGCGCGCGCGCCGCCTACAACCAGGACGATTCGAACAGCGGCATGAACGCGTTTCGCCACGCGGTCGCGCCGCTCGCTCGCGCCGGCATGTTCTTCGGCTCCGTACTGCGCACGGGCTCGCATCTCGGCTCGCTGCGCGCGGTCGCTGACAATCGCGCGGACGTCGCCGCGATCGACTGCGTGACTTTCGCCTTCGTGGGCGATGTGCTGCCCGAGCTGGCGCGGCGCGTGCGCGCGATCGGCATGACCGCCGCCTCCCCGGGCTTGCCGCTGATCGCCGCGGCCAATGTGCCGCCGGCCACGATCGCCGCGCTGCGCGATGCATTGAACGAGACGCTGAGCATCCGCCCCGAGCGAGCGAAACGCCTGCGTTTGAGAGGTTTTTCGGCGCTGCCGCTGACCGACTACGCGCGCATCGGCGAACTCGAAAGCGAGGCGCGCGCGGCGGGCTACGCGCGGCTCGCCTGATTCACGCCGTCGCTCATCTTCCACTCGGCGCGCTCATTCAGCCGCCGGCTGCACGTCCAGCACCAGCAGCTGTGCGCCGTCGGCGACCTGATCACCGACCGAATACAGCACCTCGGCGACGGTGCCGGCAGCCGGCGCGCCGATCGTATGCTCCATCTTCATCGCTTCCATCACGATCAGCGGCGCGCCCTTTTCGACCACCGCGCCCGGTTCGACCAGCACCGCGATCACCTTGCCCGGCATCGGCGCGGTCAGACGGCCTTCGCCGTGCTCGGCATCCGCGGCATGCGCGAGCAGGTTCTGCCATTCGAATGCGAGCGTCTCGCCGTGGCAGAACACGTGGAACCTGTCGCCGTCGACGAATACGCGCCCCGTCACGCGCGCATCGCCGATCGTCGCGCGGAATTCGTGGGCGCCCGTGCCGACCGACCAGCTGAAGTCCTCGCGCACGCCGTCGTGTTCGAGGGTTTGCACGAGTGCTTGCGTGTCCCCGTTGCGCGCGAAAACGACTGTGAACGACTCGGGGCTGTCGTCGTTGGCGCGGTCGTCGATCACGCGCCAGCCGAGCGTTTGCGTGTAACCGCTATTGAGCCGCCAGTGCGACAGCGCGTCCCACGGTGACGCGCCGTGCGCGGTGCCGCCCTCGCGCGTCAGCAACGCGGCGCACGCGAGCGCGAGCGCTTCCTTGAACGGCTTCTGTGCCGGCGCGAACAGCGCGTCGTGATGACGCTCGATCAAACCGGTGTCGAGATCGCCGCTCGCGAACGGTTCGCTCGCGACGATGCGCCGCAGAAACTCGACGTTCGTATGCGGCCCGACCACCTCGCACGCATGCAACGCGCGGGAGAGGCGCGCCAACGCCTCCTCGCGCGTCGCGCCGTGCACGATCAGCTTCGCGATCATCGGATCATAGAACGGCGTGATCGTGTCGCCCTCGCGCACGCCGCTGTCGATGCGCACCGGCGCCTTGCGTCCCGGCTCCCCGAGTCCGGCCGCGTCGATCGCGAACTCGACGCCTTCGGGCATGCGCAGATGCTTGAGCATGCCGGTGGACGGCAGGAAACCGCGCGCCGGATGCTCGGCGTAGATGCGCGCCTCGATCGCGTGGCCGTCGAGCTTCAACTGCTGCTGCGTGAGCGGCAGCGCCTCGCCCGCGGCAACGCGCAGCTGCCATTCGACGAGGTCCTGCCCTGTCACCATCTCGGTGACCGGATGCTCGACCTGCAGCCGCGTGTTCATCTCCATGAAATAGAACTCGCCGGTCGGCGTCATGATGAACTCGACCGTACCCGCGCCGACGTAATTGACCGCGCGCGCGGCAGCCACGGCCGCTTCGCCCATCGCACGTTTGACCTCGGCCGACAGCCCCGGCGCGGGCGCTTCCTCGAGCACTTTCTGATGCCGCCGCTGGACCGAGCAATCGCGGTCGAACAGATAGACGGCGCCACCGTGCCGATCGGCGAATACCTGGACTTCGACGTGCCGCGGCCGCGTCAGATACTTCTCGATCAGCACGCGATCGTTGCCGAAACTGCTCGCCGCCTCGCGCTTGCACGACAGCAGCGCGGCCGCGAAGTCCGCGCTGCGCTCGACCACCCGCATGCCCTTGCCGCCGCCGCCCGCGCTCGCTTTCAGCAGCACCGGATAGCCGATCGCGTCGGCCTCGCCCTGCAATAACTGCGGCTCCTGGTCGTCGCCGTGATAGCCGGGCACGAGCGGCACCGCGGCAGCGTGCATCAGCGCCTTCGCGGCGGCCTTCGAACCCATCGCGGCAATCGCTTCGACCGGCGGTCCGATAAAGACGATGCCGGCTGCTTCGCACGCATGCGCGAAGTCTTCGTTTTCAGAAAGAAAGCCGTAGCCCGGATGCACGGCCTGCGCGCCGGTCGCGCGCGCGGCTTCGATGATGCGTTCGATGCGCAGATAGCTTTGCGCCGCCGTCGAGCCGCCGATATGCACTGCTTCGTCGCAGGCGGCGACGTGTTTCGCGTTGGCGTCGGCGTCCGAATAGACGGCCACGCTCGCGATGCCGAGCCGCTTGCAGGTCGCCGCGACGCGGCACGCAATCTCACCCCGGTTGGCGATCAGGATCTTGTTGAACATGAGTGTCTCGATGAAATAGGCGGTACGGGGCGGTTGTTGTCAGCGGGGCATGTCAGTGGCGCCAGCCCGGCGTGCGCTTTTCGAGGAACGACGCAACGCCTTCGCGGCCTTCGGTGCCGGCTCGCGTCTTCGCAATCCGCACTGCCGTGTCCTCGATCAGCGCGTCGCTCAATTCGCGGCCCGCGATGTCCTGCACGAGCCGCTTGCAGGCGCGCACCGCTTGCGGGCCGTTCGCGCACAGCGTCTGCACGAGCTGCGCGACCGTTGCGTCGAGCTGCTCGGCACTGGAGACCACTTCGCTGACCAGACCCAGCCGCAAAGCGGTCGCGCAGTCGAACGCCTCGGCGGTGACGAAGTAGCGCCGCGACGCCTGCTCGCCGAGCGCGCGAATCACGTACGGCGCGATCGTCGCGGGAATCAGCCCGAGCCGCGCTTCGGACAGGCAGAAGTGCGCGCTGTCGAGCGCGACCACGATGTCGCACGCGGCTATCAGGCCCATCCCGCCCGCGTACGCGTCGCCATTCACGCGCGCGATCACCGGCTTGTTGCAGCGATATACCGCCGACAGCATGCCCGCGAGACGCATCGCATCGGCGCGGTTCTCGTCGTCCGAGTAGCCGGACATTTTCTTCATCCAGTTCAGGTCGGCGCCCGCACAGAACGCCTTGCCGTTCGCGGCTAGCACGACCGCGCGCACGTCGTCGCGCGTGTCGAGCGCGGTGAATGCGGCAGTCAGCTCGGCGATCATCGTCTCGTTGAACGCGTTGCGCACGTCCGGACGATTGAGCGTGACGGTCGCGATCTGGCCGGCAACCTCGACTTTCAGCGTTTCGTATTGCATGCGTAGCACTCCTTTGGCTGGCTCTCTCGCCGCGCGGCGCCGCGCGCCGTCACATTCTGAATACGCCGAAGCGCGTGTCTTCGATCGGCGCATTCATCGCCGCCGACAGGCCAAGGCCGAGCACGTCGCGGGTCTGCGCCGGGTCGATCACGCCGTCGTCCCACAACCGCGCGCTCGCGTAGTACGGATGCCCCTGATGCTCGTATTGCTCGCGAATCGGCTGCTTGAACGCCTCTTCTTCCTCCGCGCTCCAGGTGCCGCCCTTCGCTTCGATGCCGTCGCGCTTGACCGTGGCGAGCACCGACGCCGCCTGCTCGCCACCCATCACCGAGATGCGCGCGTTCGGCCACATCCACAGAAAGCGCGGCGAATACGCGCGGCCGCACATCCCATAGTTGCCCGCGCCGAACGAGCCGCCGATGATCACCGTGAACTTCGGCACCTTCGCGGTCGCAACGGCCGTCACCATCTTCGCGCCGTTCCGCGCGATGCCTTCGTTTTCGTACTTGCGGCCGACCATGAAGCCGGTGATGTTCTGCAGGAACACGAGCGGAATCTTGCGCTGGCAGCACAGCTCGATGAAGTGCGTGCCCTTTAACGCCGACTCCGAAAACAGAATGCCGTTGTTCGCGACGATGCCGACCGGGTGCCCCCAGATATGCGCGAAGCCGGTCACGAGCGTCGTGCCGTAGCGCGCCTTGAATTCGTCCAACGCGGAATCGTCGACGATGCGCGCGATCACCTCGCGGATATCGAACGGCTTGCGCGTATCGACCGGAATCACGCCGTAGATGCTGTGCGTGTCGTAGCGCGGCGGCTTCGGCTCCTGCAACGCGAGCGGCGCCGGCTTGACGCGATTCAGATTGCCGACGATGCTGCGCGCGATCCCGAGCGCATGCGCATCGTTCTGCGCGAGATGATCGACGACGCCCGACAGACGCGTATGCACGTCGCCGCCGCCGAGATCTTCGGCGCTGACCACTTCACCAGTCGCGGCTTTGACGAGCGGCGGGCCGCCGAGAAAAATCGTCCCCTGGTTCTTGACGATGATCGACTCGTCGCTCATCGCCGGCACATACGCGCCGCCCGCGGTGCACGAGCCCATCACGACGGCGATCTGCGGAATGCCCGCCGCCGACAGATTCGCCTGGTTGTAGAAGATCCGGCCGAAGTGATCGCGATCGGGAAACACGTCGTCCTGATTCGGCAGATTCGCGCCGCCCGAGTCGACGAGGTACACGCACGGCAAGCGGTTCTCACTGGCGATTTCCTGCGCGCGCACATGCTTCTTCACGGTGACCGGGTAGTAGGTGCCGCCCTTCACGGTCGCGTCGTTGCAGACGATCACGCACTCCTGCCCCGCGATGCGGCCGATGCCGGTGATCACGCCCGCGCCCGGCGCGTCGTCGTTGTACATGCCGTACGCGGCCAGCTGCGACAGTTCGAGGAAAGGCGTGCCCGGATCCAGCAGGTATGCGATCCGGTCACGCGGCAGCAGCTTGCCGCGGCCCGTGTGCTTGTCGCGCGCGGCCTGGCCACCGCCCTGCGCGAGCTGCTCGATCTTCGCGCGCAGATCGGCGACCAGCGCTTCGAGCGCCGCCGCGTTCGCGCGGAAGTCGTCCGAGCGCGGGTTCAGTTTTGATTCGATGATCGGCATGACGTGGCTTCTCCAAAGTGCCGCCTGTTGTTAGGGCTCACGCGCATGCGTCACAGCGTTTCGGCAAACAGCTCCCGGCCGATCAGCATGCGACGGATCTCGCTGGTGCCCGCGCCGATTTCATAGAGCTTCGCATCGCGCCACAGACGGCCGACCGGATACTCGTTGATATAACCGTTGCCGCCGAGAATCTGGATCGCCTCGCCGGCCATCCACGTGGCTTTCTCCGCCGTGTACAGGATCACGCCCGCGCAGTCCTTACGGACCTGGCGCACGTGGTCGTTGCCGAGCGTGTCGAGTTGGCGGCCCACCGCGTACAGATACGCGCGGCATGCCTGCAAGGTCGTGTACAGATCGGCGACCTTGCCCTGGATCAGCTGGAACTCGCCGATCGACTGGCCGAACTGCTTGCGGTCGTGGATATACGGCACCACCGCGTCCATCACCGCGACCATGATGCCGGTGGGGCCGCCCGCGAGCACCGCGCGCTCGTAGTCGAGACCGCTCATCAGCACTTTGACGCCGCCATTCAATGCCCCAAGGATGTTTTCCTCCGGCACTTCGACGTCCTGGAACACCAGCTCGCCGGTGTGCGAGCCGCGCATGCCGAGCTTGTCGAGCTTCTGCGCGACCGAGAAACCCTTCATGCCCTTCTCGACGATGAACGCGGTAATGCCGCGTGAATTCGCTTCGGGATCGGTCTTCGCATAGACGACCAGCGTGTCGCAGTCGGGGCCGTTGGTGATCCACATCTTGGTGCCGTTCAGCACGTAGCGATCGCCCTTCTTCTCGGCGCGCAGCTTCATGCTGACCACGTCCGAGCCTGCGTTCGGCTCGCTCATCGCAAGCGCGCCGACGTGCTCGCCCGATACGAGCTTCGGCAGATACTTGCGCTTTTGCGCTTCTGTGCCGTTGCGATGAATCTGGTTCACGCACAGATTCGAATGCGCGCCGTACGACAGGCCGACCGATGCCGACGCCCGCGAGATTTCTTCCATCGCGACCATGTGCGCGGTGTAGCCCATGTTCGCGCCGCCGTACTCTTCGGAAACCGTCATGCCGAGCACGCCGAGGTCGCCGAACTTGCGCCACAGGTCCATCGGAAACTGATCGGTGCGATCGATTTCTCCGGCGCGCGGCGCGATTTCTTTGGCGGCGAACGACGCAATGCTGTCGCGCAGCATTTCGATCTCTTCGCCGAGCGGGAACTGCAAACCGGGCAGATTGGGCATTGCGGTGTCTCCTGAGTTCGTGAGCGGCCGCTGAACGGAACGCGAAGCGGCACGCGAAAACATGTCATGGCGCATTTCACGCCAGATTGACGTAAGCGTCAATAGGTATTTTTGAGCTTTACTCAGAAAATTTGCAAACACGCGCCAGCACGCCTATTCAGTGCTACGATCGCGTTAATCGGGCATATACGCGGCATTCGAACGCCGGTTTTCCCCCAATGTGCATCGAAAATCTGAATCTGACTCATATGACGGTTGCCGAGAAGGCCGGATTACCTGTCTCGCGTCGCCAGCCGGCCGGACGCAAGTCGCAGCAGCGCGTGAAGGAGATACTTCAGGCGGGACGCGACGTGTTTTCCGAAAAGGGCTACGAACGCGCGACGACCGCGGAAATCGCACAGCGCCTCGGCATTTCCGAGGCGACGGTGTTCAGCTACTTTCGCGGCAAGCGCGAGTTGTGCGCCCGGGTCATCGGCGATTGGTACGACGAGATCATCGACGCGATCGAAGCGGGCCTGCCGCGCGACGGCGACGTGCGCCAGCAGTTCGCTTTCATCGTGCGCATGCATCTGCGTCTGATGCTCGTAAACGGCACCGACCTGTGCGCACTCGTGCTGTCCGAAGGTCGCGCGCGGCATCACGAACTGGGCGAAGCGCTGACCGAGTTGCAGCGCCGCTACACCGCGCCGTTGATGCGCGTGCTCGCGCAAGGCCAGCAAAGCGGCGAAATCCGCGCCGACATGCCGCTGCGACTGTTGCGCTCGATGGTGTTCGGCCCGATGGAACACGTGCTGTGGGACGCGACGCTCGCGAACCGGCAGATCGATATCGAGGCCACCGCCGATCAGCTGATCGACGTGCTGTGGGCCGCGCTGACGCCCCCCGATCTTGCGCTCAGTGCATTGCAGCGTTTTCGCGTGGAAGTGGCGGCGGCGAGCCGCCGTTTCGACGAAGCCAGCGCCGCGCACCGCGAAAAAAGCGGCTAATCTACGAGCTTTCCCGCCGCAGCCCGAAGGAGAGCCCAAGTGCCCGCAGCGAAAAGCGCGAAGGAAAGCAGCAAGCAAAGCAACAAGTCCGGCGAAGAACGCGGCGGCAAGCCGAAAGCCGCAACGAAAGCGCCAACGAAAAAATCAACCGGAGCGCCGTCGAAGTCCGCGTCCGCCGCACGCATTCGCATCGGCATCGGCGGCTGGACCTACGCGCCATGGCGCGGCCCGTTTTATCCGGAAGACCTCACGCAAAGCCGCGAACTCGAATATGCGAGCCGGCATCTGACGTCGATCGAAATCAACGGCACGTTCTATGGTTTGCAGAAACCGGCCAGCTACGAAAAGTGGTTTCAGGAAACCCCCGACGATTTCGTCTTCTCTCTGAAGGCGCCGCGTTACGCGACCAACCGCAAGGTGTTGGCCGATGCCGGCGACACGATCGAGCGCTTCTTCGCAAGCGGTGTGCTGTTGCTCAAACAGAAGCTCGGACCGGTCAACTGGCAGTTCGCGCCGACCAAGAAATTCGACGCCGACGATTTCGAGTCCTTTCTGAAGCTGCTGCCCGCGAGCATCGAAGGACAGAAGCTGCGGCATGCGGTGGAGGTTCGTCACGATTCGTTCAGGACACCGGAGTTCATCGCGCTGGCGCGCAAGTACAAGGTCGCGGTCGTGCTCGCGGCCGACAGCGAGTACCCACAGATCGCCGACATCACCGCGCCGTTCGTGTACGCGCGCATCATGGGCACGAGCGAGAAGCGAGCCAAAGGTTATTCGACGAAAGAGCTCGACGCATGGGCCGAACGCGTGCGCCAGCTCGCGGCGGGCACCACGCCGGACGATCTGCAAACCTGCGCCGAGCCGCCCGCGACAGCAGCGAAGCGCGACGTCTATCTGTATGTGATCAGCGGCTTCAAGGAGCGCAATCCTGCCGCCGCGATGGCGTTGATCAACAAGCTCTGAATCCGCCTACCGCCAGGCCGGCGCGGGTGTCATAATCGCGCCAGCGCATCCGTGCGCGGTCGCGCCGGCGTCGCGTGAAGCCGACGCAAACACCTTGCGTCGAAGCTCGCGCGAGGCACGCAGCCAGCCCGCACGGTCCACGTCAAACCCACGCAGCGCCCGCGCGCCCACGTCGCGGCGGCGCTCGCATAGTCAGGCGGCAAGACCGCCTCATCAACCGATTGCGGAGAACATCTTGAGCGCCCTCGACAATCCCCTGCACGATCAGGAAGTCGGCTCGGCCGACGCCACCCAGGACACCACGCGCATCGACGACGTGCGCATCGGCGCGGTCCGTCCGCTGATCTCGCCGGCGCTGCTGCAGGACGAACTGCCCGTGCCGCCCGCGGTGCAGACGCTGGTCGAGAAGACCCGCGTCGAAATCGCCGACATTCTGCACGGCCGCGACGACCGGCTCGTGATGATCGTCGGCCCCTGTTCGATTCACGACCACGACCAGGCGATCGAATACGCGCGCAAGCTGAAGGCCGCCGCCGATCACTACCGCGACGATCTGCTGATCGTGATGCGCGTGTACTTCGAGAAGCCGCGCACGACGGTGGGCTGGAAAGGCTATATCAACGATCCGCGTCTGGACGGCAGCTTCCGCATCAACGAAGGGCTGCGTCGCGCGCGGCAGTTGCTGCTCGATATCAACGGTCTGGGTCTCGCCACCGCGACCGAATTCCTCGACCTGCTGAGCCCGCAATACATCGCCGATCTGATCGCGTGGGGTGCGATCGGCGCGCGCACGACCGAGAGCCAGAGTCATCGTCAGCTTGCGTCGGGACTGAGCTGCCCGATCGGTTTCAAGAACGGCACCGACGGCGGCGTGCAGATCGCCGCCGATGCGATCGTCGCGGCGCGTGCGAGCCACGCGTTCATGGGCATGACGAAAATGGGTATGGCCGCGATCTTCGAAACGCGCGGCAACGACGACGCGCACGTGATCCTGCGCGGCGGCAAGAAAGGACCGAACTACGACAGCGCGTCGGTGCAGGCGACCTGTGAAGCGCTGCGTTCAGCCGGTCTGCGCGAACAGGTGATGATCGACTGCTCGCATGCGAACTCGAACAAGTCGCATCTGCGGCAAATCGAGGTTGCGGACGATATCGCGCGGCAACTGTCGGCGCGCGAAGGCCGCATCATCGGTGTGATGCTCGAAAGTCATCTGGAAGAAGGCCGTCAGGATCTGAAGGCCGGTGTGCCGCTGCGTTACGGCGTGTCAATCACGGATGCCTGCGTGAGCTGGGCGCAGACCGAACCGGTGCTCGCCACCCTCGCCGAGGCAACCCGCAAGCGCCGCGCCGGCTGACAGCGCAACACACTAACCGCGCGACCGCGGTTCGGCGACAGCTCCGCTCGCGACCCGATCTGGACCGATCGAGGACGACAACGCCTGGTCCAAGGAACCAGGCACACGCGCCGCGCCAGCTGCCAGGCAAACCGCCTGGCCGGGTTGGGCGGCGCGTGAACCTCACGCCTATCGCATCATTCACGCGTGCGCCTCACAGAAAGCTGCAAAGCGCACCGCGAATGCTCCGGCGTGAAGCGCGTTGCTTACGACGCGTTGACGGCTTCCTTGAACGCCTTGCCCGCGGTGAACTTCACCGTCTTGGCCGCGGCGATCTGGATTTCTTCGCCCGTCGACGGATTGCGGCCCACGCGTGCTGCGCGCGCGCCGGTCGAGAACGAACCGAAACCGACCAGTTGCACCGTATCGCCGCTCACCACGGCCTTGGTCACTGCCTCGACGATCGCGTCGATGGTTTGGCCGGTTGCCGCTTTGCTTTCGCCCGTCGCTGCGGCGACTGCATCAATCAGTTCCTGTTTGTTCATAGCACTTCCCGTATGGTAATCATGGAACCGGCGCCACTCTAAGGCGCCGGGACCGACACACTAACGCATAGGCGCACCTTCGCGCAAACCCTTGGTGTAAGGCTTGTATCAAGGCCGGAGCGCCGGTTTGACGTTTTTCCGTCGCAAACTGCCATAAGAATCGCGGGCTTATGCGTGCGCGCCGATTTATCCGCGTTCGCCGCGCATCACAATCCGTTGCAATTTCAGTACTTTAGGTCGCGTTACGCGAGCCTGCGCGGCCTTCCCGATGACGATAGCCCTTTTCGCGAAGCGCGGGAGCGCTATTTGCGAAACACGTGATAAGAAAACTTTCGGCAAGACATAAAAAAGTGAGAATTCGCCACTTTGCAACATGCGCACTGCTTTCCGCGTTGTCATCGGCGGCTGCGGCGGCCAGCGACAACGCGTGCGCGACCCTCGTCGGCGCAACCAGTTCGAGTGCCACGCAGGGCTTTTTGCTACGCGACGGCGAACCGGTCGACTTCGTCGGCGGCGGAACAACGGTGCACGGCAAGCTGCTCGTGTTCAGCGACGGCGACGTGTTTCGCGCGTACTGGCAGCCGGACGACAGCCCGGAAAAATACGTGCTCGCGAATGCGGGCGCCGACGCGGTCCGGCTCGTCTCGTCAGCGCCGCGAGGCACCCCTGCGCCAGCCGGCCAGCCAGCTACTGCCATGCCGCCGCAGCGGGTGCTGTCGTGTCCAAACTTTGAGCATGCGCGATAGGCAGCTTTCGTCGAGAGACCGCCATCGGCATCCGGCACAAACGTCTGCTCCCGGCGCCGCCAGGTAGTACTTACCGCACGAAGATTCGTAAACATGCCGTCGGGTTAAGGGACCCCTGGCTGCGATGCGCTTTACCTCCCGGAACGCTCAAGTTAATCGGCTTCGCGCCGATATAAACAGCTGCGTTTAGCGCGCAAACGTTTAAAAGGACGGTGATGGTTTGGCTCGCAAGACTGAAGAAGGTACTGTCGGTCGCCGACGGTGACCGTGCGCTGATGCGTGCGCGCTTGCACGCGTTCAGCCGCCAGGTACCGCTTCTCTACTTCATCCTGCTCGTCAACACGGCGGCGGTCGCGGCGACGCATCTGGACAGCGCGCCGGCCTGGCTGTCGATGTATATGCCCGGCGCGCTCGCCGCGCTGTGTGTGCTTCGCTGCGTGCGCTGGTGGCGCAAACGCAACCGGACGATGACGGACGCCCAGGTGGTCCGCGAATTGCGCGGCGTGACGTGGATCGTCGGCCTGTTCGGCGTCGCGTTCAGCGGCTGGTCGCTGCTGTTGTTCCCGTACGGCGGTGCGTACCAGCAGGCGCAGGTCGCGTTCTATATGGCAACGACGCTGGTCGGCAGCATGTTCTGCCTGATCCATCTGCGCAAGGCCGCGCTTCTGCTGCTTTGCATCGTCATCCTGAGCTTCTCGGGGTTCCTCGTGTCCAGCGGCTCGCCGGTGTTCTTCGCGATGGCCGTCGACATGACGCTGGTCGGCGTCGCGCTCGCGGTGGTCATCCAGCTTTACTGCCGTACGTTTGCGGACGCGGTGCAAGCGCAACGCGAATTGCAGGCAAGCCAGCACAACACCCAACGGCTCAGCGACGACAACTACCGGCTCGCTAACATCGACAGTCTGACCGGCCTGCCGAACCGGCGCAGCTATTTCGCGGCGCTGAGCGCGATCCTGGATCAGGCGCTCGAAACCGGCGGCGGCTTCAACGTCGGGCTCATCGATCTCGACGGCTTCAAGCAGGTCAACGACATATATGGTCACGCGAGCGGCGATCTCGTGCTGCAGGAAGTCGGCACGCGGCTGGTGTCGATCAGCGAGACGGGCCTGATGTTCGCGCGTCTGGGCGGCGATGAATTCGGCGTGCTCGTGCGTCACAAGATGTCGAACGAAGCGCTGGTCGAATTGGGGCAGCGGATCTGCGACGCGCTCAGCAAGCCTTACCAGGTCGCCGACAATGTCGCGGAGCTGTCGGGCACGATCGGCTGGGCCGCGTTTCCCGACGCGGGCACGACGGTCGCGCAGGTGTTCGAACGCGCCGACGCCGCGCTCTATGTCGGCAAGGAAAACCGCCGCGGCATGCCGGTGATTTTCTCGACCGAACACGAAACGCAGATGCGGCGCCTAAGCCTCGTCACCCAGGAGTTGCGCCACGCGGACCTCGAAGCGGAGCTGTTCCTCGAGTTCCAGCCGATCTACGATCTGCTCACCCACCGGCCGATCGGCCTCGAAGCGCTCGGGCGATGGCATAACGCGCGGCTCGGCATGGTCAGGCCGGAGGAATTCATTCGGATCGCGGAGCGTACCGAGCTGATTCTCGGCATCACCGATGTGCTGCTGCGCCAGGCGCTCGCCGAAGTCGCACAATGGCCGGCCGATCTGTATCTGTCGTTCAACCTGTCCGCGATCGATATCTCGACCTCGGCACGCGCCCGCCGCCTGATCGACATCGTCGCGGCAAGCGGCGTGTCGCCGCATCGCGTGACGTTCGAAATCACCGAAACCGCATTGACGCGCGATTTCGAGCAGGCGCACAGTGCGATGACGATGCTGAAGCAGGCTGGCTGCCGCATGTCGCTCGACGATTTCGGCACCGGCTATTCGAGCCTCAGCTACGTGCACCGCTTGCCATTCGACGCGATCAAGATCGATCGCAGCTTCGTCTCCGACGTCGATACCAACAGCGCGTCGAAGAAGATCATCAAATCCGTGATCGACCTGTGCCGCAACCTCGGACTCGAATGCGTGGTGGAAGGACTCGAAACGCCGTTGCAGGCCCAGGTCGTGAAGGCGCTCGGCGCGCGCGCGGTGCAAGGCTATCTGTTCAGCCTGCCGATGCGGGCAAGCGCGGTTGGCACGTTCCTGTGGACCGCGCTCGCGCAAAGCCATGCGGCGGAGACGCATTCGTAGCGCTCGAACGCTGCATGGCAGCGCCGCTCAGTACGCCAGCTTCGGATACCAGTCGGTGCCGCGGCCGCCGGGGGTCATGTCGAGGATTGTCCATAGCGGCATCAGATCGGGCGCGCCGCGCGGGTCTTGGCCGGGGTCCGAAGTCGATGGCCCCATCTCCTCGGCCCAGAAGTGCCGCACGACGCCGCCCGCGCGCGTGAATACGTTGAGCGCGGGAACGTCGTCGCCGGCGGGATCTTCGGCTGCGTAATCGCGATTGAACGTATTGCCGCCCGACGAATAGAGCCGCAGATGCCGCCAGCCGCGCTCCTGCTTGAACGCGACGAGTCTGTCGATCGGCGAGCGGCCGATCACCACGAACGCGACGCGCTGCAGGATATCGGGCATTTCGCCGTCCCACGCACTCAATAGCGACGTGCACATCGGGCACGGCCGCGCGCGTTGCGGTCCGAACATCCAGTTGTAGGTCACCAGTGTGTCGTGCGCGCCGAACATCTGCGATAGCGTGACCGGGCCCGCTTCGCCGTCGAAGCGGTAATCCTCAGGCACGATGCCGCCCGCCGGCAGCGCGCGGCGCTGCGCGGCGACGCGCTCGATCTGGCGGCGCAGCTCGATCTCCTCGGCGAGCAACGCGTTGCGCGCGCGTCGGTATTCGGCGCTCTCGCCGGGAAAGCGTTGAGGCAGGTCGGCCAGTTCGCGGGCCGGTTTTAGCGTATGCATCGATGTGTTTGCGTCGTTCATCAGCCATCTCCTTGTGAGAAGTCGTGCGAAAAACGGACGGAAGACGGGCGGCTGCCTGTGCATTGCCACCCTTCCTACAAGCGACGACGAATGAGACCGCGGAAAATCGACAGGCCCAGCGATGATTTTTAAGCGGCAGCCTTTTGCGGCGGTATTGCCGGCGGTTCGGCAACGCACTCGCGAGGCGCCACCGCAAGGTATGCTTGCGCCAAACAGCACACCCATTACACCCGCCAACACCACGCGGCACGCGCGCCACGCATGACGCGGCCGCCTTGGGGAACGCCCATGCCGCTTCGTCTGCCACCCCTGCCCGCGCTGCGTTTTTTCGAAGCGGCCGGCAGGCATCAAAGTTTCAAGCTCGCCGCCGCCGAGCTGAACGTCACGCCGAGCGCGATCAGTCATGGCATCGTCGGACTCGAGGAAGCGCTCGGCGTCGAGCTGTTCGTGCGCGAGCCGCGCGGCATCTCGCTGACGGCGGTTGGCGCGGATTATCTGTCGTACGTGTCCGAGGCGTTTTCGCTGATCGCGATCGGCACACAGCGTCTGCCCCATCACCGCGCGGAGCGGTCGATCACGCTCAGTTGCGCGCCGACCTTCGCGTCGCGCTGGCTGCTGCCGCGCCTCGCGGGTTTTCGCGCGCGCTGGCCGAACATCAACGTGAGCGTGGATACGTCGCGTCGCCAGGTCGGTTTTCCGGTCGACGGTTTCGATTTCGCGATCCGCATGAGCCGCGCGCCGGTCGCCGGCACCGCATGGACGCGCCTGTTCGGCGAGCGTTTCGTGCCGGTGTGCAGCCCCGCCTACGTAGCGACGCTGCGCGACGAGCAGGGCGTCCCGAGCCTGCGACGCGCGACGCTGATTCACGTGAACGCCGCCAGTGAAGACTGGCAGGCGTGGCTCGATGCGACCTGCACCGGCGGCATCGATATGGACGGCGGCTTGCACGTCGACACGATCCAGCTCGCCTTCGAAGCGGCCAGTATGGGCCTCGGCGTCGCGCTCGGCCGCAAGCCGCTTGTCGATGGCGATCTGGCGAGCGGCGCGCTGGTCGAGGCTTGCGCGCCCACCATCGCATCCGCCACCGCGTACTGGCTGGTCAGCGCGGAGAATGCGGACAGCGCGATCCGGCGCCCCGAGCTCGCCGATTTCAGGCGCTGGTTAGTCGACGAGGCGGCGGCTTTCGACGCGCAAACCGGCGCGGCCGCGGACGGCGACCTGGCAGCGCACAGGTGAGCGGCGTTCACCTGTCGTCGAAATCTTTTCCTTTGCCGGCCACGCGGCGGGCTGCGACGATGGTGGCCAAGGAGAAGCCGCCATGTCGACCACCCGCCCCACGCAACCCAGCCCCGCCCTCGCTCCAGCGACGACCGCCACCGCGACGATCGTGATCGTCGCCGCCGCGCTGATCCTGAGCGCCGCGATGGGCATCCGTCAGACCTTCGGCCTGTTCATCGGCCCGTTCTCGTTCGACCGCGGTCTGCCGGTCACGCTGATCGCCTTCGCGATCGCGCTGCACAACCTCGTGTGGGGCTTCGCGCAGCCGTTCGCGGGCGCGGCCGCCGATCGCTACGGCTCGGCGCCGGTGGTCGCGTTCGGCGCTTCGACGTTCGCGGCCGGCCTCGCGCTGTCGGCGGTCGCGCCGAGCGGCGCGCTGCTGGTGATCGGCATGGGGCTGCTGGTCGGCATCGGCGTCAGTTGCACGACCTTCGGCGTGGTGTTGCCGGCAGTCGGCCGCATCGCGTCGCCGGAGAAGCGCAGCGTCGCAATGGGCCTCGTCAGCGCCGGCGGCTCCGCCGGGCAGGTGCTGATGGTGCCGCTCGTGCAAGGCATCCGGCTGCACGCGGGCATCGCGACCTCGCTATTCGTGCTCGCGTTCGTGATGCTGCTGATCGCGCCGCTCGGCATCGTGCTCGACCGTCGCGCGCAGATACAGGCGGCGGGCCAGGCCCGGTTCGACGACGCGCCCGCAACGCCGTTGCGCGAAGTTCTGTCACAAGCGACGCGCCATCGCGGCTACCGCCTGCTGACGCTCGGCTTCTTCACCTGCGGCTTCCAGCTTGCGTTCATCGCGACGCATCTGCCCGCGTATCTGACGCTGTGTCATATGCCGATCGGGCTGGGCGCCACCGCGCTTGCGCTGATCGGCCTGTTCAATATGGCGGGCAGTTGGGCATGCGGTTGGCTCGGCGGCCGGTTCCGCCAGCATCATGTGCTCGGCTGGCTTTATCTGATTCGCAGCGCGACGATCGCCACGTTCTTCGCGCTGCCGAAAAGCGCGGTGTCCGTGGTGATTTTCGCGGCCGTGATGGGTCTGACGTGGCTCGGAACCGTGCCGCTGACGAGCGGGCTCGTCGCCAAGGTGTTCGGCACGCGTCACCTCGGCAGCCTGTTCGGCGTGTGCTTTCTGAGCCATCAAATCGGCTCGTTTCTCGGCGCGTGGCTCGGTGGCCTCGTGTTCGATCTGACGGGCTCGTACTCGCTGATCTGGGTAGCGACGGTCGCCGCTGGATTGCTTGCAGCGCTGCTGCATTTCCCGATCGACGACACGGCGGTGACGACGCCCGCGCGGCATGCGCCGCGTCCCGCGCAGGCGTGATGCAGATCGCCGCTAGAGACGCTGAAGCAATGCCGGTCGCGGCTACTTCTTCGGCGCATCCGCGGCGGCTTTCGGCACGCGCCCCATCAGATAGAACTCGTCGTTCGGACGCATCGAGATCACATTCGCCATCCGGTTCGATAGGCCGAAAAACGCGGTGATTGCCGCGATGTCCCAAATGTCTTCATCGGTGAAGCCGTGGCCGCGCAGCGTCTGGAAGTCTTCTTCGTCGACCGTGCCGGACGCGCGGCACACCTTCAGCGCGAAATCGAGCATCGCCTTCTGGCGCTCGGTGATGTCGGCCTTGCGATGATTGACCGCAACCTGGTCCGCGAGCAGCGGCGCTTTCTCGTAAATGCGCAGAATCGCGCCGTGCGCGACCACGCAGTAAAGGCAATCGTTGACCGCGCTCGTCGCGACCACGATCATCTCGCGCTCGCCTTTGGTGAGACCGCCCTCTTTCAGCATCAACGCATCGTGATAAGCGAAGAACGCGCGAAATTCATCGGGCCGATGCGCGAGCGTCAGAAACACGTTCGGCACGAAGCCGGCTTTGTCCTGCACTTCGAGAATGCGGGCGCTGATGTCTTCGGGCCACTCGCTCGGCTCGGGGACCGGGTAGCGGCTGATGGGCTGAAGCGTGGCCATGCGCTGTCTCCGTGATCTTGGTCGGGGGTATGCCGATCATTGTAGCAACGCGTTTTGGCGGTCGCCCGCGCTTCACCAGGTCCGATATTGCCGCCCGAATCGTCTAGACTTTCAGTTCGGCATGCATGAAGCCGCCCGGCACGGCGGCGACGAAAGGAGCGACCATGTCAAACGTCAGGCACGACGCGCGGGCCCCAGTGATCAAGGTGCGCCCGGAACGGGAAATGGCGACGATGCAGCGGTTGCCCTATTTCGTCGGCATTTCGTCGGGCACCGCGGGTGCCACCGGACTGTCGATGTATATGGTCGTGGTCCCGCCCGGCGGCCATGCGCAGCCGCACTATCACGCCGACTACGAAACCGCGATCTATATGCTCGAAGGCAAGATCGAGACGCGCTATGGCCCGGGCCTGCGCGAGTCGGTCATCACCGAGCCGGGCGACTTCCTGTTCATTCCGCCCGGCGTGCCGCATCAGCCGTTCAATCTCGATGCGAACGCCGCGGCGCGCGCGATCGTCGCGCGCAATCACGCGGACGAGCATGAGCGCGTGGTGCCCTATGATCCCTCCGAGGATGCGTAAGGCGACAGGCCGCTTTTTGGACCGCCTCGCCTGAAGCGAGGCAAATCCCGCTGCTCAGTCCGCGTTGATCCACTTGCCGCGCGGCGCAAGCACGCGGCATGGCGGTTCGCCATGCGCATTCGTCGCTCGCGCGCCACTTCGTCGGCGCACTTTCATAACGCCGACTCGCCACCTGTGCTTAAATCCGTCTTTCGCGTCGCTAGAGGCTCGTATCGGCCTCGGCGCAGACGATTCTTTTCCCTTTATCTGGCTTATCAGGAGCGCGGTTGTGTGGCATTTCCCGGTCGCTATTCCACCGTCTGCGGGCGTGTGGGCCGTCTTCATGAGCGTGCTCGTCACGCAGCTCGGCATGCCGATTCCGGCCGCGCCGATGCTGATTCTCGCGGGAACGATGGCCGCGGTGGGCGAAGCCTCGTACATCAACATGATCTGCGCGGCGGTCGGTGCGACGCTGATCGCCGACTCGCTGTGGTTTTTTACCGGACGCGCGTATGGCCGCCGTCTGCTCAATTACCTCGTGCGCTTCTCGCTGTCGCTGGACACCACGGTGCGCGTCGCGCGCAATACCTATGAGCGCCATGGCGCGCCGATTCTGACGGTCGCGAAGTTCCTGCCCGGTCTCGGCCTGATTTCCGCGCCGCTACTCGGCACGACCGCGATCGGCGTCGGCGTGTTCTTGTTGTGGGACATGGTCGGTGCGGCGCTGTGGGCGAGCGTCTGGATCATCGGCGGGGCCGCTTTGCACGATGAGATCGTCCAATTGATGCTGTTCGTGCGGCGCAACGGCGGCACGATCTTCGATACGTTCGCGGTGATCTTCGCGGCGGTTCTGCTGTATCGCTGGCTGCGCCGTTTGCAGTTTCGCCGCTGGCTTGCGCATGCGCGCATTTCGCCCGATCAGCTCGACGCGATGATGAAGTCGAACGAACCGCCGCTGATTCTCGACGCGCGCCCGCATTCCGTGCGCGAAAAGGAATCGCATCGCATTGCCGGCGCACGGCCGCTCGATCTGGAATCGCCCGATCCGATTCATCCGGAGTATCTGAAGCGGCCGATCGTCGTCTATTGCGTGTGTCCGAACGAAGCGACCGCGAAGCGCATCGTCAGGCAATTGCATCGCAAGAACATTCATCATGTGCGAGCCCTTAAGGGCGGACTCGACGCATGGGAAAAGCGCGGCTATCCAGTCGAACCACTGCCACCCGACTTCAATACGGCGATGGCGCACATGCTCGAAGACAAGGGCAACGAAGGCGAATACACGGTGCGCGCTCGCCTCGCGGAGTGAGCGAATAGCAGACCAAGCACACGGCATCACGCTTGATGCCGTTTTGCCAAAAACAAAAATAAATTGACTGCATTTTTAGCTCGTATATCCTAGCTATTGGGAGATCGCGTGAGCGGCGCTGCGAATTAAGCCTTTACCGTTTAGTACCGTTTCTTCTCGCTCAACCCGCGTCCTGTTTCTTCAATATCCGCTCTGGATTGGAAACAGACCGTTCAATACCCTCAACTATGCCAGTCGAGTGTCATCGTGAGAGTCCGAGGCCCTTTGGTGAATTGGAATCGCAGTCAGGCGCGTTGTATTTGCGCTGACGGCGCCAGCGCCGACGGCAGCAACGGCAGCCTTGCGTTTCGCCGCTTTCTGTCCGTCATCACAGTTCTGTCGCGTCGCTCCGTTCGACGCCGCAACGTCCTCTCCGCACGCGCGTTCATCGCGGTGCGCACAGACGAAGTCGCTTCGCTGCTGCCGTAGCGCCTCTCTTCTTAAGTCTCTTTTCGCTGTTCGATTCGTCCGTTTGCACGCGTTTTCGCGAGCTGTCTGCTTGCGTTCGCGCGGCGCTGACTGATTGCCGCGCATCGCGACGGATTCAATCGAACCGCTTCTAATCTGATTAGCGCTGCGCGTGATTGCGCGGATTCGCTCTGGCGTCGGCTCGCCTTCGCGATTTCCCATTTCGTCGCGCGCGCTATTTAACGCTGTTCACGTGGTGTGCGGCGTGGGATCGACACGCCTATTCGTTATGCGAAACCAACCAATAGTAGGAATCACCGCCGATAGAACGATGCTCGGCGCTCATCCATCGCACGTCGCCGGTGAAAAGTACATCGCCGCGATCGTCGAGGGCTCGCACGCGCTTGCGATGCTGGTACCGGCTTTCGGCGAACGCCAGTGCAGCGACGATGTGCTCGCCGCCGTCGACGGCTTGCTATTCACCGGCAGCTATTCGAACGTCGAGCCGCACCGTTACGGCGGCGCCTCGAGCGAGCCCGATACATTGCACGACCCTGCGCGCGATGCAACCACGCTTCCCCTAATCCGCGCGGCGGTTGCGGCGGGCGTACCGGTTCTCGCCATCTGCCGCGGTTTGCAGGAAATGAACGTGGCATTCGGCGGCACCTTGCATCAAAGCATTCATGCGGTCGGCGGGCTGAACGACCATCGCGAGAACAAGGACGACTCGCTCGACGTGCAATACGCCACGTCGCATTCGATCGTGCTGACGCGCGGTGGCATGTTGCAGCGCCTTGCGGGCGGCGCCCACGAAGCGCGGGTGAATTCATTGCACGCTCAGGGCATTGCGCGACTCGGCGCAGGCCTCCAGGTCGAAGCACTCGCGGCGGACGGCCTGATCGAAGCAATCAGCGTCAGCGACGCCCGCGCATTCGCGCTCGGCGTGCAATGGCATCCGGAATGGAGACACGCGGACGACGCGTTATCGACCGCGATATTTCGCGCGTTCGGCGACGCCTGTCGCGAGCGCATGAACACACGAAACCCTGCACGCGTGACCTAGGTTGCGGATCAAAACAGAGAGAACAATCATGCATGACATCGACGATTTTCTGAAAAAGCATCACGTCACCGAAATCGAAGCAATTATTCCGGACATGGCCGGCATCGCGCGCGGCAAGATCATTCCGCGCAGCAAGTTCGAGTCGGGCGAATCGATGCGTCTGCCGCAGGCGGTGATGATTCAGACCGTGACCGGCGACTATCCGCAAAGCGATTCGCTGACCGGCGTCACCGATCCCGACATGGTGTGCGTCCCCGACGCGAGCACGATCCGGATGATTCCGTGGGCAGTCGACCCGACCGCGCAGGTGATCCACGACTGCGTTCATTTCGACGGCACGCCGGTCGAAATCTCGCCGCGCTGCGTGTTGCGCCGCGTGCTCGATCTATACAAGGCGCGCGGCTGGAAACCCGTGATCGCGCCGGAGCTCGAGTTCTATTTAGTCGATATGAACCGCGATCCCGACCTGCCGCTGCAACCGCCGGTCGGACGTACGGGTCGCGCGGAAACCGGACGCCAGGCGTATTCGATCGAAGCGGTCAACGAATTCGATCCGCTGTTCGAAGACATCTACGCGTACTGCGACGTGCAGGAACTCGAAGTCGACACGCTGATACACGAAGTCGGCGCCGCGCAGATGGAAATCAATTTCATGCATGGCGATCCGCTCAAACTCGCGGACAGCGTGTTTCTATTCAAGCGCACCGTGCGCGAAGCGGCGTTGCGCCACAAGATGTACGCGACCTTCATGGCGAAGCCGATGGAAGGAGAGCCGGGCTCGGCGATGCACATGCATCAGAGCCTCGTCGATATGGAAACCGGCCGCAACCTGTTTACCGCCGCGGACGGTGAGCCGACGTCGCTTTTCAGCGGCTATATCGCCGGCTTGCAGAAATACACGCCGGCGCTGATGCCGATCTTCGCGCCGTACATCAACTCGTACCGGCGTCTGTCGCGTTTCATGGCCGCGCCGATCAACGTCGCGTGGGGTTACGACAATCGCACGGTGGGCTTTCGCATTCCGCATTCGACGCCGGTCGCGCGCCGCATCGAGAACCGTATTCCGGGTGTCGATTGCAATCCGTATCTGGCGATTGCCGCGACCCTGGCCGCCGGCTATCTCGGCATCACGCAGCGGCTCGCCCCGACCGATCCGCTGGCGAGCGACGGCTATGCATTGCCTTATCAATTACCGCGCAATCTCGAAGAGGGTCTGACGTTGATGAGTGCATGCGAGCCGATTGCCGAAGTACTCGGCGAGCAGTTCGTCCGCGCGTATCTCGCGTTGAAAGAGACCGAATACGAAGCGTTCTTCCGCGTGATCAGTTCGTGGGAACGCCGGCATTTGCTGCTGCACGTGTGAGTGCCGATGGTCAATCGGTCAATGAGAACCTTGAAAAGACGGAGGCAGTATGAGCTATAAGACTGACGACGTAATGTACGCGGAAAAGGATGCACCGCAGCTTGGCGCCGCGATAGACACGCTGACCTCGCAAGCCACGTCGCGCAGCACCGCCGAATACCGCGCACTCGATGCCGCGCATCACATCCACCCGTTCTCGGATATGGGCTCGCTCAATCGCGCGGGCTCTCGCGTGATCGTCAAGGCGCAAGGCGTGTACCTGTGGGACTCGGACGGCAACAAGATCATCGACGGCATGGCGGGACTGTGGTGCGTGAACGTCGGCTACGGACGCCATGAACTCGCCGACGCCGCCTTCCGGCAGATGCAGGAACTGCCGTACTACAACACGTTCTTCAAGACGACGCATCCGCCGGTGATCGAACTGTCGGCGCTGCTCGCCGAGCTGGCGCCCGCGCCATTCAATCACTTCTTCTACTGCAACAGCGGTTCGGAAGGCAACGACACCGTACTGCGCATCGTCCATCAATACTGGGCGACGCAACGCCAGAGCGCGAAGAAGTTCGTCATCGCGCGCAAGAACGCTTATCACGGGTCGACGATCGCGGGCGGCACGCTCGGCGGCATGGCGTATATGCATGAACAGATGCCGTCGAAAGTCGAGAACATCATGCATATCGATCAGCCTTATTTCTTCGGCGAAGCGGCAAGCGGTCAGACGCCGGAAGAATTCGCGCTCGCTCGTGCGCGGCAGCTGGAAGCGAAAATTCTCGAACTCGGTGCCGACAATGTCGCCGCGTTTATCGGTGAGCCTTTCCAGGGAGCGGGCGGCGTGATCTTTCCGGCCGACACTTATTGGCCGGAAATCGAGCGCATTTGCCGCGAGTACGACGTGCTGCTCGTCGCGGACGAAGTAATCGGCGGCTTCGGCCGAACCGGCGAATGGTTCGCGCATCAGCACTTCGGCTTCGAGCCGGACCTGATCACGCTCGCGAAGGGACTCACGAGCGGTTACGTGCCGATGGGAGCGGTCGGCCTGCATGATCGCATCGCCCGCGCACTGATCGACAACGGCGACTTCAATCATGGCCTGACCTACTCCGGGCATCCGGTCGCGGCGGCCGTCGCGGTTGCCAATCTGAAACTGCTGCGCGACGAGAAGATCGTCGAACGCGTCAAAGCGGATACCGGTCCGTATTTTCAGAAGAGACTGCGTGAGACCTTCGCCGCTCATCCTGTCGTTGGCGAGATCAGCGGCGCGGGCCTCGTGGCGGGCGTGCAACTCGCCGAGAAGCCGCTCGAGCGCAAGCGCTTTGCCAATGGCGGCGATGTCGGCGCGCTATGCCGCGACTTCTGCTTCAACGGCAATCTGATCATGCGCGCGAGCGGCGACCGGATGTTGCTGTCGCCTCCGCTCGTGATCAGCCGGCCGGAAATCGACGAAATCGTCGCGAAGGCAAAAGCGGCGATCGATGCGACCGCGCGGCAGATGGGCATGCTATGGTAAAGCGGATGAATGAGCATGCGACGATCGCGTCGTACAGTGTGTCATTTCTTTTATCCGTTCAACGCATCACAGGACCCACCCATGACCCACCACATCGTTTTGCTCCCTGGACTGCTCTGCGATGACGCAGTGTGGGCCGATCAGCGCGGCGCGCTTGGCGCGATCGGCGACTGCTTCGTGCCCGACTACGGCATGCGCGACTCGCTCGGCGCGATGGCCGAACACGTGCTCGAGTCGGTTTCGGGAGACCGCCTGCTGGTCGCGGGTCATTCGATGGGAGGACGGGTCGCACTCGAAGTGTTCCGGCTCGCAACGCAACGCGTCGCCGGGCTCGCGTTGCTCGACACCGGCTGCACGCCGCGGCCCGCCGGCGAGGCCGGCGAAAGCGAGCGCGCGCAGCGGCTGAGGCTGCTCGAACTCGCGCGCACGAAAGGCATGCGCGCGATGGGCAACGAGTGGGCGCCCGGCATGGTCAACGCCGATCGCCACGATGAGCCCGTCTACGAGGCGGTGCTCGACATGATCGAGCGAAGCACGCCAGATAAATTCGCGGCGCAGATCCGCGCATTGCTGGATCGTCCGGATGCGACGGCGCTGCTTCGCGACATCGCGTGCCCAACGATGATCGTGTGCGGCCGCGATGACAAATGGAGTCCGTTGGCGCGTCACGAGGAGATGCACGCGCAGATTCGCGGCTCGAAGCTTCGCGTGATCGAACGAAGCGGTCACATGTGCACGATGGAGCGGCCCGACGATGTGACCGAAGTGCTGGTCGAATGGGCCCGGTGGGCAGCCGGGTTCGAAGCGGCTCGTTGATCTTTCGCTTTCCTTTCGTCAACTTCGACAAGGTCATTCAGTCATGAACGAATACTGCATGTTCAAGGGAAAACTGCTGCGCGCGGCGCCTTTCAAAGATTCGTACGTGGGCAGTCCGCACTATGTGATTACGGTGACTGGCAACGACAACACGCCGTTCAATATCGTCGTCAATTCGGCGTCGACGCAACCGGGCGCAAGCGGTAACGACGACGTGTACTTCTATGCCGATCTGAACTTCGCCGATCCGCTCACCGCGAAACTGCAGGCCCTGAACCTCGGCCTCTACACCAGCGGCTTTCCGCGGCTCGATTACTTCCAGGACAGCAGCCTGCTCGACATTCACCGCATGCGGCCAGTCCCCTACGAAGATCAGAACGGCAATCGCGCCGACGTCAACGACATCATCGACGAAATCCTGACCATCGACGAAAGCAAGCCGTCGCAAAGCCTGCCTTACGACAACGGCGGCGGTCAGTTGCATAACCGCGATTTCTGGACACCGACGACCGCAGGCATCGTCGTCTATGGGTTCGGCTTTCTGTTTCTGCCGAAGAAGGACGGTCTTCACGAAACCCACATGAATCAGGGCAATCCGCGAGGGCCGCACTACAACGAAAACGGCGCGTTCCAGGACGGCGCAGTGATCGTGCAGCGCGCCGATGGATTTGCCGCGATGTTTACCGCGTTCCAGACGCAATATTTGCCGACCGATGCGGCCGGCGATCCGGCCGCGAATGCGGTGGCATTGCCCGTTTATATCCAACGAGGTTGATAGCGTCGCTACGTAAGCCGGGGCATCGCGACGGCCCCCGCCGCATCGATCAGCGCGCGGTCGCGGCGCCTCGCCGCGGAATATGCCGCTGCACTACCGCCAGCGCGATCAGCACGACGACCATCGCGATACCGAGCATCAGCAGATAGCCCGACGCGCCGCCGGCCGTGATCACCGCGGCGCCCGCGAACGCGCTCAGAATCGCGCCGACGCGGCCGACCGCGAGTGCCGACGCGGTGCCCGTTGCTCGCACGCCGGTCGGATAAACGTAGGCGCACAGCGCGTACATCGTCGATTGCACCGCATTGACGAACAGCCCGTGCAAGCCGAGACCGACGATCATCAACGCCGTATGCCGCGTCGCGCTGACGCCGAGCAGCATCCATGCGCTCGCGACGCCGCCCGCGCAGCACAGCAGCAGCGGCCAGCGCGAGCCGTAGCGCCCGATCGCCAGCGCGCACAGCACCGCGCCGATTACGCCGCCGAGGTTGTACGCGCTCAGGCCATAGCCCGCGAGCGACACGCTCAAACCCTCGCTCGTCAGCATCGACGGCAGCCAGCTGAATACCGCGTATACCGCGAGCAGGCACATGAAGAACGCGCCCCAGATCGCGACGGTGTCCCGCGAACGGCCGTCGCGAAACAGCGCGGTGAAGCCGACGTGTTTCTCGGCGCCTTGTTCGCGCACGTCGGTAAAGCTCGCATCGGCCGACACGTCGCGCGCCATGCGCCGCAGCAGCTTCGCGAGTTCGGGCCAGCGATGCGGACGGCGCGCCATAAAGCGCGGCGATTCCGGCAGCGCGGCGACGAGCACGATGCCGAGCACGAGCGGCAGCACCCCACCCGCGACGAACAGACCGCGCCAGCCATAAACCGGCAGCACCTGCCCGGCG
>NZ_JBFPKG010000061.1:0-41096 GCF_040948665.1 Paraburkholderia sp. BR14320
CTGCGCGATGCGCTCGCGGCGCTGTTCGAGCGGCCGCGGGAGCGGCACTTCGAACGCGCGCTCGCGGCGACCGCCGATGCGATCGCTCAAGTGCAGCAGCTGATGGCCGGCTTTACGCCATCGCGCGAAGAACGCCATCAACTGCTGCGCATTCTCAGTCAACTGCATTTCATCCGTACCGCGCTGCTCGATCCGCAGTCGCCGCTCGCCTCGGCGATCGGCGCGCGCGCGCACATCTCAGAAGAAGAAGGAGCTCCTCATGCCGCGTGATATCGCCGTGCTCGATGCCTATGTGCCGGCCATTCTGCTGCTGTTCATCGCGGGCGCCGCGCTGACCTGGCTACTCGATCGCGTGATCGCCTATACGGGCCTGTATCGCGTGGTGTGGCATCCCTCCCTGTTCCGGGCGAGTTTGCTCGTGTCCGTGTGCGGCCTTCTCGGCCTCGCCGTTTATCGTTGATCAGAGTCGAAACATGACCATCCGAAATCTTGTGGGCTTCATCGCGACAGCCGTCATTTTCATCGTCGCGATCCTGATTGGCCGCGTGCTGTGGGTCCATTACATGGACGAACCGTGGACGCGCGACGGCCGCGTACGCGCCGAGATCGTCAACGTCGCGCCGGACGTGTCGGGCGCGATCGTCGATCTGCCGGTCAAGGACAACCAGTTCGTGAAGAAGGGCGACCTGCTGATGCAGATCGATCCGTCGCACTACCAGATCGCGGTCGAGCAGGCGCAGGCCGCGGTTGCCGCGCGCAAGGCCGAATTGCAGATGAAGCGCGACGACGCGCAACGGCGTGCGGACATGGATTCGCAGGTGGTGTCGAAGGAAAGCCGCGAAAACGCGACGCATACCGCGTCCGCCGCCGGTGCCGCCTATCAGCAGGCGCTCGCCGCGCTCGACGCCGCGAAGCTGAACCTCGAGCGCACGCGCGTCGTGTCGCCGGTCGATGGCTATGTGACGAACCTCTCGGTGTTCCGCGGCGACTATGCGACCGCCGGCGCGGCGAAGCTCGCGATCGTCGATAGTCATTCGTTCTGGGTGTATGGCTATTTCGAGGAAACCAAGCTGCCGCACGTGCGCATCGGCGATCAGGCCGAAGTGCGGCTGATGAGCGGCGGCACGCTGCAAGGCCATGTGGAGAGCATCTCGCGCGGCATCTACGACCGCGACAATCCGCAAAGCCACGAGCTGCTCGCGGACGTGAATCCGACCTTCAACTGGGTGCGCCTCGCGCAGCGCGTGCCGGTGCGTGTGAAGATCGACTCGGTGCCGGCCGATGTGATGCTGGCGGCGGGCACGACCTGCACGGTGGTCGTGCGGCCGGGGACGGGGTCCGGGTCTCACTCCCCGTCGGTCAATGCGAGCTGATGACCGCGCCGCTTTTTATAGTCGGAACTGCCTCATCGTCGCCTTCAGCCCTATCCGCCTTGTCGAGTGCGAGGCGGTTATGAACTTCTAACCTCTCGCCAGCGTGAAGCGGCGTCAAGGCAGCGGAAGCTTGCTGTCATCGAGCCGGCGCGGAGGATTGGCTCCCCAACGTGCCCGTATCTGCGCCGGTGTCTCCGGGGGCCATTTCACGCCCATCCTGATGATGCGGTCCCGGATTTGGACCAGCTTCCTGTATGCCGGTGAATCAGGTGCGGAGGCGTTTCTGTTGATGTCATGTGAAAGCGCGAATGGGAACGATACGCCGTTGATGTTGTAAGTGGACGGGTTTGCGCCGTGATCGAGAAGGTAGTCGATCTGATCGAGCGCGTTGTTCATTAATGCTTCAAATAGCACTGAATTGCGCAACGAATCGCGCCGGTTCAGATCCGCGCCACGCTCCACCAGCAGCTTGAGTGAGGCGGATGTCGACTCTCCTGCAACAAAGAAAATTAATGGATCTCCCTTGTAGACCAAATTAGGATCAACGCCCCCGTCCAGCATCGCGCTCAGGAATTCCGGGTGGGAGCTGTTGAGCAGGACCCCGAGGGGGCTGCCAAAATCCGGTACGGCCTGCAAGGGATCAGCCCCGGCCCTCACCACCTCCGACGCAACCGCAAGCCGATGCGGGTCGCGCTGCAATGCTTCCTGAAACGCAAAAAACAGCATCGTCATGTTCTTGCGTCCCGGCGTGTTCAGATCGGTCTTTGGTGCCAGCCGCCGGACCTGCTCCATGTCACCTCGCTCGATGGCCTGCGCCAGTTCGAGTTGCGGGCCGCTAAAAAAATCAATGGCGGGAAATTTTTTCATTGCATGAACCGCAGAAGATAGCGCCAGTAACAGCGCCGGCAGGATAAGGATTCGGCTGAGTGTTTTCATCGCTTTCAGCCTCGCTCTGACAATGTTTCAAGTACGGTGATGTCCTCCGCCTTCTGCTGCTCGATGCCGTCAATTGCCTGCGTGATGAAGTGGCGCGACAGGGGTGAGCCGCTGCCATGCAGCGGATAGGGAGTACCGGCTGCACCTGATAGGGGCGTCCACGTCTGTACCACGGTCAGAATGTCGCCATTCACATGGTAGGCATTGGTGTTCGATGGCGTGACCTGGCCGCCGTAGTGTTCGACCGTCTTCGGGTGCAGACCGGCGGCGTTGAAGCTCCAGCAGTCCTTGCCGCTGGCCAAAGAAGCGGCAGAACACAGACCGCCACCTAGCGAGTGACCTGTGATGTCGATAGGTTCTGTTGAGAAGGCTAGATTTTTACCTAGATTGACAGCCCTCTTGTAATAGGGTGATTGCATATCCACGCTCTGGTTAAAGTTGTTCGACCAGTCGCTCAGGCTCGTCATTTCGGTTCCCTTGAAGGCGAGTGTCGGATTCATGTCGGCACCGAAGATCGCCGCATCCGGTTCGTAGAGCTGCGCCCTGAAGTTCGCGCCTTCGATTTCCAGGTCTATTGGCTTCAAGCCGTACTGCCGTAGAAATCCCCTATCCCCGCTGCGGTTCGCCCACCCTTCCGGCACCGGCCCGGACGGCTCGTAGACATGATCGGAGAGTCTGGCCTTCTCCACCGCGACATTGTTGCGCGCGAGCCGTTCAGCCGCCGCCCGCACGCGCCCGGACATGGCCGCATTGCCCGTCGCAATCAGCGCCTTGCGCGTCTGCCACCGCTGCGCCTTGGTCAGTGCCTGCGGTATCTCGATGTGTGGCGGTGTCACCCTGGCTGCGCGCGCAGCGGTTAACTGGGCTTGCCAGGTGGCCGGATCATACTCGACGGACCGAATGGGTTCGCCGTCCGGATGACTGCCGGTCCTCGCAACGGGATTCCTCAGCGGCGCGCTGCGGTAAGGTGACGGAAACAGGCCATTACGCGGACCTCTAATGGCAAGCAGTTTGCCCCGGCGAACCTCTTCGAGAAGAGCAACGATGACCCACCATCCATCGGTGTCGGGGTTACGGTACCGCGCGCTATGGAAAAACAGCCAGCTACTCTTCTGGATGCGCCTGACCAGCTTCCGGTCGTCCTCCCACTTCCTGTGATTCAGTGCGGCAATCTCGAGAAACTCCCGGGTCTCCGCCCTGGCCCTCTGACGGACTGCGGCCTTGCCAAGGCACGCTTTATAGTGCCACTCGTCACAGATGACGTAACAGGCACCCGGTGGCCGCTGACAGAACAGCTCCACGGAGTGCATCTCAAATACGGACAGGGACATAGGTGTGTCGTTGGTCTATCTGAAGTCGCTGCCGGAGTTGACAGCAGTCAGATAATTACCGTGCGACAGGCAGTCCGTACATGGGCGACCGCCCAAAATCGGCTTTCGATGAACCTCGCGGTGTTCGGCTGCGACTATGCGACCGCCGACGCCGCGGAGCTCGCGATCGTCGATAGTCACTCGTTCTGGGTGTATGGCTATTTCGAGGAAGCCAGGCTGCCGCACGTGCGCGTCAGCGATCGGGCCGAAGTGCCTCGCGCAACGCGTGCCTGTGCGCGTGAAGATCGACTCGATGCCGGCCGATCTGATGCTGGCGGCGGGCACGACCTGCACGGTGGTCGTGCGGCCGGGAACGGGTTCCGGCTCCCACCGCGCCGGTTTTTACAGCCGGAACTGCCCCACCATCGCCTTCAGCCCGCGCGCCTGATCGTCGAGCGAGCGCGCCGCGGCGGTGGCCTCCTCCACCAGCGCGGCGTTCTGCTGCGTGCCCGCGTCCATCTGCGTGACCGCGAGATTGATCGCCTCGATACCGGCGCTCTGCTCGGACGACGCCGCCGAAATCTCGCCGATGATGTCGGTTACGCGCTTCACGGCCTTGACGACTTCGTCCATCGTCTGACCGGCGTCCGCGGCGAGCGTCGAGCCATTGCCGACGCGCTCGACCGACGTCTGGATCAAGCCTTTGATCTCTTTCGCGGCCGCAGCGCTCCGTTGCGCCAGATTGCGCACTTCCGCCGCCACCACCGAAAAGCCGCG
This sequence comes from Paraburkholderia sp. BR14320, assembly GCF_040948665.1. NCBI lineage: Bacteria > Pseudomonadati > Pseudomonadota > Betaproteobacteria > Burkholderiales > Burkholderiaceae > Paraburkholderia > Paraburkholderia sp. BR14320. The sequence continues at coordinate 4,397 of NZ_JBFPKG010000061.1, forward strand.
CCCCTCCTCGCCCGCGCGCGCCGCTTCGACGGCCGCGTTCAGCGCGAGGATGTTGGTCTGGAACGCGATCCCCTCGATCACGCCGATGATGTCGCCGATGCTGCGCGCGCTGTCGTTGATGTCGTTCATCGTCGCGACCACGCGGCTGACGACCGCGCCGCCCTGCTCGGCGATCTCCGACGCGTTGTTCGCGAGCGCGCTCGCCTGCTTCGCGTTGTCGGCGTTCTGACGGACCGTCGACGTCAGCTGTTCCATGCTGCTCGCGGTGCGCTCGAGCGCGAGCGCCTGCTGCTCGGTGCGTTGCGACAGGTCCAGGTTGCCCATCGAAATCTGGCCGGACGCGGTCGCGATCGCATCGGCGCTCGATGCGATGTCGGCGACCGTCGTCGCGAGTCCGCTTTGCATGTCGGACAGCGCGAACAGCATGCTCGAACGGTCCTTGCCGCCGAGCGCGATGCGATTCGACAGATCGCCCGCGGCGATGCGGCGCGCGATTTCCTTCGCGTACGCGGGCTCGCCGCCGAGCTGCGCGGTGAGCCGCCGCACGACCCACGCCGCGATGCCGAACGCGAGCACGATCAGTGCGAGCGTCATCACCGCGATCATCACGAACGACGACTGGTAGATGAAGCCGGACGCGTCGATCGTCGCCTTCGCGGCGGTGCCGCGCTGGGCGACGAGTTCGTCGACGAGCTTTTCGAGCTTGCCGGTTTCGACGAGCAGCGACACGTCCTGCGTGCCGACCTGCCAGTTCATCTGCGACAGATCGAGCGGCTGCGCTTTCACGAGCGTGACGAAGTCGCGCAGATGGGTGCTCCAGGTCCCGATCGCCGCAGCGAACGCCTTCTGCGCGGCGACCGCCTTCGCGTCGGACGGATCGACGTACTGCTGCAGCGTGCGCAGTTGCTCGTTCAGACCGGCGAGGCCGCGCTCGATGTCGGCGCCGAGTTCGTCGCGCTCCTTCGCGGTGGTCGCGGTCAGCAGCATCTTTTGCGCGCGGCTCGCGCGCAGCATGTGACCGCGCGCTTCCTCGGCGGCGCGGCTCGCGACGTGGCCCTGGTCGTAGATCGATTGCGTGGACGCGTTCAGCCGGCCGATCTGCAGCAGCGAAAACACGCCGATCAGCAGCGTGCCGGCGAGCAGGATCGCGAACGCGATCCGCAGCGTCGCCTTGACCGACAGGCCGTTGAACTTCGTTGCCGCCGCGCTCTGTGCCACTGCTTCCATAGTCCCCCACCCCATGTGTCGACGCGCCGGAAAGATCGGTTCCGGCGTCCCCGCTTGTCTCTCCGGGTCTACGGCAGCCTGCCGCGCGATCTTGAATGTCGCGCGATCAGACGGCGGCGGGTCGTGCGCCGCCGGCCGCTCCCGGTCCCATGTCCGACGCGCCGCTTCGTGAGCCACGCATTCGCGAGCGCTTTATACCGCAGACAAAAACCCGCCAAAAATGCGTTGACAACGCGGAGCAGACGATTCGCCTTTCCCAGCCGAAAGCGAAGTCATCCTGCCCCGTGTCCGATTCGCGACAAAACTTGTCCTTACAATTCGCTCCGGCCACATTAAACTTCGGCTGAATAGTCAAAGCGCCGGTTGCCGCGACCAAACGACGCAGCAGTTGGCGGAACGCGCCTAGAAGCGCGCTGCCGCACCGGTTCCAGCGCCGATTTTTTCTCCCATTTGCCTGATCTTCTTCTACTCGCGTATGGAAACGAGCCTCGACAAAAGCGCCCTCGCCGGCGCATCCGCCACGGGGGCGAGCGCGTCCCCGGTCGCCGCCGCGCCGGCGGCCGCCAAAGTGCAGCGCACGGTGTATTCCGTGCTCGGTGCAATCAGCTTTTCGCACCTGCTCAACGACATGATCCAGTCGCTGATCCTCGCCATCTACCCGATGTTCAAGGACAACTTCTCGTTGTCGTTCGGGCAGATCGGTCTGATCACGCTGACCTACCAGATCACCGCGTCGCTGCTGCAGCCGCTCGTCGGCAGCTATACCGACAAGCATCCGAAGCCGTACTCGCTGCCGGTCGGCATGGGCTTCACGCTTGCCGGCCTGCTGCTGATGTCGGTTGCGCCGAACTTCAGCGTGCTGCTGGTCGCCGCGGCGCTGGTCGGCTGCGGGTCGTCGGTGTTTCATCCGGAGTCGTCGCGGGTCGCGCGGATGGCCTCGGGCGGCCGTCACGGTCTCGCGCAGTCGCTGTTCCAGGTTGGCGGTAATGCGGGTTCGTCGCTCGGGCCGCTGCTGGCCGCGCTGATCGTGATTCCGCATGGCCAGCGCAGCATCGCGTGGTTCTCGGCGGCGGCGCTCGTCGCGATCGTCGTGCTCACGCAGATCGGCCGCTGGTACAAGCGGCATCCGTCGGTCAGGAAAGCGCGCGGCCAGGCGGCGCATGCGGCGCTGCCGCGTAACAAGATCATCCTCGCGATGAGCGTGCTGGTGTTGCTGGTGTTCTCCAAGTACTTCTACCTCGCGAGCCTCAACAGCTATTTCACGTTCTATCTGATCGACAAGTTCCATCTGTCGGTGCAGGCCGCGCAGATTCATCTGTTCGTGTTCCTCGCGGCAGTCGCGGCGGGGACGGTGATCGGCGGGCCGATTGGCGACAGGATCGGGCGCAAGTATGTGATCTGGGTGTCGATTCTTGGCGTCGCGCCTTTCACGCTGCTGCTGCCGTATGCGAATCTGTTCTGGACAGGGGTGCTGACTGTTGTGATCGGGGTGGTGCTCGCTTCTGCGTTCTCGGCGATTCTTGTTTATGCGCAGGAGTTGATTCCTGGGAAGGTGGGGATGGTGGCGGGGTTGTTCTTTGGTTTTGCCTTTGGGTTGGGCGGCGTTGGCGCCGCGGTGCTGGGGCAATTGGCAGACGCTACCAGTATTGGGTTTGTTTATAAGGTTTGTTCGTTTTTGCCGTTGATTGGGGTGCTCACTGTTTTGTTGCCGGATGTTGAAGAGAAGCGGGTGAAGGGGTGATATCGCTGCGGGATGGGGCTTTTTTCGTTGTTCTGGTTTCTTTGGCTTTTCCTTGCTGACTTGTCGGTCTATTAGCGTTGCCCCGCGTTGCGGCGACCGCGGAAACGGCGCAGGCGGTCTGTCAGAACTGCCCCGTCACCTGGAATCCGAGCGTCACGCGCGCAGTTGGAAAGCCCGACGGTTTATAGATCGGCGTACCTGCAAACAGGTCATAGGCGAGCGCACCGAGCTTTGCCGATGCGCTGCCGCGCGCACCGATCACCGCGCCCGCGAGTTGAGTACCGGCGAGAAACGCGGCGTTGGGGCCGAACACGCGGCCGTAGTCGATACCGGCATACACAGACTGGCCGGTCGAGCCGATCGATAACTGAAGCTCATTGCGCCAGAAGAAACCGCACTCGGCCGCGAGCATCGTTTCGCCGTCGAAGCCGCGCACCGTGTAGCGGCTGCCAATGGTCAGGTCATCGATATAGTTGAGCGTGTTGTTGGTGAACTGGCCGTGAACGGTTGTGACGTAGCGTAGCGGCTGGTTCGCGATCTGCAACGGCACCGACAGGTTCGCGTCGAGCACAGCCATGCGGAAGCGGTAAGTCGGACCATTCTCGTAAAAGTCTGCTGTCGCCCCAAGTCCGCCCACACCCTGACGGTACGCGAGACTGCCGTCGAACTGCGACGCGCCGAAGTAATGACGGTCAGTTAGCCCCGCCTCGATGAAGGTGTTGTTGCGATGCTGCTGCGGAATATCGGTATCTTCGATGAAGCTCTCGCCAAAGCGCTTCGTCAGCCGGAACTGCACGCCGAGTACGTTGTTCTGGCTGCGCATGAGGACACGCGCCAGTTTGAAATCGACCGTCTGCGAATTGCCGCTCGACACGAAAGTCGTGTTGACGCCCGCGATCTGCTGGTAGTACGTGTTCGTATAGGCTGACAGCGTGCCGGTCCAATAGCCCCACGGAACGGAATAGAAGCCGTTCCAGCCGTGCGAACCGAGACCTTTGTCACCAAATTCGAGGTCCTGACTCACGCCGACGTTGAAAACGTCGTTCAGCCCGAGCGGATTGTCGATGCCAAGGCTCAGGTTGCCTTGCAGCTTGCCGGTGGCCCGCGTGCCCGAGTTGTCCACCGAGGCGACGACTGTCCACGGCTTCGCGCGCTTTACCGTGACGACAATGTCGCTTTCGCCGGGTACATCAGTCGGCTCGATTTTCATGTCCACGTCCTGACTGCTGACGCGCTTCATCTGTTCGAGTCCCTGTTCGAGGTCGCGCAGGTTCAGCAGGTCACCCTCGCGGGCCGGGAAGGCGGTTTTCCACGTGCCGCGCGTGGCAGGTTCGGCGAAGCGGATCGCACGCACGACACCCGGCACCAGTGCGAACTTCAGCGTGCCAGTAGAGAGGTCCTGCTCGGGCAGCAGCACGCGCGTGGTGATGTAGCCCCGGCTCAGGATGACTTGTTGCAGTCCCTTCGTGAGCATGTCGAGTCCTGCCTTGCCCACGCATTGCGCCCTGTAGTGGTCGAGCCATTCGCGGGCGAACGCGAAGCGGTCGAGCGGCAACGCGGATGCGCCTTGCGAGCGCACGGCGTCAGGTAGCGTCGCTGGCACGTCAAGCACGAACGAGTCAATGCGGAAGCACGGCGTTTCAGGCGGCAGGTCTGGCCAGCCAGAGGCGCGCTCAACCGTCGAGCGCACCGAAGGCGCATTAACCGTCGCTTCGCGTTCCTGTGCATTGCGTTGCTGCTCGACCTGCTGGTTCTGCTCGGCGTTGGCGCGTGCCGCTGCTGCTTTATCCGCCGGTGTGGGCGTCGGCGTCTGCTGCGCGTGCGCGAGCGTTATCAGGGCTGTAAGCGGCAATGCCGCCAGCCTCTTTGAGACTTTCATTACTAAATTGGTCCTCGATTCTGCGAGTGGTGCTTTGATCACCCGTGTAACGTCAAAGGCCCATTGCCAGCAGTCCCTTGTACGTTGAACTTAGCCCTTAGATAAATCCATCAGCTGGTTTGCGATGTTTCGCGTGTGTGCCTCATCACCGTCAAGACAAATGCGCTCAACTTCAATCCACCGGAGATAGGTGTACAGTTCCTCAACTGTCTTGTGTTCTCGTAGCATCCGACTAACGTACGGAACATATGAGTCGTATTCGTCGTCTGCTTCCTGAAAGTCAGCAATCCCAATTGGATCCCATTCGTTAAGTAGGATTTTCTTCACGTCCAAATCAAGGCCAACGAAGGTCTTTTTCATTTTCCAGGTGCTCCGGGGATTACTGTTACAACCAATCCTGTTTTAGAGTTCGTAACAACTCTAAGGTTGTTCGCTGCATCATAGTATCCTGTCGTTCCCTCTCGGGTAGGATAGGTGACACCGTTCTCGATCGTGTTCTTCACCGCCGAGGGCGGAACACCTCGACCTTGCATTTGATCTATCGAATGACCTGAGTAGTCCAACCCGTTGATAGTTGTTGGCGCGTTTGTGCCGCGCGGCACATTCATCGGACTACCGTTCATTCCTGTGGGTGTACTCGGACTTTTGGCAGCGTCGCCGCCATCGTTCAGCGTTGCATTATCGGGCACATACCCAGGCAGACCGGGGACAGCGTTCAGCACCTGTCCCGCGCCATTCGCCAGCACCATCCCCGGACTAGCAGCGGGCGGCACGCCACCACCCATGCCAATGATCGCACTCAGGCCGTTCGCAATGCCTTGCAGTGCGAGGGAGAACAGGGACGGCGATTTCTTACCAGGGTCGCCCGTCAATGCACGTTCATCATCCATCGACTGGTTGTACAGTTGCACGTTCGACGCCATCGCCGCGCCCGCTGTACCGCCGACCGCAGCGCCAGCTACGCCCGCGGCGATGTTGGCCGCGAGATTGCCGATCAGGTCCGATCCCGTCGCTGACGCTACACCCTTCGAGATATCGTTCAGCGAACCGGCCATCTTCGACGCCACGCCCGCGCCAGCAGCACCGCCAATCGTACTGAACGCGCTACCGCCACCGAGCCCACCAATCAGCGCACCGCCCGCAACGTGCAGTCCGGCGCGCGAATCGCCGCCTTCCTTCCAGTTGTTGTAGTCAGCCGCTGCTGCGGCCATGCCTTCGCTGTCGCCGCGATCGGACGCGGCCTTGTAGGCTGCCGCCGCTTCGTCGCGCTTCATGTCCGCGTACGCGCCGATACCTTGCGACACCGCCTGACCCGCCGCCTGCGCGGCCTGCATCGTGTCGGCCTGCTGCGACAGGATAGCGTTCACGTCCGGCGTATTCGCAACTGTGCCGTTCGTATTCGTCGTGTCGCGCGACAGGTTCGCCACGTCCTGAGTCTGGCCGGCGCTGTTCGTCACGTTGATCGTGCCCGCGCTGATCGCGCTGCGCGTCGTTGCGCTCTCGTCGCCGCTTTCGTTCTGCGAAATCATCGGCGACACGCCCGGATGGCCGCTCACCGAACCGGGGCCAACCGCCTTGCCGGTGTTACCACCGAAGCCCACGCCCGCACCGATACCGTTGCTGTTGGCGCTGTAGTGCGACTGGTTCCGGATATCGCTGAACGTGAGCGTGCCGGTTGTCAGACTGTTGTTCGACGCGTCGGCCGTGCTCGATATCACTCCGCCCGTCAGGTCCGTGTTGCCCTTGACGTTGATGTTGAACCCGCCATCTCCCGCATTGATGCCAGCCTGTTCATTGACGCCCGCGTAGTTCGAACCGGCATGGCCGTTCTGCGCGCTGAAGCTGGCGCTGCCGCCGCCCTGGCTGATCGTGAACCCGCCGCCCGTGCTGCTCTGGTGCGCGGCGCTGTTCGTCACATCCTGCACACTCACGATATTCAGGTTGCCGCCCACGTCGGCCGCGATCTGCTTGCCGTGGATCTGCGAGCCGATGATGTTCGTGTCGCCGCCCGATATCACCGTGACGCTGTTCGCGCCGTTCACATGTGACGCGTTCTGGATCGACGCGTCGCTATTCGCGTCGCCATGTGCGTTCGACATCGCAGCCGAGACGCCAAAGCCGCCGCCCAGCGTGTACTGCACGCCAACACTCGCGCTGCTGGAACTGTTTGAGCTACGCGTCGAATCGGTGTCGGTCGTGTTGATGACGTTCACCTCGTTTTTCGCCGCCAGAATGACATCGTTCGCGCTGATGTTCGACCCGGCAATGGTCAGGTCGCCGTTCGTCGCGATGAATCCCGCCGTGCCGCCTGCCTGCACGCTGGAGCCACGCTGCATTGTCTGAGCTTCCGACGACTGGCTTTCGCTCTTGCTGGACCCGATGCTGACCTTGATGCCGATGTCGGGCTTGCCACCATCGGCCAGGGTTTTCGCCCCCATGCCCGCTATCGCCACATCGCCCGCCGCCGCAATGCTGTGCAGCGCAGCCGCACGGTCGTTGCCCGTGCTGGCCGAATTCTTCGCGGCCTGACTTTCCGAATACGCGTTGTTGATCGCATCGCCGACCGAACCCGCCAGACCAATCGTGAGGCCGCTGCTGCTGGTCTTCTGCGTCTGCGCCTGGTGCGAGGTATCGGTGGCCGCATCGATGATGACGTTCGCCGCCGTTCCAGCGAGGTTCCCGCCCGCGACAAGATCGCTGCCGGTAACGTGCAGGGTGTTACCCGCCTGGATCGACAGGTCGCCGTTCAGCGAGCCGACCGTGCTCGCGTTGTTCGTGACACCCGATGCCTCACTGGTCGTCGCGAGCTTGCTGGTGCCGACCGTCACGCTCAGGCCGCTCGTTCCCAGGCCCGTGCGCTTCTCCTGGTAACTGCTGGACGACTGCATGGTGTCCTGCGTCGTCGTGATATTCACGTCATGCGCAGCACTGAGCGCGACATCGTTCGTGCCGACAATCGTGCTGCCTTTCACATTGATGTCGTTACCGCTGGCGATGGTCACGGCGTCTGCGGAAACCAGGCTGCCCTGCGAGAGCGTGGCGGTGGTGTTGCCCGAACTCGCCACTTCCTTGCCGCTCACGATAGTGCTGTGGCTGTGCTGTTCCTGCGAATTGTCGACATAGGTTGCGGTGGCCGCACCGATATTCACATTGTTCGCTGCCGCCAGCGTCGCCGTCCCCTGGTCGAGACTGATCGTGCTGCCGATGAGGTTGAGATCGTGGCCCGATGCGACGGTCAGTGAATCTCCGGCATGGAGCGTCGTCCCTGTCAGGGTATCGGCTGAGGTATGCTGCGACGCTGAGTAGCTGACGTGGCTATCGCTACCGGAACTGCTGCTGTCGACAGTCGAGGTCGCCTTCGCCGCCTGGAGCGTGACGTCGCCGTTCGCCGCAACCGTCCCGCCACCGCCCAGGTTGATATCAGCGCCCGTCGCGCTCAGGTTGCCGCCCACGCCGATCTGCGAGACGCCGCCGACGTTAATCGAACTGCCTGTCGTCTGGTTGATGCTGGTGTTCGACACGCCGTTCGCGCCCGCGACCACCTTATGCTCGCCGGTCTGCACCGAGCCGATATCGTAGTTCCCGCCCACGGCCATGCCGAGGTTGCCGCCCACGGTCAGGTTGCCCGCGTTCTGCTCGATGTTGCCGCCCGTGACGATGACCGCATCGCCCGCCACGTTCAGGTTCGCGATGGGGCCAAGCGTGGTCCTGGTGCGTGTCGCGCCAGTTGCGCTGACCTGATCAATGGTCTTGACCGCCGTGTTCAGCAACAGGTCGCCGCCCGTGTTCAGCGCGAGGCTGCCCGCATTCACCGTGGCCGAGGTCAGGTCCACATTGCCAGTGGTCGCCAGCGACATCAGGCCGCCGCTTTGCAGCTTGCCGAACGCGTTGTCGATCTGCTGGCCCTGGATCGACAGCGTATTGCCTGCCTGCATCGTGCCGCTATTCGTGAACGTCTGCGTGTTGCGCAGATCGATGTCGGTCGCCGCGATCAGCGGACCGTTCATGTCCTGCTGGCTGGCCTTCGCGAGATAGACGACCGGCACGAGTACCGGCTGCCCGTTGACGGTCTCGGTCTGCATGATGATGACGTTGGTCGTGAGCACGGCCACCTGCTCAGCCGACAGGCTCATGCCGAACGGCAGATCGAGCGACTTCGACAGTGACGCACCCGCGTCGAGCATCGCCTGATACATCGACTGAAGGTCGGTGTACGGGCCGAGTACCGCGTTGCCAGTGAGCGACGTAATCTGGTTCCGGACCAGTTGCAGTTCGTAGAATCCGTCGCCCAGGCGCTTTTCCGTCGTCTGCGGATTCAGGCCAAGCTGTTGCAGGTAGTAGTCGCTCGATATGAACGACTTCTGGTTCGTGAACGCCGGGTTGGTCTCGATCAGGTAGGTTGCACCCGGTGAGGTGGCGGGGCTGAACAGCCCGCCCTGGGGAATCGAGAGGTTTTGCAGCACGTTCTGCGCAGTCGCATTGGCGATGACCGGATTGACCAGACCACCGCCGCTGACTGCGCCAACAGTCACGCCGCCCAGCGACTGGCCGGGGGCAAGACCGGGCGATGGGATACCTGCATTGCCCGCCGTGTTATCGATGTTCACGCCCGTGCCGGAAAGCGTGCTGCCCGCGACAAACGTCGATTCGTAGCTCGGCAGCGCGTAGGTGCGGATGTCAGCCGGCGCGACCTGGTAGCCGCCTGGATTGGAGGTCACGAACGTCGCGTTGCCGAACGGCAACTGCCAGTTGTGTTCGGTGTTGTCGTAATTGTTGTAGTGATACTGGCCTGAATAGGTTACCTGCACGCCGGGCGCAAGTTGCCCGCGCCAGCTATTCTGGTCGAGCGTCACGGGCGCGGCGATGTTGCCGACGGCCGCGACCGCGCTCCAGTAGTTCTGGAATAGCCCCACTTTCGACGCATCCAGGTTGCCGCCCGCCATGATCTGCGCCTGCGGGCTGATGGAGGCGATCAGGTTCGCCACCGCCACGCCCGTGTAAGTCGTGTACTGGTAGCCGCTATTCCACTGGCCGCCGTGCGGCGGGATCGTGTACACACCGCCAATCATGGTCAGGAATGCCGGGTTATCCGGCTGGGAGATGGCCCAGCCTATGTCCTGACCGGAGCAGGCGGCCATGTCGACCGCCGTGCAGCCCGACAGGCTGATGCCGAGCTGCGCGAGCAGGGCCGGATCGACCGACTGGTTAAGACCCGTCGTGGTCATCGTCGTGCGCGTGTTCGTCACCTGAGCGGTGTGCAGTTCCATGTTGCCGGCCGACTCGATCAGCGCCGACTGGTTGCGGATCAGGTTCGCGCTGGTATAACTGCCGTCCGCGTTTTTTCCACCCGCCAGCACCATCTTGCCAAGACCGTATATCGCGGTGGTCGCCTGCGTGTCGGTCGTCGTGGTGTCGTCGCGGTTCTCGATATCGGGTGCGAGCAGTTCGAGCGTTCCGTTACTGTCCGTCGCACCGATCAGCGCGGTCGGCCCGACGTTCGTGATCGATTGCGTGGCGTTCAGCGAGACGCTGCCGCCGACCATCACGCCCGTATTTTCCAGCGTGTTCGAATGCGCCGCGAGCGTGCTGCCCGCCATCATGACTCCGCTGTTCCGGACATCGGCGGCATGGACGTTCAGGTTGTTCGCCGCCTCAACCAGCGCGCGATTGCTGAACGTGCCCGGCAGGGTAAAGGACAGGTCATGACCGGCGTTGAAATGCACATCGGGCGTCGGCGCGAAATCGCCCTGAACGCTCACTGCCACGTCATAAGCCGCGCTGTACGTACCACCGCCCGTCAGCGTCGCGGCATTCACGGACAGATCATGCGTCGCGCCAATCTGGCCGTTCGCGTTCGTCACCGCGCCGGTCGTCGTGATGGCAACGTCGCCGGTCGAGCCCGCAAAACTGCCGATCCTGCCGCCGCTGTTGTCGACGGTAGCCGCCTGAACCGCGAGGCTCGCGCCGCTCAGTTGACCACCCTGGGTATTGGAGAGCGATGACGTGTCAACGGCCACATGACCGTTACCCGTCATGACACCGCCACTGTTGACGATCTGGCTGCCACCCTGCACGGTCGCATCGCCCGTGCCGAGGTTGCTGATGAGACCGTTCGTATTGTCGATCGACGCAGCCTGAACGCCGAGCGTGCTCGCATCGCCCGCCGCGCCCGTGCCCGACTGGATCTGTCCGTTCGTATTCGTCAGCGCGCCGCCACTGGCGAGCGAGAGGGACGCGAGCGAGCGCATCGCGCCCTGCGTATTGTTGATATCGCCTGCGATGCTCGCCGCGATATTGCCCTGGGCGGCGAACACGCCCGTCGCGTTGTTCAGGCTCCCGGCCTGCGCGGCGATCTGACCGGCAGTGATGATCGTTCCGTCAACGTTCGAGATTGACCCGGCTCCGTTACCCGGCGCAATCGTCAGCGTGCCGGTACCCGCATGCGTAATCGTGCCGCCGTCGTTGTCGAACGCGGCCGGTGCAAGGGTCAGGTCCGTGCTGTTGGTCTGGAGTGTGCCGCCTGCCGAGTTGTCGAGCGTACCGGTCACGTCGAGCGTCGTCGCGCCGGTTCCGGTCTGCGTGATCGTGCCGCCGTGGTTGACGAGATTCGTTCCTTGCAGCGCGATCTGATTCGCGCTGATCGCGCCCGCGCTGTTGTCGATCGTCGTGGCGCTTGCGCTCGCCAGCTGGCCGGCTGCGATTGTGCCGGAACTGGTCAGCACCGTGCCCGCCGAGACGGTCGTGTTGCCGTTGGCGGCCAGGATGCCGCCGTTGAATAGCGTCTGCACGGCGCGGGCGATCAGCGACTGCACTGCCGTGATCGAGCCCGCGTTGGCAAGCTGGCCGGCCTGCGCGGTCACGCTCCCGTTGCCGCCGATGGTGCCGCCAGCGCCGTTGTTCAGCAGGCCCGTCGTAAAGACGCTCAGGCCATCGCCATTGAGTGAGGCGATGTGACCTGCCGTATTGTCGAGGCTGCCTGCGTTCGCCGTTAGCGCCCCCGCCGCCTGCATCGTGCCGCCCGCGTTCGACACAGCATCTGTCACGTTAGCCGTCAGCGGACCGCCCGAAACGATCTGGCCGTTGCGGTTCGAGAGTGCGCCAGCCGTGATGGTCTGTGCGCCGCCCGACGACATTGCGCCGTTGTCGTTCGTGAATGTGCCTGCCGCGCGAGCGTCGAGCGTGCCGCCCGCCGTCGTAGTCGCGCCCGACAGGTTCAGGTCACCGCTGTTCGCAGCGAGTGAAAGCGCGCCATTCGCCGAACTGGTCGCGCCCGCGAGATTAATCGCCGCGCCACTCACGCTCGCATTGCCGCCTGCCACATTGCGGCCGGCTGCAGTGACAGCGCCGGATGCGCTTACATTCAGGTCACCCGTCTGCGCGAGCGAGCCGTCGCCGTTCACGCCCGCCGCGAGCGTGCCAGTTGAATTCACGCTGGCGGCGTTGACGGTTGTATTTTGCTGCGCGGCCACCAGGCCGCTGTTCGTGACCGTACCGCTGGCCGAAAGCGTCGCGCTTTGCTGCGCGTAGGTCGTGCCGCTGTTCTGGATATCGCCAGCGGTGGCGGCAAGATTGCCGCTCGCGCTGGTCTTGCCGGTGAGGGACAGCAGGCCATCCGATTGCAGCGTCAGGTCGCCCGCCTGCGCGGCGATCACGCCCTGGTTCGAAACACCTACGCCGTACTCATTGCTCGCCAGAAAAATACGCCCGCTGTACATGCCGCCCAGCTGGCTCACATCGATCGAGACGGCCGGTGCAGGTCCGTCGCCTGCAATCGGCGTGAATGCCAGTGAGTCGTGACCGATCTGGTTTGCACCGGCGATAACATTCAGGTTTTTCCCCGCGTACACCTCCGCATTGATCTGCACCGCTCGGGCCAGCAGGTCAACCTGGTCCACAGTCGAGCCGTCGAGTCCCGCTCCCTGCACGGTGATGTTGCCGCGAGTCACATTAAAACCGGTGAGCGAACCATCCGGGGCAAAGTTCGGCGTGCCTGTCGTCAGAATGGCGCGCGAGGTATTCAGAAAGCCGCCGCCGTTCACCGAAATGCCGGAGCCGTTAGCTATCACCACCTCTGCGCGTTGCCCCGCAACCTCGAGCATGCCGTTGATCTGACTCGCCGCGCTGCTGCTGACCTGGTTCACGATGATGCGCGCAGCCTGGTTCGCCCCCAGATTCGGGTTGCCGTTGATCTGCCCGGCCTGCTGCGTGCCCGTTATCACGGGTGAATTGTTCAGAATCGCGCCTGAACGTGAGACGTCAAATTGCGAATAGGTATTTAGTGATACGCCACCACTCCCCGAGGGCCGGTTCACGTTCACCTGTGGTAGTCCGTTCGCCGTACTGATCACGTTCGGCGCGTTCGCCCCAGAGGGGACGATCTGTGCGTCCGACAGAGCGGGAGCGAATCCGGCGAGTACCAGCACGGCAAAGGCCGCGTGGCGCATCGCGAACTGCGTGGTAAAGACAGGAGTGCAAGGAGTGCGGGTTCCGCCGTCAGCGGCCCGGCCGTGGGCGATGGCGGTTTCTGCAACGGCAACGAGCATGCCCCGGGAGCGGCTGAATACCAGCCGGAAAATGTTCTTATTCATTTTGCGTGACGCTTTTTTGGCTATCTTCCGAAGATAGGCCAGAAATCGCTTCGGGTCTGTCAGGCAATGTTAATGAATGCGCGATGACAACAGACTTTCGAAAATCGGATCGGCCTGATGGACAGCCAGACCAACGAAAGAAAACCGCCCCGCATCCGAGCAATTTCCGGCGCACAATGCCAAGGTGTATCCGCCCGCGCCGCCCCAGGCGCACAACTTGCGTCCACCCCCGTCCACTCCCGCCGCACGAGGATCGCCGCCGATGACCCGCTACCGCGATTTCCACCGCCGCTCGATCGAACACCCCGAAGCCTTCTGGCGCGAAGAAGCCCAGCGCATTCACTGGCACACGCCATTCGGCACCGTGCTCGACCGCTCGAAGCCGCCATTCGCGCGCTGGTTCGTCGGCGGCCGCACAAACCTCTGTCATAACGCGGTCGACCGACATCTGGCCGAGCGCGCACAGCAAAACGCGCTGGTCTACGTATCGACCGAAACCGGCATCGAGCGGCAGTACACTTACGCCGAGCTGTACGCCGAAATCAACCGCATGGCCGCGGTCATGCGTTCGCTCGGCGTGAAGCGCGGCGACGTCGTGCTGATCTATCTGCCGATGATCCCCGAGGCACTGTTCGCGATGCTCGCCTGCGCGCGGCTGGGCGCGATCCACTCGGTCGTGTTCGGCGGCTTCGCGGCGCCGAACCTCGCCGCGCGGATCGACGACGCGAAGCCGGTGCTGATCGTGACCGCCGACGCCGGCGCGCGCGGCGGCAAAGTGGTCGACTACACGCCGCTCGTCGACGAAGCGCTGTCGCGCGCGAAGCACAAGACACCGCACGTGCTGCTGATCGACCGGCAGCTCGCGCCCGAGCGCCTGAACGCGCCCTACCTCGTCGCCTACGAGCCGCTGCGCGAACAGTTCTTCGACGCCCACGTGCCGTGCGAATGGCTCGAATCGAACGAGCCGTCGTACGTGCTTTACACGTCGGGCACGACCGGCAAGCCGAAGGGCGTGCAGCGCGATGTGGGCGGCTATGCGGTCGCGCTCGCGGCATCGATGGATACATCTTTGAGGGCAAGGCCGGCGACACGATGTTCACCGCGTCCGACGTCGGCTGGGTGGTCGGCCACAGCTACATCGTGTACGCGCCGCTGATCGCGGGGCTGACCACGGTGATGTACGAAGGCACGCCGATTCGCCCGGACGGCGGCATCTGGTGGCGCCTCGTCGAACAGCACAAGATCAACCTGATGTTTACCGCGCCGACGGCGATACGCGTGCTGAAGAAGCAGGACCCGGCGCTGATGAAGGCAGCCGATCTGTCGAGCCTGCGCACGCTGTTTCTCGCCGGCGAACCGCTCGACGAACCAACCGCCGAATGGATCTCGACCGCGCTGAACAAGCCGGTGATCGACAACTACTGGCAGACCGAAACCGGCTGGCCGATGCTCGCGATTCCGCGCGGCATCGAGGTACTGCCGACCAAGCTCGGCTCGCCGGGCGTACCGTCGGTCGGCTATAGCCTGACCGTGCGCGACGAGCTGACCGGCGAGCCGTGCGCGCCCGGCGAGAAAGGCGTGCTGACGCTCGACTATCCGCTGCCGCCGGGCTGCATGTCGACGGTGTGGGGCGACGACAAGCGCTTCGTCGGCACCTACTGGTCGAGCGTGCCGAACCAGCAGGTCTATTCGACGTTCGACTGGGGCGTGCAGGACGAGGACGGCTACGTGACGATCCTCGGCCGCACCGACGACGTGATCAACGTCGCGGGCCATCGGCTCGGCACGCGCGAGATCGAGGAGGCGCTGTCGAGCCATGCGGCCGTCGCGGAAGTCGCGGTGGTCGGCGTGACCGATCCGGTCAAGGGTCAGGCGGCGATGGCCTTCGTCGTGCTGCGCGGCGCGCAAAGCGAAGGCGACCCGAGCGAGCGCGCGCGGCTCGCCGCCGAGCTGACGATGACGGTCGACCGCCATCTCGGCTCGATTGCGCGGCCCGCGCGCGTGGTGATGGTATCGATGCTGCCGAAGACGCGCTCCGGCAAGCTATTGCGCCGCGCTATCGCGGCGCTCGCCGAGGGACGCGAGCCCGGAGATCTGCCGACGATCGAAGATCCGGCCGCGCTACAGCAGGTGCGCGACGCGCTCGGCGACGGCACGAAGAAATGAATCGGCGGGCGCTCAGCCCGCGGCGTGCCGCGTGCCCAAAAAGCGCGCGAGGATCGCGTTCGAATACGTGCCCGCGATGCCGGTCAGAAACGACATGAACGATCCGGGCGCGTGATCGTCGGCCGTATCGGAAATCGTGCGCACGACCGCGCACAGCACGCCGTACTCGTAGCAGACCTGCGCGATCGCCGCGCCCTCCATCTCGACCGCGAGCGCGTCGGGCAGCGCGTTGCGCAAAGCCGCGACGGCCGCCGCGCTCGCGACGAACTGATCGCCGCTGACGATCAAGCCGCGATGCACGCGCGGCTCGCGCGTGCCGAACCGGGCGGCGCAGGCCGCGCCTTCTTCGGCGACGAACTGCTCGCATGCGAGCGTGAGACGATCGGCGAGCGCGGCATCGGCGGCAAAGCGCGACATGCCGAGCAGCGGCACCTCGAAGCGCGGAAATAGCGGCGACGCGTCGAGATCGTGCTGCATCAGCGTACTCGCGACGACGATATCGCCGACATGCACATCGACCCCGACCCCACCCGCGACACCGGTGAACACCACGGCTTCGACATCGAACGCGTGAATCAGCGCGCTGACCGTCGCGGCCGCCGCGACCTTGCCGACGCGCGCGAGCGTGACGACACACGGCGTGCCGTGCACGGTGCCGACGTGGTAGTCACGCTGGCCGTACTTGACCGTGCGCACGCCGGACTCGGCGCGCATCGCTTCGATCAGGTCGCCGAGTTCCTGCGGCAACGCGGCCAGAATGCCGAGCGGTCGGCGCGCACCATGGCTGAGGTTCAAGGGCGTGCTCATTCGACCGCCTGCAATTTTGCCACCGCCAGCGCCAGCCACTTTTCGCCGTGCCGCTTGAAGCGGACCTGCGCTTTCGCGTCGGCGCCGTTGCCTTCGAGCGCGGTGATCGTGCCTTCGCCGAACTTCGTGTGGAACACCTGCTGGCCGACGCGGAAGCCCGTTTCGGCCGCGCGTTGCTCGTTCGCGAAGGCCGGCGCCGGCGCAGAAGTCACCGCGGCCGCCGAACCGCCGCCGTAGCCCGGCCGCGCAAACCAGTCGCGCCCGTAGCCGGCGTTGTCCGAGCGACCGCCCCAGCGCGAGCCCGCCTCGACCTTCGGCGTGAGCCACTTCAGCGTTTCCTGCGGCAATTCGTCGAAGAAACGCGAGCGGATGTTGTAGCGGGTCTGACCGTGCAGCATCCGGCTCTGCGCGAACGACAGATACAGCCGCTCCTTCGCGCGCGTGATCGCGACATACATCAGGCGCCGCTCTTCTTCGAGGCCGTCCGCCTCCATCGCGCTGTTCTCGTGCGGGAACAGCCCTTCTTCGAGACCGGTGATGAACACCGCGGTGAATTCGAGCCCTTTTGCCGCGTGCACCGTCATCAGTTGCACCGCTTCCTGGCCGGCCTGCGCCTGGTTGTCGCCCGCTTCGAGCGACGCGTGCGACAGGAAGCCCGCGAGCGGCGTCATCGTGTCGGGGTTTTGCGCGGGATCGGCGATGCCCGGGGCGTCGAGAACCACCGTGTTCGGATCGTCGGTCGCGACCGCGAGTTCGGGCGCGGCGCTGGCGCCCGGGCGCAGCGGGATCGAACGCGCAGGCGTATCGAGCCCGTAGCCTTCCTCGCTGACGAACGCGGCGGCCGCGTTGACGAGTTCCTGCAAGTTCTCGAGCCGTTCCTGGCCTTCGCGCTCGTTCTGATAGAAGTCGGCGAGACCGCTCGCGCGGACCACGTACTCGACGGTCTCCGGCAGGCTCATCTGCTGCATGTCGGCGCGCATCTTGCCGACCAGGTTCGCGAACGCGGCGAGACTCGAGCCCGCCTTGCCAGCGACGTACGGAATCGCCGCGGCCATCGAGCAGTTGTACAGACGCGCCGCGTCGGCGAGCTGTTCGATCGAACGCGCGCCGATGCCGCGGGTCGGGAAATTGACGACGCGGCCGAACGCGGTGTCGTCGTTCGGGTTGTCGATCAGGCGAAGGTACGCGAGCGCGTGCTTGACTTCCTGACGCTCGAAAAAGCGCAGGCCGCCGTACACGCGGTACGCGATGCCCGCATTGACGAGCGTGTGCTCGATCGTGCGCGACTGCGCGTTGCTGCGGTAGAGCACCGCGATCTCGCTGCGCGACAGGCCGTTGTTGATGAGCGCGCGGATCTCTTCGACGATCCAGCCGGCCTCCTGCGAATCGGTCGCCGATTCGTAGACGCGCACCGGTTCGCCGTGGCCTGCGTCGGTGCGCAGATTCTTGCCGAGCCGGCGCGAGTTGTTCGCGATCAGCTGGTTCGCCGCATCGAGAATATGGCCATGCGAGCGATAGTTCTGCTCGAGCTTGATCAGATTGCGCACGTTGAACTCGTGCTCGAAGTCGCGCATGTTGCCGACGTTCGCGCCGCGGAACGCATAGATCGACTGGTCGTCGTCACCGACCGCGAAGATCGCGTTGTGCTGGCCCGCGAGCAGCTTGAGCCACGCGTATTGCAGCTTGTTGGTGTCCTGAAACTCGTCGACGAGGATGTGCCTGAAGCGCGCCTGGTAATGCGCGCGCAGCGGCGGATTATGCGCGAGCAGCTCGTAGCAGCGCAGCAGCAGCTCGGGGAAATCGACGACGCCTTCGCGCTGGCATTGCTGATCGTAGGCTTCGTAGAGCTCGACGAACTTGCGGTTGAAGTTGTCGGTGGCGTCGACGTCTTTGGGGCGCAGGCCCTGCTCTTTCGCGTTGTTGATGAAGTACTGGAGGTTTTTCGCCGGGTACTTTTCGTCGTCGATGTTGAGGCCCTTCATCAGGCGCTTGATCGCCGACAGCTGGTCCGCGGTATCGAGGATCTGGAACGTGGCGGGCAGCCCGGCGTCGCGGTGATGCGCGCGCAGCATCCGGTTGCACAGGCCGTGGAACGTGCCGATCCACATGCCGCGCGTGTCGATCGGCAAGAGCGCCGATAGGCGCGCCATCATTTCGCGGGCGGCTTTGTTGGTGAAGGTCACCGCGAGGACGGTCGCGGGGGACGCGAGGCCTTGCTGGATCAGCCACGCGATGCGGGTGATCAGGACGCGGGTTTTGCCGCTGCCGGCGCCCGCCAGGATCAGGGCGGGCTCGTTCGGGAGCGTTACGGCGGCGTGTTGTTCGGGGTTCAGATTGGAGAGGAGGTCGGGCATTTTTTTCGCGGAGCGCAGTTCGGGGGACATTATATGCCCCGGTGGGGGCGGCGCTTTTTTGTCGTTGTTCTGGCTTCTTTGGCCTTTCCTTGCTGGCTTGTCGGTCTAATAGACCAATAACAAAGCAAGGAAAGGCCAAAGAACCCAGAACAACGACAAACCAAGCCGCCGGCAAGGCAAAACCCCTCGTTAGCTATAATCAACCATTCTCCGCCTCCAAAATCCTGCTTTTAACCAGAAACATGAGCGACACCCCGAGCGACCCGACCTCGACGCTTGCAAAAAGCTTCGAACCCCACACCATCGAAGCCCACTGGGGCCCTGAATGGGAAAAGCGCGCCTACGCCGCGCCCTCCTTCGACCCGAACCGCAAGGATTTCTCGATCCAGCTGCCGCCGCCGAACGTCACGGGCACGCTGCACATGGGCCACGCGTTCAACCAGACCATCATGGACGGTCTCACCCGCTATCACCGCATGCTCGGCGAAAACACGCTGTGGGTGCCGGGTACCGACCACGCGGGCATCGCCACGCAGATCGTCGTCGAACGTCAGCTCGACGCGCAGGGCGTCTCGCGCCACGACCTCGGCCGCGAAAAATTCGTCGAACGCGTGTGGGAGTGGAAGCAGCAGTCCGGCTCGACCATCACGAATCAGGTGCGTCGTCTCGGTGCGTCGATCGACTGGTCGCGCGAATACTTCACGATGGACGACAAGATGTCGGCCGCCGTGCGCGACGTGTTCGTGCGTCTGTATGAACAGGGGCTGATCTATCGCGGCAAGCGCCTCGTGAACTGGGACCCGGTGCTGCTCACCGCCGTGTCCGACCTCGAAGTGGTCAGCGAAGAAGAGAACGGCCACCTGTGGCACATCCACTATCCGTTGACCGACGGCTCGGGCCATCTGACCGTCGCCACCACCCGCCCGGAAACCATGCTCGGCGACACCGCCGTGATGGTGCACCCGGAAGACGAGCGCTACGCGCACCTGATCGGCAAGACCGTCACACTGCCGCTGTCGAACCGCGAAGTGCCGATCATCGCCGACGATTACGTCGACCGCGAATTCGGCACCGGCGTCGTCAAGGTCACGCCCGCGCACGATTTCAACGACTATCAGGTCGGCCTGCGCCACAAGCTGCCGCAGATCGAAATCCTCACGCTCGACGCGAGAATCAACGACAACGCGCCCGAAAAATACCGCGGCCTCGACCGTTTCGAAGCCCGCAAGCTGGTGGTCACCGATCTCGAAGCGCTGGGCGCGCTCGAATCGGTCAAGCCGCACAAGCTGATGGTGCCGCGCGGCGACCGCACCGGCGTCGTGATCGAGCCGATGCTGACCGACCAGTGGTTCGTCGCGATGAGCAAGCCGGCGCCCGAAGGCACGTTCAATCCGGGCAAGTCGATCGCCGAAACCGCGCTCGACGTCGTGCGTAACGGCCAGATCAAATTCGTGCCGGAAAACTGGACCACCACGTACTACCAGTGGCTCGAAAACATCCAGGACTGGTGCATTTCGCGTCAGTTGTGGTGGGGTCATCAGATTCCGGCGTGGTACGGCGAGAACGGCGAAGTGTTCGTCGCCAAGACTGAAGAGGACGCGCGCGCGAAGGCCGTCGCGGCCGGCTACACGGGCGCGCTGAAACGCGACGAAGACGTGCTCGACACGTGGTTCTCGTCGGCTCTGGTGCCGTTCTCGTCGCTCGGCTGGCCGAACGAAACGGAAGAACTGAAGCACTTCATGCCGTCGTCGGTGCTCGTCACCGGCTTCGACATCATCTTCTTCTGGGTCGCGCGCATGGTCATGATGACCACGCACTTCACCGGCAAAGTGCCGTTCGACACGGTCTACGTGCACGGCCTCGTGCGCGACGCCGAAGGCCAGAAGATGTCCAAGAGCAAGGGCAACACGCTCGACCCGATCGATATCGTCGATGGCATCGACCTCGACGCGCTCGTCGCGAAACGCACCACCGGCCTGATGAACCCGAAGCAGGCCGCGTCGATCGAGAAGAAGACCCGCAAGGAGTTTCCGGACGGTATTCCGGCGTTCGGCACCGACGCGCTGCGCTTCACGATGGCGTCGATGGCCACGCTCGGCCGCAACGTCAATTTCGACCTCGCCCGCTGTGAAGGCTATCGCAACTTCTGCAACAAGCTGTGGAACGCCACGCGCTTCGTGCTGATGAACTGCGAAGGCCATGACTGCGGTTTCGGCCAACCGGCGCAATGTGGCGAATGCGGGCCAGAAGGCCATCTGCATTTCTCGCAGGCCGACCGCTGGATCGTGTCGCAGCTGCAGCGCGTGGAAGCGGAAGTCGCCAAGGGCTTTTCGGACTATCGTTTTGATAATGTGGCCAACGCCATATACAAGTTCGTCTGGGACGAATATTGTGACTGGTACGTCGAGCTCGCCAAGGTGCAGATCCAGACGGGGCAGCCGAACCAGCAGCGAGCCACGCGTCGCACGCTTTTGCGTGTGCTCGAAACGGTGCTGCGCCTCGCGCATCCGGTGATCCCGTTCATCACCGAAGCGCTGTGGCAGAAAGTGGCGCCGCTCGCGGGATGCTACCCGGAAGGCAAGGCCGAGGGCGAGGCGTCCATCATGGTGCAGCAGTACCCCATCGCGGAGCCGTCGAAGCTCGACGAAGACGCCGAGCAGTGGGCGAACGACCTCAAAGCGGTGATCGATGCATGCCGCAATCTGCGCGGCGAAATGAACTTGTCGCCGGCGGTGAAGGTGCCGTTGCTCGCCACCGGCAACGCGCAGCGTCTTCGTACGTTCGCGCCTTATGCTCAGGCGCTTGCGCGTCTGTCCGAGGTGCAGATCATTGCCGACGAGGCGGCGCTCGATGCCCAGGCGGATGGCGCGCCGATTGCTATCGTAGGAACGGACAAGCTCGTTTTGAAGGTCGAAATCGATGCGGCGGTCGAACGCGAACGCCTGTCGAAAGAGATCACCCGGTTGAGCGCCGAAATCGTGAAATGCAACGGTAAGCTGCAGAATCAGGCCTTCGTCGCGAAGGCGCCGGCCGCGGTCGTGGAACAGGAGCAGAAGCGGCTGGCCGATTTCGAAGCCACCGTCGGCAAGCTGAAGGCCCAGCTGGCTCGCTTGCCGGCCTGATCGACGCGCCCGCCGTCCTCAACGGCGGGCATGGATTTAACCAGAGGACTCAGGGTATTCACATGCTAAAAGTTACGAAGGCGGTTTTTCCGGTCGCAGGTCTTGGCACCCGCTTCCTCCCCGCCACGAAGGCTAGCCCGAAGGAGATGTTGCCGATCGTCGACAAGCCGCTGATTCAGTACGCGGTCGAGGAGGCCATGGCGGCCGGCATCACCGAAATGATCTTCGTCACGGGCCGCAGCAAGCGCGCGATCGAAGACCATTTCGACAAGTCCTATGAGATCGAGGCCGAACTCGAAGCACGCGGCAAGGACAAGCTGCTCGAACTCGTGCGTAGCATCAAGCCGAGCCACGTCGACTGCTTCTACGTGCGCCAGGCCGAAGCGCTAGGCCTCGGCCACGCGGTGCTGTGCGCCGAGAAGCTGGTCGGCGACAACCCGTTTGCCGTGATTCTCGCGGACGACCTGTTGTACGGCACGCCGCCCGTGATGACGCAGATGATCGAGGTGTTCGATCACTATCACAGCTCGGTGATCGGCGTCGAAGAGATCCCCCCGGAAGACACGAAGTCGTACGGCATCGTCGATGGCAAGGAATGGGAAGATTCGATCATCAAGATGTCGGGCATCATCGAAAAGCCGGAGCCGAGCGTGGCGCCGTCGAACCTCGGCGTGGTCGGCCGATATGTGCTGAAGCCGCGCATCTTCGATCATCTGCGCTCGATCAAACCGGGCGCGGGCGGTGAATTGCAACTGACGGACGCGATCCAGTCGCTGCTCGCCGATGAACAGGTGCTCGCGTACAAGTATCACGGCACGCGTTTCGACTGCGGCAGCAAGCTCGGCTACCTGAAGGCGACCGTCGAGTTCGCACTGCGTCACCCGGAAGTGGCGTCCGATTTCGAAGAATATCTGCGTACCCGCTCGCCGGTCCTCGAAGGCTGACGCCAAGGTCAGGACGAAACGAAGAAGGCGCTGTACCCCGAATAATGGGGACAGCGCCTTCTTTTTTACATCGGACGGACAGATTTACTGAATGCTGCTCAACGGCGCCGCATCAGAAACGTAAACACCTTGTCATGCGCCGAGCTTTCGACGATCTCGTTGCCGGTCTGCTTCGCGAACGCGGCGAAATCGCGCTGCGAGCCGGGATCGGTGGCGAGCACCTTGAGAATCTGGCCGCTTTCCATGTCGGCGAGCGCTTTTTTGGCGCGCAGGATGGGCAGCGGGCACATGAGCCCGCGCGCATCGACTTCCTTGTGAATCTGAATTTGCATCGACGATGACCTTCGGGACGAGGCGTCGCTAACGACGCCGGACAGAGGGTCAAATTTTACAGCAGGCGGCGCGGCGGCGCCGGACAGCGCACCGCTACAGCGTCACCGCCCTGCCGCTTTGCAGCGACTCGCGCAGCGCGGCGCCGATACGCGTCGCTTCGAGCGCATCGGCGAGCGTCGCGCCGCTCTGTTCCGCATCGCCCTTCCCCGGCCCTTTTTGCACCGATGCGACGAATGCGCGTGCCTCGTGCAGAAACGCGTCCTCGAAGCGGTCGAAAAAATTCGGCGTGCACTCGTTGCGAATACCGGTCGAGTCGTAGATCTCGACGCGGTTCGCGCGCGGATTGCGGCCGATCGTCAGCGCGCCTGCCGTACCGATGACTTCGCTATGCGTATCGTTGCCGTGCGCCTGCGTGCGCGACGCGTAGAACATCGCGAGCTTGCCGCCCTCGAATTCGCAGATCGCCACGCCGTTGTCGACGTCGCCGAATTCGCGCAGACCCTCGTGCAGCGCGATCGTGCCCGCCGCGAACACGCGTGTCGCGCGCGGCTTGCCGAGCAGCCAGCGGGCGACGTCGATGTCGTGCACCGTGCAGTCGAGAAAGATGCCGCCCGAGCTCGCCGCGAAGCGCACGAAGAAGCCGTCGTTGTCGTTTTTATCGGTGGTCTGCGAGCGCACGAGGAACGGCCGGCCGATCTGGCCGGCGGCGATTTTGTCGAACGCGTCACGGTAGCTCGGATCGAAGCGGCGCATGAAGCCGATCGTCGCTTGCAGATGCGGATAGCGCGCCGCTTCGGCCAGCACGCGCTCGCATTCGGCGACATCGAGCGACAGCGGTTTTTCGCAGAACACGTGCTTGCCGGCGCGTAACGCGTCGACGATCTGCTGCGCATGCAGCGACGACGGCGTGACGAGCCATACCGCATCGAGCTGCGGATCGGCGAGCAGGTCCGCGTAATCGGCGTAAAGACGCGGCTCGGGTAGCGCATCGCGCGCCCACGCGAGTTCCTCTTCGAGCGGACTGCACGCGGCCGCGAGCGTCGCGCCCGGCACGCGATACGCGAGATTCTCCGCATGCCGCTTGCCAAGCCGCCCAAGGCCGACCACGCCGATCCGCAGGCGCTCCGTGGCGGGTTTCATCACGCGGCCTCGCCGAGTTTGACCGCACGGCCCTCGCGCCATGAACGCGTCGCGGCTTCCGCGAGTTCGAGCGCTTTCAGGCCATCGGCGACGGTCGTGCGCACCGGTTTGCCGTGCGTGACCGCGTCGAAGAAATGCGCGATTTCTAGCGCGTAGGCCGCGCGGTAGCGTTCGAGAAAGAACGCCTCGGGCACGTCGGTCGATACTTTCGTCTTCGCGTACGCGGTGACTTCGGTCGGCCGGATGTTGCCCGCTTGCAGCATGCCGGTGCTGCCGAGCACTTCGAAGCGCTGGTCGTAGCCGTACGCGGCGCGCCGCGTGGTGTTGATCTGGCACAGGCGGCCGCGCCTCGTGCGGATCGTCACCGCGGTCGAATCGACGTCGCCCGCGTCGGCGATCGCGGGGTCGGTGAGGCAACTGCCGGTGGCGTGCAGCGTGTCGGCTTCGTCGTCGAGAATCCACCGGCAGATGTCGAAGTCGTGAATCAGCATGTCCTTGAAGATGCCGCCGGAGCGCCGGATGTAGTCGACCGGCGGCGCGCCAGGGTCGCGGCTCGTCACGACCAGCATTTCCGGCGTGCCGATCTCGCCTGCGTCCAGACGCGCTTTCAATGCGGCAAACGTCGGATCGAAGCGCCGCTGAAACCCGATCATGCACACGATACCCGCGCGCTCCACGGCTTGCGCGCACATCCGCGCGCGCTCCAGCGTCAGATCGACCGGCTTCTCGCAGAACACGTGCTTGTTCTGCGCGGCCGATTTGACGATCAGGTCCGCATGCGTGTCGGTGCTCGAACAGATCACGGTCGCGCCGATCGACGCGTCGCCGATCGCGCCGTCGATATCCGCGACCTGCGCGCCATGCTGGGCGGCGAGCGCGGCGGCCGCGTCGCGATTCACGTCGACCACGTATTTGAGCCGCACGCCGGGCTGCCGCGCGAGATTCGCCGCATGGATCTTGCCGATGCGTCCCGCGCCGAATACCGCGACGTCGATCGTGCTTACCGCGTCAGTCATCGTAGCCTCCAGTGTCGTTGGATTCTTCAACGTTCAGTTCGAGCTTGTACGCGAGCGCGATGAACAGCGCCTGGCACAGGCAGATCGTGCTGGTCAGCGAGCGGAACGCGAACGCGCTGCCCTCTTTCACGTAGAGTTGCGTGCTCGCGTAGCGCGCGAGCGGCGATAGCTGGCTATCCGTGATGACGAGCGTCTTCGCCTGATGATGATGCGCGACGCGCAGACAGTACTGCGTCTCCTTGCCGTACGGCGCGAAGCTGATCGCAATCACCACGTCGCCCTTCCTGACGCTGCGGATCTGCTCGCGATACATGCCGCCGAAGCCGGACACCAGATGCACGCGCTTGTGCGTGTGCTGCAACGCATAGACGATGTAGCTCGCGACCGGAAACGAGCGCCGCACGCCGATCACGTAGATGTTGTCGGCCTGCTGCAGCATCTTCACGGCGGCGTCGAACTGCTTGTCGTCGAGACCCGCCTCGAGTTCTTCGAGGCCGCCGCGCGACGCGGCGATGAACTCGCGCGCGACCGCGCCACCCGACAGCGTGCCGGGCTTCTCGTCGATCAGCTTGCGGATGCGCTGCTGATAGCTCGACGACGACACGCCCTGCCCCGTATACGCCTGACGAAACACCGCCTGCAAATCGGAAAACCCGGAAAAGCCGAACCGCTGCGCAAAGCGCACGACCGCCGACGGGTGCACACCGCAGCTCGCGGCGATATCGCTGGTGCGATCCATCATCACGCTCGAGCGATGCTGCTCGATATATGACGCCACGCTCTTCAACTGCCGAGGCAGCGACTCGTAGGTATCCGCGATGCGCTGCATCAATTCGTCGACGCTCGGCAACGCTTCTTCGGTGATCTGTTCCGCCATGACTGCCTCTCGGGGTTTCCTGCAATGCGACAGACGCGCCCGCGGCCCGCCGCAACGCGCATCCGACGTTGCCGAGTATAGGCGGGCGCCCCATCAAATGGAACGTATTTTCCATTTTTATTTGTCATGAAATTTTCTTTGCAAGGCCTCGGAAGATGACCTACTCTTGGTCGTGAGCGATGGCGCTTCGGCCTCGTTGTGTGGGTCATCGGAATGGCAAGCCACCCGCCAGGCGCTCCCTCAATAACGAACGACAGACCGAGAAAGGTGGAGACAATGAGACTTTGCAGAGGCAAGGCAACGCTCAGGATTCTGGTGACGGCGTTGACGTTGGCGACGGGATTCGGCGCGGCCTCGGCCGCCCGCGCGGCGGACGCCCACTTCGTGCTGATCAGCCACGCGCCGGATTCGGACTCGTGGTGGAACACGATCAAGAACGCGATCAAGCAGGCGGACGAGGACTTCAACGTTCAGACCGACTACCGCAACCCGCCGAACGGCGACATCGCCGACATGGCGCGTCTCGTCGAACAGGCGGCCGCACGCAACTATGACGGCGTGATCGTATCGATCGCCGACTTCGACGTGCTGAAGAGCTCGATCGGGAAGGTCACCGAGAAACATATTCCGCTCGTCACGATCAACTCCGGCACCGAAGAGCAAAGCGCGAAGCTCGGCGCGATCATGCACGTCGGCCAGCCCGAGTTCGCGGCCGGCAAAGCCGCCGGCGAAAAGGCCAAGGCCGCCGGCATCAAGTCGTTCCTGTGCGTGAACCACTACGCGACGAACCCGGCTTCGTTCGAACGCTGCCGCGGTTTCGCCGAAGCGATCGGCGCCAACTTCAAAACCTCGACGCTCGACGTGGGCCAGGACCCGACCGGCGTGCAGTCGAAAGTCAGCGCGTTCCTGCGCAATCATCCGGATACCCAGGCGGTGCTGACGCTCGGTCCGCTATCGGCCGACCCGACCTTGAAGGCGCTGCAGCAGATGGGCCTCGCCGGCAAGATCTGGTTCGCGACCTTCGACTTCGATAGCGACATCGCGAAGGGCATCCAGGACGGCACGATCCAGTTCGCGATCGACCAGCAACCGTACTTGCAGGGCTATATCCCGGTCGCCGTGCTGGCGATCGCGAAGAAGAACAACACCACCGATCCCGTGAAGATCCGCGAGGTCCTGCAGGCGAATCCGAAGTTCAAGGAGCGCCTCGCGACCTATGGGCTCGCACCGTCGTATGGGCCGCGCAATATCGGCTCGGGTCCAGGCTTCATCACCAAGGAAAACGTCGACAAGGTGCTGAAGTACGCGGGTCAGTACCGCTGAGCGCACGGCACCGCATCGCGCGATCAGGCCGCCGCGCCAGCGGCAAGGTTCAAAAAGGCAGTGACCGGTGGGACGCATTGCGTCTTGCCGGCACTCGCCCGCTCAGCGGACATGCCGCCAAGCGGATATGCCGCCCAGCGGACATGCCGCCCGGCGGATTCACAAACGCCCAACGCATTGCGACGACTCGCCGGTCGCGGGCGTATCAAGGAGAGCTTCAATGGGTGTCGCCGACCTGTTTCATCCCCATCACCGCAAGCAACCGCCGTCCGATCCGCAGGACCCTGCGCAGTCTGGCGCGACGACCGCCTCGCAATCCGCTGCCGTCGACGAACGCGTGCGCGAGGAATCCTGGTTCCGCCATCTGCTCGGCCGACCGGAATTCGCGGCGCTCGCCGGCACCGTGATGGTGTTCATCGTGTTCGGCCTGGCCGCCGGCAACTCGGGGATGTTCAACCTCGACGGCGTGATGAACTGGTCGCAGGTCGCCGCCTATCTTGGTCTGATCTCGGTCGGCGCATGCCTGCTGATGATCGCCGGCGAGTTCGATCTGTCGATCGGCTCGATGATCGGCTTTGCCGGCATGATGGTCGCGTTGCCGACCATGTACTTCCACTGGCCGATCTGGCTTGCGATCGTGTTCGCGTTCGTCGGCTCGATGCTGCTCGGCGCGCTCAACGGCTATCTGGTGATACGCACGCGTCTGCCGTCGTTCATCGTCACGCTTGCGTTCCTGTTCATTCTGCGCGGTCTGACGCTCGCGCTATCGGTGATGTTCGCCGATCGCACGATCATCTCCGGTGTCGGCGACGTCGCGCGTCAGGACTGGTTCGCGCACACGTTCTTCCAGGGCGTCGCGTTCCGAGGTCTGTTCGTATGGCTTGGCCACCTCGGTCTCGTGAAGATGCTCGACAACGGTGCGCCGCTGGTGCCGGGCATTCCCAAGGTGCTGCTGTGGTGGTTCGTGCTCGCGGTGGTCTGCGCATTCACGCTCGCGAAGACGCGCTTCGGCAACTGGATTTTCGCGGTCGGCGGCGATGCCAACGCGGCCAAGAATGTCGGCGTGCCAGTGCGTCGCGTGAAGATCTCGCTGTTCGTGCTGACCGCGTTCTGCTCGGCCCTGTATGCGGTGCTACAGGTGTGCGATATCGGCTCGGCCGCGGCCGACCGCGGTTTGCAGGCGGAGTTCGAGGCGATCATCGCCGCGGTGATCGGCGGCACGCTGCTGACGGGCGGCTACGGCTCGGTGGTCGGCGCCTGCTTCGGTGCGCTGATCTTCGGCGTCGTGCAGATCGGCATCACGTACACCAACGTCGATTCCGACTGGTTCCGCGTGTTTCTCGGCGTGATGCTGCTGTTCGCCGTGCTGTTCAACCACTACGTACGCGGCCGCGTCGCGGCATCGCGCTAGACGGAGGTTCACGATGAGCACCCCCGAACCGAACCCCGACGACACCATCCTGTCGCTCGAAAACGTCAGCCGCTATTTCGGCAACATCATCGCGCTGAACGACATCACGCTGCGGCTCAAACGCGGTGAAGTGCATTGTCTGCTCGGCGACAACGGCGCGGGCAAATCGACGCTGATCAAGACGCTCGCGGGCGTGTATCAGCCGAGCAAAGGCACCTACCGGGTGGACGGCAAGCCGGTGCATTTCACGTCACCGAAAGACGCGCTCGATCTCGGCATCGCAACCGTCTATCAGGATCTCGCGCTGGTGCCGCTGCTCTCGGTCGCGCGCAATTTCTTCATGGGCCGCGAACCGCAGAGAAAGCTGTTCGGGTTTCTCAACGTGATGGACCTCGAAACCTGCGCAATCACCGCGCGCGACAAGCTCGCCGAAATGGGCATCAATGTGCGCGACCCGCATCAGCCGATCGGCACGATGTCGGGCGGCGAGCGCCAATGCCTGGCCATCGCGCGTGCGATTCACTTCGGCGCGCGCGTGCTGATTCTCGACGAACCGACCGCCGCACTCGGCGTCAAGCAGAGCTTCAACGTGCTGAAGCTGATCCATAAGGCGCGCGCCAAAGGCATCTCGGTGATCTTCATCACGCACAACGTGCACCACGCGTATCCGATCGGCGATTCGTTCACGCTGCTCAATCGTGGACGCTCGCTCGGCACCTTCACCAAACAGACGATTAGCAAGGATGAAGTGCTCGACATGATGGCCGGCGGCGCCGAGATGCAGAAGATGATCGGCGAACTCGAAGGCGCGACGATCTGACTGATTCGCGCGGCACGTCCGGCCTCGACGCGTTTCGCCCGGCCAGCCACCGCGCACTTACCGCGCACTGTTACTCAGGACTATTCATGGCTCACTCCAGCACCTCCAGCGGTAATGCAGCAAGCAGCCGGTTCGCGCCGGGGCGCGCCCGCGACATCGTGTGCCTCGGCCGGCTGGCCGTCGATCTGTATGCGCAACAGGTCGGCGCGCGGCTCGAAGACGTGTCGAGCTTCGCGAAGTATCTAGGCGGCTCGTCGGCGAACATCGCGTTCGGCTGCGCGCGGCTCGGGCTTGACGCAGCCATGCTCGCGCGCGTCGGCAACGATCACATGGGACGCTTCCTGACCGAGACGCTCGCGAAGGAAGGCTGCGACGTGAGCCACGTGCGCATCGATCACGAACGGCTGACCGCGCTCGTGCTGCTCGGCCTGAAGGACCGCGACACGTTCCCGCTGATCTTCTACCGCGAGAACTGCGCGGACATGGCGGTCGACGAGGCCGATTTCGACGAGGCGTTCATCGCGTCGTCGAAAGCGCTGCTGATCACCGGCACGCATTTTTCCACCGAGCAGGTCAATCGCACGAGCCGCCGCGCGCTCGAATACGCGCGCCGCAACGACGTGCGCACCGTGCTCGACATCGACTACCGCCCGGTGCTGTGGGGACTGACGAGCAAGGCCGACGGCGAGACGCGTTTCGTCGCGAGCGAGGGTGTCAGCACGCATTTGCAGCGGATACTGCCGCTGTTCGATCTGGTGATCGGCACCGAGGAAGAGTTTCGCATCGCCGGCGGCAAGACCGACCTGCGCGATGCGCTCGCGATGGTGCGCGCCGTGACGCCGGCCACGCTGGTGCTGAAGCGCGGGCCGCTCGGCTGTCAGATCATCGACGGCGAGGTGCCTGCATCGCTCGACGCTGCGCCGATTCATGGCGGCGTCGAAGTCGAAGTGCTGAACGTGCTCGGCGCGGGCGACGCATTCGCTTCCGGCTTCCTCTCAGGCTGGCTGCGCGATCAGCCGCTCGAGGCCTGCGCGCGCGCCGCGAATGCGAGCGGCGCGCTGGTCGTATCACGCCACGGCTGCGCCCCGGCGATGCCGACCCCGGCCGAACTCGACTACTTCCTGCGCGAAGCGCAGGCCGATCCGCAGCGCATGCGCCGGCCCGATCGCGATGCGAAGCTCGCAAGACTGCATCGCGTGTCGCCGGCGCGCAAAGCGTGGCACGAAGTACTCGGCTTCGCGTTCGATCATCGCAACCCGTTCTTCGAACTCGCGCAGCAGACCGGCGCCGACGAAGCGCGCATTGCCTCGTTGAAGGGCTTGTTCGTCGAAGCGGTAGCCCAGACCGAGCGCGCATTGAACCTGCAGGGACGCATCGGCGTATTGATCGACGACCGCTATGGTCAGGACGCGCTGAATGCCGCGACCGGCCGCGGCTGGTGGATCGGCCGTCCGGTCGAGCTGCCCCATTCCGTGCCGCTCGTGTTCGATCATGGCCGCTCGATCGGCACCACGCTGATCGCGTGGCCGCAGGAGCACGTCGCCAAATGCCTCGTGCAGTTTCACCCCGATGAGCCGATCGAGCAGCGGCTCGAACAGGAGGCGCAACTGCGCGCGCTGTATGACGCGACCCAGGCCAGTGGCCACGAACTGCTGCTCGAAGTGATTCCGCCGAAGCATGCGTCGCTGCCGCAGGGGCCGGACATCGTGTATCGCGCGTTGAAGCGCCTGTACAACCTCGGCATCTACCCCGAGTGGTGGAAGCTCGAACCGATGGACGCCGCGCAATGGCAGGCCATCGACGCGCTGATCGCCGAGCGCGATCCGTATTGCCGCGGCGTCGTGCTGCTCGGCTTGTCGGCGGCGGTCGAGCAGTTGAGCGAAGGCTTTCGTGCGGCCGCGCAAGCGGCGACGTGCCGCGGCTTCACGGTCGGCCGCACGATCTTTCACGAACCGAGCCATGCGTGGCTCGCCGGTGAAATCGGCGATGACGAACTGATCGCGCGCGTGCGCCACACGTTCGAAACGCTGATCGCCGCGTGGCGCAATGCGCGCGGCGAACCGACGGCGCATGGCACACCTCATCACGCTCATCAGGAGCAAGCCGCATGAACGAGGGCATCATGCATGACGACACTCCATCCACCAGCGGCGCGCCGCAAGCGCCCGCCCGCACCGGCGGCACGATTCGCCTGACGATGGCACAGGCGCTGGTGCGCTACCTCGCCGCGCAACGCGTCGCCAGCGAAGACGGCGCCAGCGTCGAACCACTGTTTGGCGGCGTGTTCGCGATCTTCGGCCACGGCAACGTCGCGGGCATCGGCGAGGCGCTGTATCAGCATCGCGACGCGCTGCCCACTTTCCGGGCGCATAACGAGCAGGCGATGGCACACAGTGCGATCGCCTACGCGAAGGCCCACTTTCGCCGCCGCATGATGGCGGTGACGACGTCGATCGGCCCCGGTGCGACGAATCTGCTGACCGCGGCCGCGCTCGCGCACGTGAACCGTCTGCCGGTGCTGCTGCTGCCCGGCGACATCTTCGTGTCGCGCGCGCCCGATCCGGTGTTGCAGCAGCTCGAGGATTTCAACGACGGCGGCGTATCCGCGAACGACGCGTTCAAGCCGCTGTCGCGTTACTTCGACCGCATCGTGCATCCGGCGCAATTGCTGAGCGCGCTGCCGCGCGCGATCCGCGTGCTGACCGATGCGGCGTTGTGTGGCCCCGTCACGCTCGCGTTGCCGCAGGACGTGCAGGCGCAGGCATGGGACTTTCCGGAGGACTTTTTCACGCCGCGCGTCGTGCGCCCTCATGCGCCCGCACCGCGTAGCGACGATCTCGACGCCGCGTGTGCGCGCTTGCGGCACGCGAAGCGGCCGCTGATCGTCGCGGGCGGCGGCGTGCTGTACAGCCGCGCGGCCGATGCGCTGCACCGCTTCGCGAGCGCGCATGGCGTGCCGGTCGCGGAAACCCAGGCGGGCAAAAGCTCGCTCGCGTGGAACGATCCGCTGAATGCGGGCGCGCTCGGCGTGACCGGCTCGCCGGCCGCCAATGCGCTCGCGCATGACGCCGACTGCGTGCTCGCGCTCGGCACGCGGCTGCAGGACTTCACGACCGGCTCGAACACGCTGTTCACGCAAGCCGACGTGATCGCGATCAACGCGAATGGCTTCGACGCGCTCAAGCATCGCGGCTTCGTCGTCGAAGCCGATGTGAAGCTCGCGCTCGATGCGCTCGCCGGGCCGCTGCAAGGCTGGCACGCCGAGCGCGCGTGGACCGCGCGCGCGCACAAGCTCGCGGCCAGTTGGCGCGACACCGTGCAAACGCTCACGCATGCGCCGCAACGCGGCGCGGTGCTGCCCTACGAGGGCGATGTGATCGGCGCGGTGCAGCGTTCGAGCACGCGCTCGCCGACCGACGACATCGTCGTCTGCGCGGCCGGCACGCTGCCCGCCGATCTGCACAAGCTGTGGCGCGCGGGCCGGCCCGGCGCGTATCACGTCGAATATGGCTATTCGTGCATGGGCTACGAGATTGCGGGCGGCCTCGGCGTGAAGCTCGCGCGGCCCGAGCGC
This sequence comes from Paraburkholderia sp. BR14320, assembly GCF_040948665.1. NCBI lineage: Bacteria > Pseudomonadati > Pseudomonadota > Betaproteobacteria > Burkholderiales > Burkholderiaceae > Paraburkholderia > Paraburkholderia sp. BR14320. The sequence goes on from NZ_JBFPKG010000061.1 coordinate 37,719, forward strand.
GAGGTGATCGTGATTCTCGGCGACGGCAGCTATCTGATGATGAACAGCGAGATCGCGAGCTCGGTGATGCTCGGCGCGAAGCTGATCGTCGTCGTGCTCGACAATCGCGGCTTCGGCTGCATCAACCGGCTGCAACAGGCTTGCGGCGGCGCACCGTTCAACAATCTGCTCGACGATTGCGCGCAAGGACCGGAAGGCGTGCCGCGCATCGACTTCGCCGCGCATGCGCGCGCGCTCGGCGCGCAAGCCGAACATGCGCGTAATCTCGCCGAACTCGAAGTGGCACTGCAACGCGCACGCGCGGCCAACGGCACGTACGTGATCAGCATCGACACCGACCCGGCTCGCACCACCGAAGACGGGGGCTGGTGGTGGGAAGTCGCGGTGCCCGAAGTATCGACGTGCACCGAGGTACGCGACGCCCGCGCGAAGTACGACGCGCAGCTCGCCGCGCGCGCGGCGCCCTCCGCACCGCCCTCGCCGCCACAGGGCGCCGATCACGACTGAGAACCATGAGGACTTCTGCATGACTGCTTTCGACGTACGCATCGGCATCAATCCGCTGTCGTGGATGAACGACGACCTGCCGTCGCTCGGCGGCGAGACGCCGCTCGAAGTCGCGCTGACCGAGGGCCGCCAGATCGGCTACCAGGGCTTCGAGCTCGGCAACAAGTTTCCCCGCGAGCCGCAAGCGCTGAAAACGCTGCTCGCGCAATACGACCTCGCGCTCGTGTCAGGCTGGTACTCGGGACAACTGGCCAAACGCAGCGTCGCGGAAGAAATCGACGCGGTCGGCTCGCATCTGGAATTGCTCGCGCAGAACGGCGCGACAGTGATGGTGTATGGCGAGGTCGCCGATTCGATCCAGGGCGCGCCGCGCCCGCTGTATCAACGGCCGCGCTTTTTCAGCGACGCGCAATGGGCCGGCTACGCGGCACGCGTCGATGAATTCGCGCGCTATACGCTGAGCCGTGGCGTTCGGCTCGCCTATCATCATCACATGGGCGCGTATGTCGAAACGCCAGCCGACGTCGATCAGTTGATGGCGCGCACCAGCGATGCGGTAGGCCTGCTGTTCGACGCCGGGCACATCACGTTCGCGGGCGGTGATCCGGTGGCCGTGCTCGACAAGCACATTGCGCGCGTTTGTCATGTGCACTGCAAGGACGTGCGCCCCGCCGTGATGAAGCTCGCGCACAATCGCAACTGGAGTTTTCTCGATGCGGTGATCGCCGGCGCGTTCACGGTGCCCGGCGATGGCGCGGTCAATTTTCCGGCGCTGATCGACCGGCTGAAGCGGCATGGTTATTGCGGCTGGCTCGTGGTCGAGGCGGAGCAGGACCCCGTGGTCGCACCGTCGTTCGATTATGCGCAGAAGGGGTACGGTACTTTGCGGGCGCTCGTCGATGCGCCGCTCGGCAAGGAGGCAGCATGAGCTTATTGGTAAAGGCAGAGCGCGAAGGCCAGACGATCGCGCGCGTCACGCCGCAGTCGGCCTGCTGGCGCTATGTAGGATTCGCCGCGTACCGGGTCGGCGCGAACGAACTCGTGTATGTATTCGAACCGGCGCGCGAATCGTGCATCGTGGTGCTGAGCGGCGCGGTCGATGTCGAAACGCCGGATACGACTTGGAGTTCGCTCGGTTCGCGCGACAGCGTGTTCGAAGACGCGGCGCCGTACGCGGTGTATCTGCCGCCGAACGTGCGCGCGACGGTGCGCGCGAACCGCGACGCGGAAATTGGTGTCGCGAGCGCGCCGGCCAAGGGCGAGTATCCGGCGCGGCTGATCGAGCCGGCGTCGATGAAGCGCTCGACGCGCGGCAAGTCGCTGAATACGCGCTACGTGTGCGACATTCTTCCGCAGACCGAGCCGGCGGAGTCGTTGCTGGTGGTCGAAGTGAGAACGCCGGGCGGTCACGCGTCGAGCTATCCGCCGCACAAGCACGACACCGACAACATTCCGCACGAAAGCTCGCTCGAAGAAACCTATTACCACCGGCTCGATCCGCCGCAAGGCTTCGCGTTTCAGCGCGTGTACACCGACTCGCGCGATATCGACGAATCGATGGCCGTCGAGGATCACGACGTCGTGATGGTGCCGCGCGGCTATCACCCGGTCATCGTGCCGTATGGCTACGACTCGTATTATCTGAACGTGATGGCCGGTAGCCAGCGGGTCTGGCATTTCCATAACGATCCGGTGCACGAGTGGATCATCAATAAGGATGCTTGAGCATCCAAAACCCTTGACGCGTTGGCGTGCCCAAGCGTAGCCCCCGCCCCGCTCCGGGCGCGCGCAAGCCTGCGCGTCAACCCACGCCGAGCCACTCGCGCATCACATCGTCACGCGACAAAAATGACGCGAGCGCGCCGTCGAACACGATCTCCCCGTGCCCCATCACCGCGACGCGGCTCGCGATGTCCTGCGCGATCACGAGCCTCTGTTCGATCAGCAACATCGCGACGCCACGCTCGCGCAGCGCATGCAGACAATCGGCGACCTGCTGCATCACGAGACTCGCGAGCCCTTCGCCGGGCTCGTCGATCAGCAGCAGATCGGGGTCGCCGAGCAGCGCCCGCGCGAGCGCGAGCATCTGTTGCTCGCCGCCCGACAGCGCGCCGGCACGCGTGCGCTTGCGCTCGGCGAGCACCGGGAATAGCGCATAGGCGTCGTCGAGCGTGAAGCGCGGCGCGCTGCCACGCTCACGCGATGCGGCAGCCGGCGCAATGCCGAGCAGCAGGTTCTCATGCACACTCAGCGCGGCGAACACGTCGCGATGCTCGGCCACGTAGCCGAGCCCGAGCCGCGCGATCTCGAACGTGCGCAGACCCGCGACCGAGCGCCCCGCGAAACGCAGTTCGCCCTCGCAGCGCACGAGGCCCATGATCGCGCGGGCGAGCGTCGAGCGGCCCGAGCCATTGCGGCCGACCAGCGCGATCACTTCGCCGGGCTCGATGCTCAGCGTGACGCCGTGCAGCGCCTGGCTCGCGCCGTACCACGCGTTGAGGTCGCGAATGTCGAGCAGCGCGCTCATCGGCCTGCCCCGTTGCCGGGTTCGTCACCGGCCCGAGCGCGTGAGCCCGGGTCGACGCGCTCACCCAGATACGCGGCCCGCACCGCCGCGTCCGCTCGAATCGCGCCCGGCGACCCGCTCGCGATGATGCGCCCCTGCACCAGCACCGAAATCCGATCCGCGATCGCGAACACCGCGTCCATGTCGTGCTCGACCATCAGCAGCGTGCGGCCCGCGGTGGTGTCGCGGATCAGCTCGATCGCGCGCGCCGCCTCCGCGCGGTTCATGCCCGCGGTCGGTTCGTCGAGCAGCAGCGTGTGCGCGCCGCCGGCGAGCGCGATGCCGAGGTCGAGCGCGCGTTGCTC
>NZ_JBFPKG010000062.1:0-40415 GCF_040948665.1 Paraburkholderia sp. BR14320
CGGCCAGATGGCGGCCGGCATCACGCACGAGCTGAACCAGCCGCTCGCGGCACTGCGCAGTTTCTCCGACAACACGCGCGTGCTGCTCGAACGCGGCGATCAGGCATCGGCGCGCGAGAATCTCGAAGCGATCGCGGCGCTCACCGAGCGCATGGGCAAGATCACCAACCAGCTGAAGCTGTTCGTCGGCCGCGCGCGGCCGCGCAGCGCGCGCGCGTCGATCGTGCGGGCGCTGCGCAACGTCGTCGCGCTGCTGCAGAAGCGTCTGCAGGGCGTCGAGCTCGAATTCGTGCTGATCGATGCCGAGGTCGACACCGACGTTGGGCCCGCCGCGGCGGCAGGCGGCGCGCGCGCACCGCTGAATCTCGCCGACGATCATCCGGAGCTGGTCGCGAACTGCGACGATCTGCGGCTCGAACAGGAGCTGATCAACCTGCTCGGCAACGCGCTCGACGCAACTGCCGGCATGAACCCGCCGCGTATCACGGTCGAGGTCGAGGCAAGCGCCGCGAACCTGTCGATCGCGGTCGGCGACAACGGTCCGGGCATTCCCGACGACGTGTTGCCCCACCTGTTCGAACCGTTCTTCACCACCAAGGAAATGGGCCAGGGGCTCGGCCTCGGCCTCGCGATTTCGTCGTCGATCGCGCGTGATTGCGGCGGCTCGCTGGTCGCGCGCAACGCGCCGCAAGGCGGTGCATCATTCGTATTGACGCTGCGTCGCGCGCGCGTGCAGACCAGTCCTTCGCACGATCCGCTGACGGCGGGCTCCTGAATTCACACTGACGCATCACCCGGAACACGCAATGAACGACGGCCTGCAAGTGCTGTATATCGAAGACGACGAACTGGTGCGGCGCGCGAGCGTGCAGAGCCTGCAGCTGGCCGGCTTCGACGTGGTCGGCCATGCATCGGTCGAGGCGGCGGCGAAGCTGATCAGCGCGGACTTTTCCGGTGTGATCGTCAGCGATATCCGGCTGCCCGGCGCGAGCGGCCTCGATCTGCTCGCGCAGTGCCACGAGCGCGCGCCCGACGTTCCGGTGATTCTGGTCACTGGCCATGGCGATATCTCGATGGCCGTGCAGGCAATGCGCGACGGCGCCTACGACTTCATCGAAAAGCCGTTCGCATCCGAGCGGCTGATCGAAACGGTGCGGCGCGCAATGGAGCGCCGCAAGCTCGTGCTCGAAAACCTGGCGCTGCGCCGTGAGTTGGCTGGGCAGAACGCGGTCGCGCCGCGCATGATCGGCCGCAGTCCGGCGATGGAGCAGGTGCGGCGGCTGATCGCCAACGTCGCGCCGACCGATGCGTCCGTGCTGATCAACGGCGATACCGGTGCAGGCAAGGAGCTGATTGCACGCAGCCTGCACGAGCTGTCGCCGCGGCGCGACAAGCCGTTCATCGCGGTGAACTGCGGCGCGCTGCCCGAGCCGATGTTCGAATCGGAGATGTTCGGCTACGAGCCGGGCGCGTTCACCGGCGCGGCCAAGCGGCGGATTGGCAAGCTCGAACATGCGTCGGGCGGCACGTTGTTTCTTGACGAGATCGAGAGCATGCCGCTCGCGCTGCAGGTCAAGCTGCTGCGTGTGCTGCAGGACGGCGTGCTCGAGCGGCTCGGCTCGAACCAGCCGATTCGCGTCGATTGCCGTGTGATCGCGGCGGCGAAAGGCGATATGGCCGAGCATGTCGCGGACGGCTCGTTCCGGCGCGATCTGCTATACCGGCTCAACGTGGTGACGATCGCGCTGCCGCCTTTGAGCGAGCGTCGCGAGGACATCGTGCCGCTGTTCGAGCATTTCCTGCTCGATGCGGCGGTCCGTTATCAGCGGCCGGCGCCGATGCTCACCGATCGCCAGCGAGCGAGCCTGATGCAGCGCGACTGGCCGGGCAATGTGCGCGAGCTGCGCAATGCCGCCGACCGCTTCGTACTCGGCATCGCCGACGAACCGGTGCTGTCGTTCGACGAAGACGACGGGGCCACGCATCCGCTAAAGGAGCGTGTCGAGCAGTTCGAGCGCGCGATGATCGCCGAGGCGTTGGAACAGGCGGGCGGCGTGGTCGCTGTCGCGGCAGACCGGCTGCAGCTCGGCAAGGCGACGCTCTACGAGAAGATCAAGCGATATGGCCTTGCGGCCAAAGGAGAGGGGGAGCGGTGAGGAGGGTGCCGCCGGCGAGAGATTGCGCCGGCGCGTTGCGGATCTGCGTGACCTGGTTTAGGCCGCGCCAGCTTTTAGCGCTTTCGTGAGCAACTGGTCGAGTTCCGCGAACTGCGGCTCTCCGACGTAGCGCTTCAGGATCTTGCCGTCTTTATCGACGACGAAGGTGGTCGGCGTGAGCTGCACGTTGCCGAACTGCTTGGCGGCCGAGCCGTCGTCCATGGCGACCTTGAACGGCAGCTGACGCGTTTGCGTGTAGTTGGTCACGTACATCGGCGCGTCGTAGTTCATCGCCACCGCGACGAATTCGAGGCCCTGGCCCTTGAAGCGGTTATAGGTCTCGACCATCTGCGGCATTTCCTTCATGCAGGTGTCGCAACTCGTTGCCCAGAAATTGACCAGATAAACCTTGCCTTTCAGGTCCGCGGTCGTGAGCTTCTGTCCCGAAAGCAGCGTGAAGGTCGCATCGGGCACGCGCTGCTGTCCAGCAAACGCGAAGTAACCGGCGACCGCGAGCGCAATGGCCACGGCCACCGCGATCAGATAGCGAAGCGGGTTCGTGCGCCGGGCGGCGGTCGGTGAATTGGAACTCATGGACGGAACCTCGTGAGTCGCGCGTGGCGCGGAACAATGGGTCGGTGCAATGGCGCTCGGGCCGGCGCTGAAGAGCTTTTCTATTGTAGCTGCAATGCGGCGGCTGCGCCGAAATGGCCGGAGGGCGCGGCTCGGCGCGACGGGCCGGCAGCCGATCAGCGGATAATGGCGTTTTATGCTCCGCAAGCCCGATCTCTTCCGCCCCATGCTCCAAACCGTTCTTCGCGTCTGCCGCTCAGTTGCGCGCGTTTCGTGCCGTGTTCCGTTGATCAGCCGAATTTCCGCCCGTCTTGCGGACGTCGTCCAGCCGGCGGGCCATTTCCTTCGCGCTTTCACGCGACCCGGTCACGCCCGTACCGTGCTCGGCGCGGTGACGGCCGCGTTGACCCTCGGCGTCGCGCTCAGCGCCTGCTCGCCGACCTTCGACTGGCGCACCGTGATGAACAACGATAAGGGCTACACGGTCGACTTCCCGGCCAAGCCGGGCAACGACCAGCGCGCGGTGCAGATCGACGGCACACCCATGCAGATGGCGATGCAGACTGCCGAAGCGGGCAATGCGGTCTTCGCGGTCGGCACCGTGATGCTGCCCGACGATAGCGACGCGACGCAGCGCGCGGCACTCGATTTCCTGCGCTCGGGACTGGCGCGCAACGTCGGCGCGACGCCCGATGCGCACGCGGTGCAGATCCCGCTGGCGGCGGGCGGCAAGATTCCCGGGCAGGAAATGACGGTGAGTGGCGCCGCGGGCGCCAAACACGAAACGCGCACCGTGTATGCGCGGCTCGTCGCGCGCGGCCGGCACGTGTACCAGGCGGCGATCATCGCCGATCAACCGCTGCCGCAAGACCAGGTCGACCAGTTTTTTTCGTCGTTCCAGCTATATTGAGCGCGGTATTTTTGGCCGAACGGACGCGCCTCAGAACGCCAAATGCAGTGAAAGTTCCTTCGCAGGTTTGCGAGCTAATTACCGGTTTACGTTGAGTTTTTTGAGTTACGCGCACAACCTGTGGATAACTCTGTTGAGAAGTCGCCCTCAAAGGCCGCAAAAGCCCATCAGACGGGCCTTTCGCCAAAATCAACGAGCGTAGGGCGTTTTAAAAACATCAATGAAATCAACGGCTTCGCGAGATGCCTGTCTGCACGCTTTCGAGTTGTATCAAAATCTAACAGGATCGTGGGCGTGTGAATAAGTCAAGTCTTGACAGTAGATTTTTCTACTCATAACGAGCCAAAAGCGCGGCGGTATTGGATTGCCTCGGCGACCTCCGCCGCGCTCGGCATCGCCGCCCCGGCTAGATCCGCGACGGTGCGCGCGACCTTCAACACCCGGTAATACGCGCGCGCCGACCAGCCAAAGCGCTCGCCGGCAAACTCGCGGTGGAGTAGCGATTCGGCTGGAATTTGCCCACTCGCGGCGAGGATGCCGAGTGCGATAGGCAGATCGAAACGACCGGATTCTTTCGGCAGGTCGGCGGGCGCGAGATTGACGGTGATGCGGCGGACCGGGAAGTCGAAACCGCAGTTCTGCAGCGCCGCTCGAACGCGCTCACGGCTCTCGCGCACTTCCAGGTCGGGCAGGCCGACGATCGAAAAGGACGGCAGTCCATTGGCGAGGTGAACCTCGACGGTCACTTCGGGCGCACGGCCAGCGGCCGGCGCGCGGCTGCGCACCACGGCAAGCGACATATTCCCTCCCGTCGGACAGCGCGCTCACTTCGCGCGCAAATCCCCTAAAACGCTGATGACGTCACGGCCCGCTTGCCGGTGATGTGCGGCACTGCGCAGCGCGAAGGCTGCTAGCAATGCTTACGGCGTCTGCGTGAGCGGCAGCTTCTGTTCGAGCTCGGCGACGCGGCGCTCGAGTTCTTCGAGGCGCGCGCGCGTACGCACGAGCACCTGGGTCTGCGTATCGAATTCCTCGCGCGTGACCAGATCGAGCTTCGAGAAGCCCTGCGACAGCATTGCCTTGACGTTGCGTTCGACATCCTTGGCCGGCGAATTCTTGAACAGATCGCTGACGCGAGCCTGGAAGTCGTTAAAAACGTCGTTCGGTTGTTTCATCGTGTTCCCCTTGGTGCACAAAAAATGTGCATGTTTCATTGCGCCCGTCCTCCGTTGCGGCGAATGGGCGATCCTGGTGCGCGCGGCTCCTTCGCTGCCGCCGCCGCGTGAGCGCGTTTGGTGCGCGCCTCGCGTTCAGAACGTTCGGACACTCTAGCAACGATCCCCCCGCCGCGCCACCGCTGGCCGCGCCGCTGGCCGTTCGGACAAGGCCGTCTGGGCGCGCTGCGCCACCCGCGCGACGCGCAGTCTGACACAACATGGCATAGGAGTTGCTGTTACTGCCGCGCGCGCACTGCCAGGGCACTTTTACCGCAAGCGCAGGAGACCGCGGTCACGGATACGCAACGGGCAGCAACGGTTCAGCAACAACTAGCGAGGATTTCATGAAACTCATTACCGCAATCATCAAGCCGTTCAAGCTGGATGAAGCGCGCGAAGCCCTGTCGGCGATCGGCGTATCGGGCATCACGGTGACCGAAGTCAAAGGCTTCGGGAGGCAGAAGGGCCACACCGAACTGTATCGGGGTGCTGAATACGTGGTCGATTTTCTGCCGAAGGTGAAGATCGAAGCAGCGGTATCGGACGACATCGTGGACCAGGCGATCGAGGCGCTCGAGCGCGCCGCGCGAACCGGCAAGATCGGCGACGGCAAGATCTTCGTCACGCCGATCGAGCAGGTGATTCGGATCCGCACCGGCGAGACCGGCGCGGACGCACTGTAAAAGACCAGAGCAAAGCGACACGGATCGCGACAAGAGGAAAACCAAGATGCGCAAACTCATGATGTCCCTGCTGATTGCCGGCTCGCTGCTCGCGGCCGGCGTCGGCACTGCCCTGGCGGACGACGCGTCCGCTCCCGCAGCCGCCTCCGCCCCCGATACGACCGCGAGCGCGCCGGCACCGGACGCCTCCGCAGCAGCCGCTGCCCCGGCTGCCTCGGCTCCCGCCGCCGATGCGTCCGCCGCGCCGGCCGCAAGCGCACCGGCCGCCGCCGACGCGTCGGCTGCCGCGGCCGCAGCCGCCCCGGCAGCGCCGACCGCCCCGTTCTCGGTCGATTCGTCGAAGATCAACTCCGGCGACACCGCGTGGATGCTGACCTCCACTGCGCTGGTGCTGTTCATGACGATCCCGGGCCTCGCGCTGTTCTACGGCGGCATGGTCCGCAAGAAGAACGTGCTCGCGACGCTGATGCAAAGCTTCGCGATCACCTGTCTGGTGACGATCGCCTGGACCGTGGTGGGCTACAGCCTCGCGTTCACGCCGGGCAACTCGTTCATCGGCGGCTTCTCGCGCGTGTTCATGACGGGCATGAACTACATCAAGGGCGACAAGGCCACGACGCTGACCGTCAGCCACCTCGCGCCGACGATCCCCGAGACGGTCTACTTCGTCTATCAGATGACCTTCGCGATCATCACGCCGGCGCTAATCACCGGTGCGTTCGCGGACCGCATGAAGTTCTCGGCGATGCTGGTGTTCATGACGCTGTGGTCGATCCTCGTCTACTCGCCGATCGCGCACATGGTGTGGGAACCGAGCGGCTGGCTGGCTACCGCGGGCATCCTCGACTTCGCGGGCGGCACGGTGGTGCACATCAACGCGGGTATCGCGGGGCTGGTCTGCTGTCTGGTGCTCGGCAAGCGCGTCGGCTACGGCAAGGAGGCGATGGCGCCGCACAACCTGACGCTGACGCTGATCGGTGGCGCGATGCTGTGGGTCGGCTGGTTCGGCTTCAACGCGGGTTCGGCGGTAGCGGCCGACGGCCGTGCCGGCTTCGCGATGTTCGCCACGCAGGTGGCGACCGCCGCGGCGGCGCTCGCATGGATGTTCGCCGAATGGGCGGCCAAGGGTAAGCCGTCGGTGCTCGGTATCGTGTCGGGCGCGGTCGCGGGTCTGGTGGCGGTGACGCCGGCGTCGGGCTTCGTCGGCACGGTCGGTGCGCTCGTGATCGGCATTGTGGCGGGTGTGGTCTGCTTCTGGTCGGCCACGTGGCTCAAGCACAAGCTCGGTTACGACGATTCGCTCGACGCGTTCGGCGTGCACTGCATCGGTGGGATCATCGGGGCCCTGCTGACCGGCGTGTTCGCGGTCAAGGATATCGGCGGCTTCGACGGCAACGTGATCCTGCAGGCGAAGGGCGTGCTGACGACCCTGATCTACAGCGGCGTGGTGAGCTTCGTGCTGCTGAAGATCATCGACATGGTGATCGGCATCCGCGTGACCGAAGAGCAGGAGCGCGAAGGCCTCGACGTGAGCCTGCACGGCGAGAAAGTCGAATAACGAAGAACCTGTTCCGCCGCGGGCCCGCGCTCCCGGGCTCCTCAGTCAGGAAAAAGTTAAGCGCAGCAAAGAGTTCGCCCGCCTTCATGGCGGGCTTTTTTCTTGCTGATCGGGTTGCGAACGGTAATTTTCCGCGCCTATCATCGAGATAGGGAGAATGCATTCGAGTCTGCTTGCGAATGGAGAAACCGTCCCCAAATGGACAAAGCATTTGCTCTACAATCTTTTTTCTCCAGTCTGCGAGTGATCAATGGTTCCGCACCTAGTTACGGCGTTAAACGGCCCGCTGCTCGACCTCGAGCGGAAGATCCTCGACGCCACGCCCGCTATCGAACGCTGGTTCCGGCTTGAATGGCAGGAGCACACGCCGCCGTTCTATTGTTCCGTCGATCTGCGTAACGCGGGCTTCAAGCTCGCGCCGGTCGACACCAACCTGTTTCCCGGCGCCTTCAACAATCTGCCGCAGGAAGTGCTGCCGCTCGCGGTGCAGGCCGCGATGGCGTCGATCGAAAAGATCTGCCCGGACGCGAAGAATCTGCTCGTGATTCCGGAGCGCCACACGCGCAACGCGTTCTACCTCGAAAACGTCGCCCGGCTCGCGTCGATCATGCGCCAGGCGGGCCTGAACGTACGCTTCGGCACGCTCGACGAAACCATCAACGGCCCGGTCACGATCGCGCTGTCCGACGGCCAGAAGCTCGTGCTCGAACCGCTCGAGCGCTCGCAGCGGCGCCTGGGGCTGAAGAACTTCGACCCGTGCTCGATTCTGCTGAACAACGACCTGTCCGGCGGCATTCCGCCCGTGCTCGAAAATCTGCACGAGCAGTACCTGCTGCCGCCGCTTCACGCGGGCTGGGCAGTACGCCGCAAGTCGACGCATTTCTCGTGTTATGACGACGTCGCGAAGAAGTTCGCGAAGATGGTCGAGATCGATCCGTGGATGATCAATCCATACTTCGCGCACGTCGAGGGCGTCGACTTCCAGCAGCGCACCGGCGAGGAAGCGCTGGCCGATGCGATCGACGGCGTGCTGAAGAAGATCGCGCGCAAGTATCGTGAGTACGGCATCTCCGAAAAACCGTATGTCGTGATCAAGTCGGATGCGGGCACTTACGGCATGGGCGTGATGACCGTGCACGACGCGTCGGAGGTCGCCGCGCTGACGAAGCGCGAGCGCACGCGCATGGCCGCGACCAAAGACGGCCTCGAAGTGCACGACGTGATCGTGCAGGAAGGCGTGTATACGTTCGAGCGCATCGGCGAGGAAGTCGCCGAGCCGGTCGTCTACATGATCGACCGCTATGTGGTGGGCGGCTTCTATCGCGTGCACGGCAGCCGCGAGCGCGACCAGAACCTGAACGCGCCGGGCATGCACTTCGTGCCGCTCGGCTTCGAGCACACGGCGCTGCCCGATGCGCACGCGAAGCCCGGCGCGGCGCCGCCGAACCGCTTCTATATGTATGGCGTCGTGGCGCGGCTCGGGTTGCTGGCCGCATCGGTCGAACTCGAAAAGACCGATCCCGAAGCGATCCAGGTCTAAACCACCTCGCGCGGCAGGATGGCGGCATGCGTGCCGCCATCGCCGTCTTCAAAGACTATATTGACGAACAATGTCACGCCCGTCAGGGCGCACCGGGACTTTCATGGACATTCTTTTCATCGCCGATCCGCTCAGCCAATTCAAGATTTACAAAGACTCGACCTACGCGATGATGGCCGAAGCGGCGCGCCGCGGTCACACGGTGTACACCTGCGAGCCGAAGCATCTGGCGTGGACGGGCGGCGATGTCGAGGCGAACGTGCAGCGCATTGCGATCACCGGCGATACCGCCGATCTGCATCGTGACGTCTGGTTCGCCGCCGATGCCGCCGCGCCGCGAGCGCTTGCAAGCTTCGGCGCGGTCGTGATGCGCAAAGACCCGCCGTTCGACATGGAATACGTGACGTCGACGTGGCTGCTCGAGCTGGCCGAGCGTGGCGGCGCGCGCGTCTTCAACAAGCCGCAGGCCATTCGCGATCATTCGGAGAAGCTCGCGATCGGCGAGTTCGCGCAGTTCGTCGCGCCGACGCTGGTCACGCGCGACCCGGCGCGTCTGCGCGCGTTCCACGAACAGCACGGCGACGTGATCCTGAAGCCGCTCGACGGCATGGGCGGCATGGGCGTGTTCCGCGTGAAGGCGGACGGTATGAACCTCGGCTCGATCGTCGAAATGCTGAGCCACGACGGCGCACGCTCGGTGATGGCGCAGAAATTCATCCCCGAGATCAAGGAGGGTGATAAGCGCATCCTGCTGATCGGCGGCGAAGCGGTGCCGTACTCGCTCGCGCGCATTCCTCAGGGAAATGAGGTGCGCGGCAACCTGGCGGCCGGTGGACTGGGTGTCGCGCGGCCGCTCAGCGAGCAGGATCGCAAGATTGCCGATACGCTCGCACCGGTGCTGGCGGCGCGCGGCTTGCTGTTGGTCGGACTCGATGCGATCGGCGACTGGCTCACCGAAGTCAACGTCACGAGCCCGACGTGTTTCCGCGAGATCATGGATCAGACCGGCTTCGACGTCGCCGCGATGTTCGTCGACGCGTTGGAGCGCGCGGTCGGCTGACGCGCCGACTCTAGCGGCCTTGATTGCCCGGCCGCACCCCCAATCTGGGTAGTAAATCCGCACCAGGCGCGCCGTCGGGATTGGCGCGAAAATGAGGCTGCTACAATGCCCGCTCGCCCGACGATGCATTCCCGCCCCCGCGACCCACGGCCGGTCCGGGGCGATGGCGAACCGGGCTCGAGTCCCGGTCCACGGTTTTGGGGCCGTTCTATTGCAGTAAGGCTGACATGGCAGGCATTCTGATCATTGCGCACGCTCCATTCGCCACCGCGTTGCGCGATTGCATTTCCCACATTTATGGCGGTTTGCCGGCGCGTATCGGCGTGATCGATGTGTCGCCGGATTGCGATCCCGCGCAGGTCGTCGCGTTCGCGAATTCGGAAGTCGCGCGGTTGAAGGAAGAGAATGGCGCGCTCGTGCTGACCGACATGTTCGGCGCGACACCGGCCAACATCGCGGGCCGGCTTGCCACTGAGCCGAATGTGCGCGTGCTGTGCGGCGTCAATCTGCCGATGCTGGTGCGTGCGGTCTGCTATCGCGCGACGCCGCTCGACACGCTCGTCGACAAGGCGCTCGCCGGCGCGACCAAGGGCGTGCACGCGATCGGACCGGCGACGCCGGAACCGGTCGCGGCGGCAGCCTGCCCGGTCGATTGCCTGCCGGCGCTGCCGCCCGACGCGGCGCCCGCTGACTGTGTTCCCGCGTTGCCGGCGGATGCCGATCTGACGCAGAAGCCGGACGCGCCCGGCCTGTAACTCGGGCTGGTTCGTAGGCAGGCTTCGACGGATTCAAGCGGTATCGCAACGGCGCCTGGCGCATTGCAGCCGCTTTGCAGTTTCACTTTTCACCATTTCATTCACCCGCGCTTCGGACCATCACATGCTGCAACAAGAAACGACAATTGTGAACAAGCTGGGGCTGCACGCGCGCGCGTCGGCCAAGTTGACGCAACTCGCGGGCAACTACCAGGCGGAAATCTGGATGAGCCGCAATGGCCGCCGTATCAACGCGAAGAGCATCATGGGCGTGATGATGCTAGCCGCGGGTATTGGCAGTACCGTGCTGATCGAAACGGAAGGTACCGACGAACAGGAAGCGATGGACGCGCTGTTGAAACTGATCGCCGATAAATTTGGCGAAGGTCAATAACGCCGCGCGCTTTGCGTTCGCCAAACCCAAAAATGCCGCGGCTCAGTCCGCGGTTTTTTTTCGCCGCCGACATTTGAATATCGGAAGAGGCCCGCTGTTAATCGACATTAAGGGTTGTAGAAGCGGCGCGAAAGCCGCAGGGAAGAATGCGTGAGGCGACATGGGGCGGCATGCGCGCATGGCGACACGCGTTTTCAATGTTTAAACCATATTTTTTTTTGCGCGACGCGTATAGAGCGACGTTTGGTCGGGTATGAGGACACCTGGTTGCGATAATTCGTGCTGCGCTGCACACACCGCCGACATACTTCAAAAAGGCGCGGAATTTATAATGCCAGGTACAGTCTGAGAGCATTGCAGCGGTTTGCCGCGGCATTACACAACTAGAGGAGGTGCGCGTGTCATTCACGCTGCATGGAATTCCCGTGTCACGCGGTATCGCCATCGGGCGGGCCTATCTGATCGCCCCGGCAGCACTCGACGTAGACCACTATCTGATCGAACCCGCCCAGATCGAAGGGGAGGTCGGGCGCTTTCGCGCGGCCCAGCAACGCGTCCATGAAGAACTCAACGTGCTGCGCGCCGATCTCGCCGCGGATGCCCCCAGTGAAGTGGGCGCGTTCATCGACGTTCACACGATGATCCTGAACGACGTGATGCTCGTTCAGGAAACCATCGACCTGATCCGCACACGCCGCTACAACGTCGAGTGGGCGTTGACCGAACAACTCGAAAGACTCTCGCGCCATTTCGACGATATCGAAGACGAATACCTGCGCGAACGCAAAGCCGACATCGAACAGGTCGTCGAGCGCGTGCTGAAGGCGCTCGCGGGTGCACCGGGCATCGTCGACAACGTGCATGGCGCGTGCGATGAAATGATCGTCGTCGCGCACGACATCGCGCCGGCCGACATGATGCAGTTCAAGACGCAGACCTTCCAGGGCTTCGTCACCGATCTCGGCGGACGCACGTCGCATACCGCGATCGTCGCGCGCAGCCTCGGCATTCCGGCCGCGGTCGGCGTGCAGCATGCGAGCGCGCTGATCCGCCAGGACGATCTGATCATCGTCGACGGCGACCACGGCATAGTGATCGTCGACCCCGCGCCGATCGTGCTCGAGGAATACTCGTATCGGCAAAGCGAGAAGGAGCTCGAGCAGCGCAAGCTGCAACGGCTCAAGTTCTCGCCGACGCAAACGTTGTGCGGCACGCGCATCGAACTGTGCGCGAACATCGAGCTGCCGGACGATGCGCGCGCGGCAATCGAATCGGGCGCGACCGGCGTGGGTCTGTTTCGCACCGAGTTCCTGTTCATGAATCACAAGGACCGGATGGCCGAAGAGGAGGAGCAGTTCAGCGCGTATCGTCGCGCGGTCGAGCTGATGAACGGCTTGCCGGTCACGATCCGCACGATCGACGTCGGCGCCGACAAACCGCTCGATTCGATGGCCGGCGGCGACGGCTACGAGACCGCCGTGAATCCGGCGCTCGGTTTGCGCGCAATTCGCTGGAGCCTGTCCGAGCCGCAGATGTTCCTCACGCAGCTGCGCGCGATCCTGCGCGCGTCGGCGTTCGGCAAGGTGAAGATCCTGATCCCGATGCTCGCGCACGCGCAGGAAATCGACCAGACGCTCGATCTGATCCGCGAAGCCAAGCGCCAACTCGACGACGCGGGCATTGCTTACGATCCGAACGTGCAGGTCGGCGCGATGATCGAGATTCCGGCCGCCGCGATCGCGTTGCCGCTGTTTCTGAAGCGGCTCGATTTCCTGTCGATCGGCACCAACGATCTGATCCAGTACACGCTCGCGATCGATCGCGCGGACAACGCGGTCGCGCATCTGTACGACCCGCTGCATCCGGCCGTGCTGCATCTGATCGCGTTCACGCTGCGCGAAGCGAAGCGTGCGGGCGTACCGGTGTCGGTGTGCGGTGAGATGGCGGGCGATCCGGCGTTGACGCGTCTGTTGCTCGGCATGGGTCTGACCGAGTTTTCGATGCATCCGAGCCAACTGCTCGAGGTCAAGCAGGAGGTGCTGCGCTCGCATCTGAAGACGCTCGAAAAGCCCGTGGCCGACGTGCTGGCTTCGTTCGAGCCGGAAGAGGTGCAGGCGGCGCTCAAGCGGGTCGCGCTGGTGTGAATCCGACGCGCTCGCTCGCGCCCGTTGAACGAAAAACGCCGCATATGCGGCGTTTTTCTATTGCGGCGTCAATCGAGCGGGCAGCGGGGAACCCCCTCAAGAGCCGTGCACGTGGCCGCACACCGGGCAATCCGGCTGACGTCCGATGCGCATCGTGTTCCATTCCATCCGCAGAGAATCGAGCATCGTCAGGCGGCCCACGAGCGGCGTGCCGATTGCGCCGATCACCTTCAGCGCTTCGGCCGCCTGCATCGAACCGATGATGCCGACCGTCGGCGCGAACACGCCCATCGTCGAGCAGGCGACTTCCTCGAACGGCTGGTCTTCGGGAAACACGCATGCGTAGCATGGCGACGCTTCGTCGCGGAAATCGAAAGTGCTGATCTGGCCGTCGAAGCGCAGCGCCGCGCCCGACACGAGCGGCACGCGATGCTGGACGCACGCGCGGTTGATCGCGTGACGCGTCGCGAAGTTGTCGGTGCAATCGAGCACGACGCTCGCGTGCGGCACCTCGCGATCGAGCCATGCATCGTCGACGCGCTCGGCCACCGCGTTGATGACGACCTCGGGATTGATCTGCGCGAGCGTGTCGCGCCCGGACTCGACCTTGCTGCGCCCAACCGACGCGCTGACGTGCAGGATCTGGCGCTGCAGATTGGTCAGGTCGACGGTATCGGCATCGACGAGCGTCAGACGGCCGACGCCCGCCGCCGCGAGATACATTGCGGCCGGCGAACCGAGCCCGCCCGCGCCGACGATGATCGCGTGGGCATCGATAAAACGCTGCTGCGCCTCGATGCCGATTTCGTCGACGAGGATATGGCGGGAGTAGCGAAGGAGTTGATCGTCATTCATGGCGGGCGCGTGGGGTGTGTCGCTATGTCGCGGTGTCGCGCAACGAGAGGCTGGCCGAGGGGCCGCGGCGCGCATTCGCGGCTGTTATTTTAATCGCGCGGGGAGGGTGGCTGCTGCGGCTTGCCGTGAGACGCCGCCGGTTGAGCGGCGGCTTGTGCTGAAACTGCTGCGGCGTGTCTTCGCAGACTATCGTGCTGCGAAGACACGCGCGGGCTGGCTGCTTATTGGCCAGCTTATTTGCCGGCTTACTTGCCAGCAGGAGCCGGTGTCGAAGCCGGAGCCGGTCCCGATGCGCCCGGCACCGGTTGCGTCGGCTTCACCGCGACCGGCGCGGAGGCCGACGTGCCCGGCTTGTTCTGCGCGAGACGGCGTTCCATCAGCGACTTCGATTCCTGAACCGGCTTGCCTTCGAGCTTGCCGACCGCCTGTTGCAGCATGAAGTCGTCGTTCGAACCGAACTCGACCGGCTTGCGTTCGCGTTCCTTCTGACGCTGTTCCGGCGTCTTCTTGTCGTTCTGCTCTTCGAGCTGACGAAGCTGCTCCATGCGCTCCGACTCGCGTTGCTCGGCTTCCTTCTTCTCGTTCGGATCCTGCGTGTTCGCAAGGTGATTCGAGTAGTCGACTTCGCGGGTGACGAGCGCGTCGTCCGGATCGCCGTCCGCGTATTGATCGACCGGAAGGTCGGGGCGGATGCCCTTGTTCTGGATCGAACGGCCGCTCGGCGTGTAGTAATACGCGGTGGTCAGGCGCAGCGCGGTGTCCGCCGTCATCGGGCGTACGGTCTGCACTGAACCCTTACCGAACGTCGTCTTGCCGAGAATCAGCGCGCGGTGCTGATCCTGCAGCGCGCCCGCGACGATTTCCGATGCCGACGCCGAGTACGCGTTGGTCAGCACGATCATCGGCACGGTCTTGAAGATGGCCGGGACGTCTTTCAGCGGATCGCTGTCGAACGATTGCAGACGGTAGTTATCGTAGGTGTCACGATAGATCTGCTTCGAATCCGGAATCTGGCCGTTGGTCGACACCACCACCGAATTCGGCGGCAGGAATGCGCCCGCGACGCCGACCGCGCTTTGCAGCAGACCGCCGCCGTTGTTGCGCAGGTCGA
The DNA here is from genome assembly GCF_040948665.1 of Paraburkholderia sp. BR14320. Taxonomy (NCBI): domain Bacteria; kingdom Pseudomonadati; phylum Pseudomonadota; class Betaproteobacteria; order Burkholderiales; family Burkholderiaceae; genus Paraburkholderia; species Paraburkholderia sp. BR14320. The sequence goes on from NZ_JBFPKG010000062.1 coordinate 14,957, forward strand.
GGATGAGGCCCTTCAGGTTCGGCTCCTGGCGCGCCAGATCCTGCAGCTTGGCCGCGAGATCGGGCGTGGTGCGTTCCTGGAAGCTCGTGATGCGCACGTACGCGAAGCCCGGCGCAACGATCTTGCCCTTCACCGACTGCACCTTGATGAGCGCGCGCGTGACGGTCAGCGGGAACGTGCGGTCGTCGGTCTTGCGGAAGATGGTCAGCGTGACCTTGGTGCCCGGCTCGCCGCGCATCTGCTTGACCGCCTGGTCGAGCGTCATGCCGCGTACGGGCTTGTCGTTGATGCGCGTGATCAGGTCGCCCGGACGGATGCCGGCGCGGAACGCGGGCGTGTCTTCGATAGGCGAAATCACCTTGATCAGGCCGTCTTCCGACGAAATTTCGATGCCGAGGCCCGCGAAGCGGCCCTTGGTCTGCTCCTGCAGCTCTTCGTAATCGGTCTTGTCGAGGTACGACGAGTGCGGGTCGAGGCTCGACACCATGCCCTTGATCGCGGCGGTGAGGAGCTTCTTGTCGTCGACCGGTTCGACGTATTCGTGCTTGATCTGCCCGAACACTTCGGCAAAGAGCCTGAGCTGGTCTAGCGGCAGCGGGGCGACCGCGGCGCTAGCGGGTTGCTGGGCCGAGGCGGAGAATTGCAGGGTGGCAAGGACACCGGTAGCAAGGCCCGCGGCAATCAGGCCGATATTTTTCAGGTTCTTTCGCATAGAGTCTGTTGCGGTCGGAAGCGCGTGGCAGCGTCGATAAAGATTGGACGGACAAGTATAACTGCACACCCGCCTGGTCAGGGCGCGGTGCAGGCAATCGTGATTCGACAGTACGGGAAGGTCCTGGTTCTGGCGGGCCGGCCCGCGGATGATGGGCCGTACGATACGCCGCGCGGCGCAATACAGTATTGCCCGCCGGGCCGGTTGTCTCCGTGCGGCCCCGCGCCTTCCCGTGGCATGGGGTCGCGGCGGCAAACGCTCGATCAGCCCGCCTTGCCCTGGCTCGCGACCGCGGCTTGCGCCTTCGCGATCGCGTCCTGGTCGCCGAGATAGTAGTGCTTGATCGGCTTCAGATCCTCGTCGAGTTCATAGACGAGCGGCACACCGTTCGGGATGTTCAGGCCGACGATGTCGTTATCCGAGATGTTGTCGAGATACTTGACCAGCGCGCGGATCGAGTTGCCGTGCGCGGCGATCAGGATGCTGCGGCCCGACTTGATGGCCGGCGCAATCGACTCGTTCCACAGCGGCAGCACGCGCGCGACCGTGTCTTTCAGGCACTCGGTCAGCGGCAGTTGCTCGCGCGACACCTTGGCGTAGCGCGGATCGGTGTACGGCGCGCGCTCGTCGGTCGGCTCGAGCGCGGGCGGCGGCGTGTCGTAGCTGCGACGCCAGACCAGCACCTGTTCGTCGCCGAACTTGGCGGCCGTTTCGGCCTTGTTCAGACCCGACAGCGCGCCGTAGTGGCGTTCGTTCAGGCGCCACGAATGCACGACGGGCAGGTACATCAGGTCCATCTTGTCCTGCACGTGCCACAGGGTGCGGATCGCGCGCTTGAGCACCGACGTGTAGGCGATGTCGAACGTGTACCCCGATTCCTTGAGCAGCACGCCCGCCTGCTGCGCCTCGAGGTTGCCCTGCTCGGTGAGGTCGACGTCGACCCAGCCGGTAAAGCGGTTTTCCTTGTTCCAGGTCGATTCGCCGTGGCGGATGAGAACGAGTTTGTACATGTGAGTTGCCGGTCGGTAGTGAGGAAGCGGTCTCGCGCTGTGCGGCGCCTTCGGCGGCGCATCGCCATCGCGTCAAACGGTTATTTTATAATGCTCGGGTTGACCTTTTCGATTTCTCTCTTTCCGGCGGATCTTCCGTGAAGTTTTTCACCGAATACACAAACCTTGTCCTGATCGCAATCGTCCTTATCTCCGGTGGGTTGCTGCTGTGGCCGACCATCAGTCGGCGTGGACGTGGCGGCCTGTCGGCCGCTGAAGCCACCCAACTGATCAACCGGCGCAACGCGGCGGTCATCGATCTGCGGTCGTCCGCCGATTACGCCAAGGGGCACCTGCCCTCGGCACGGCATTTCGAATTCGCGGAGTTGCAGGCGAAAGTTGCGCAACTCGCGAAGAACAAGAGCAACCCGGTGCTGCTGGTATGCCAGACCGGCCAGCAGTCGAACAAGGCTGCGCGTATCGTGCAGGAAGCGGGATACGCGGAAGTCCATGTTCTCGAGGGCGGCGTCGACGCCTGGCAGAAAGCCGGTATGCCGGTTGTGAAACAAGGAGCAGCCAAGTGAACAAAGTGATCATGTACAGCACCCAGGTGTGCCCGTATTGCCAGATGGCCGAGCGTCTTTTAAAGTCGCGCGGCGTCGAGCACGTTGAGAAAGTACTGATCGATAAAGACCCGGCCCGTCGTGAGGAGATGATGACCCGGACCGGTCGTCGCACGGTGCCGCAGGTGTTCATCGGCGAGACGCATGTCGGCGGCTATGATGACCTTTCCGCGCTCGATCGCGCGGGCGGTCTGACGCCGCTGCTCGAAGCAGCCTGAGTTCGCGCGTTTCGCGCCGCGCGAGCGGGCGGACCACTCGATAAGCCGGCGCGTGCGCGCTCCTCGTGGAGCCGGCGAGCCGGCGCAATAATCTGGCGGCCCATGCGTGCATCGGCCGCCGCCACGCATACCTATCAGGAATCACCATCATGTCCGACGAGAATAACCAGCCGTTCTTCAACATCCAGCGCATCTATCTGAAGGACATGTCGCTCGAGCAGCCGAATTCGCCGGCAATCTTCCTCGAGCAGGAAATGCCGTCGGTCGAAGTCGAAGTCGACGTGAAGGCCGAGCGCCTCGCAGAATCCGTGTTCGAAATCCTCGTGACGGGCACGGTTACGGCCAAGGTGTCGGACAAGGTCGCGTTCCTGATCGAAGCGAAACAGGCCGGCATTTTTGACATTCGCAACATTCCTGCCGAGCAGATCGATCCGCTCGTTGGCATCGCCTGCCCGACCATCCTGTTCCCGTACCTGCGTTCCAACATCGCCGACGCGATCACCCGCGCCGGTTTCCCGCCGATCCACCTCGCCGAGATCAACTTCCAGGCGCTGTACGAGCAGCGTCTCGCGCAAATGAGCGCGGCCCAGCAGGGCGACGGCGCGGCGCAAAGCGGCGTCACGCATTAAGGCGCCGCAGGCAGTGCCGGCTATGAAGGTCGCCGTTCTCGGCGCTGGCGCCTGGGGCACCGCCCTCGCCGGCCATCTGGCCTTAAGGCACGACACGGTGTTGTGGGCGCGCGAGTCCGCGCTCATCGCCGAGCTTTCCACTTCGCATGAAAACGCCCGCTATCTCGCGGGCGTTGCGTTGCCGCGCGCGCTTCGCTACGAAGCGGATCTCGGCGCGGCGCTCGATCACGCGCTCGCCGACGCTGCGCTGTGCGTGGTCGCGACGCCGGTGGCTGGCCTGCGCGGTCTGTTGCGCGCGATGCGCGATGCCGGCAAGGTGCCCGCGCATATCGTGTGGCTGTGCAAGGGTTTCGAGGCGGATTCGCAGTTGTTGCCGCATCAGGCGGTCGCGGCGGAATTGCCCGAGCATGCGAGCAACGGCGTATTGTCCGGGCCGAGCTTCGCGCGCGAAGTCGGGCAGGGACTGCCGGTTGCGTTGACGATTGCGAGTTCGTCGGCGGCGTGCCGCGAACGCACGGTCGCGGCGTTCCATCACGGCGCGATGCGCATCTATACCGGCGACGACGTCGTCGGCGTCGAAGTGGGCGGCGCGGTGAAAAACGTGCTCGCCATCGCGACGGGCATCGCCGATGGCCTCGGCCTCGGCCTCAATGCACGCGCGGCGCTGATCACCCGCGGACTCGCCGAAATGTCGCGTCTTGGCGTGACGCTCGGTGGGCGCGCGGAAACCTTTACCGGGCTGACCGGGCTCGGCGATCTGATTCTGACCGCGACCGGTGATCTATCGCGCAACCGCACCGTGGGCCTGCAGCTCGCCACCGGCCGCACGCTCGACGACATCCTCGGCGGCCTCGGTCATGTGGCCGAAGGCGTGCGCTGCGCGAAGGCGGTCCTTTCGATCGCGCGCGCCCACGCAATCGAAATGCCGATCACCCAAGCGGTCTGCGCGGTGCTGTTCGACGGCGTGGCGCCGCGCGATGCGGTCAGCGCGCTGCTGCGGCGCGATTCGAAGGCCGAATAAAGTCTTTTCTTTCAGCCGTTTAGCGCATATTCGCGTTGAACGGCTGCCTCACTTGGCTGTCCACTTCGTTATCGAGACTCGGGTCAGCGAGGTTTCCATGCCCACCTTCAATCTCAGTCACGGCACGCTCGAAGCGCGCGTGGTCGATATCACGACGCTCGCCGTCGATGCGATCGTCAATGCCGCGAATACTTCGCTGCTCGGCGGCGGCGGCGTGGATGGCGCGATTCATCGCGCGGCCGGCAAGGAGTTGCTGCGCGAATGCGAAACGCTCGGCGGCTGCGCGACCGGCGACGCCAAAATCACCGCCGGCTATCGGCTGCCCGCGAAGCATGTGATCCATGCGGTCGGTCCAGTGTGGCGCGGCGGCGCGCATGGCGAAGCCGACCTGCTCGCATCGTGCTATCAGCGCTCGCTCGAAGTCGCGCGCGAGAAGCAGTGCACGAGCATCGCGTTTCCCGCGATCAGTTGCGGCATCTACCGTTTCCCCGCCGACGATGCGGTCAGCATCGCGGTCGGAACCGTGCTCGACACATTGCCGCGCACACCCCACGTGAAGCACGTGACGTTCGCGTGCTTCGACGACGCGATGTTCGCGCGCTACGCGGTCGAGCTCGAACGCCGTCAGGCGCCGCCCTCGAAGCCGGCCTGACGCCACGCTTCGAACACCACGACCGCCACCGTATTCGACAGATTCAGACTGCGATTGCCAGGACGCATCGGCAGACGCACGCGCTGTTCGTTCGCAAAGCGCTCGAGCACCGTGTCGGGCAGGCCGCGCGTTTCGGCGCCGAACACGAACCAGTCGCCCGGTTGAAACGCGTGGTCGTGAAAGCGCCCCGAGCCGCGCGTGGTGAACGCGAACATGCGCGACGGGTCGGGTGTTTCTTTGACGATGAACGCGTCCCAATCGGCGTGCACGTTCATTTCCGCGTACTCGTGATAGTCGAGGCCGGCGCGCCGCATCTTGGTGTCGTCGAGAGGGAAGCCGAGCGGCTCGATCAGATGCAGCTGGGCGCCGGTATTCGCGCACAGGCGAATCACGTTGCCGGTGTTGGGCGGAATTTCGGGTTCTACGAGAACGACGTTGAACATAAGGGGACCACGTAAAAGCTAGTTTTTCGGAGTGCGCAGCGCGACGAAGTTCGTGACCCGCCACGCGCCGGCGTCCTTCAGCGTGTGCGCGAGCGCTTCGAGCGTCGCGCCGCTCGTCATCACGTCGTCGACGATGCCGACGTGCAGGCCGCGCACCGGGCGCGCGACCCGAAACGCGCGGCCGACGTTGTGCCGACGCGCATCGAGATCGAGGCGCGATTGCGGCGCGGTGTTTTGCGTTCGTTCGAGCAGCGTCGCATCGCTGCGCACGCCGAGCGCCCGGGCGAGCGGCCGCGCGATCTGCCAGGCCTGGTTATAGCCGCGCTCGGCCAGCCGGCGACCGGCGAGCGGGACTGGTGCAATCACATCGGGCCGCTCGGCCGCGTCATGCCAGTTGTCCTGAGCAAGCCGCTCGAGACGTTGCGCGAAATCGCGCGCAAGCATCAGCCGGGCGCGGAATTTCAGGCCGACCGCGAGGGTATCCAGCGGCGCGCGATAGTCGGCGAGCGCGAAGCTGGCGTCGAACGGCGGCGGCTCGGCCGCGCAATCCGCGCAGCGATACCGCGCCTGAGCGGCCCAGCGTGACGCCGGCAACGGCACCGCGCAAACGGTGCAGCGCAGGCGGTTCTCGTTCCAGTAGGCCGCGTCGCACCCGTCGCACAACGTCTTATGCGACATATTGCCGCATAACGCGCACAGGTTCGGCAGCGCGACGTTCAAAGCGCGCGGCCATGCCGAATGCAGACCGCGCGCAAAACGCGCGACCTGATTTCGACACGACGAAGAAAAAGACTGGAATCGCACGAGTGAGTGCCGCTGAATGCCGTTCACGCTGAATGGTGGGGAACGAACGAGTATACTTCGAGCTCACGCCAGCACGACACACATGTCCCCAACATCCGCTCAATCTGGCCGTCCGGCCTACGATTCACGGCGCCTCAGGCGTATTTTCGACCGTCGCGCCGCTACCTTCGACGAGGTTGCATTCCTGCCGCGCGAGATCGCGCAGCGCATGCGCGAGCGTCTCGATTACATCAAGGTGGCGCCCTCGAGCGTGCTCGATGCCGGTTGCGGCGCGGGCGAAGACATCCCCGCATTGCGCACGCGCTTTCCCGAGGCGCCGGTGTTCGGCGCCGACCTGTCGCACGGCATGCTGCGCCGCGCGCTGCGTCACGATGCCGGCGACACCAGTTGGCGACGCTTTCTTCCCGCCTCGCTCGGCAAGGCGCTCGGCGCGCGTGGCCCGCGCTTCGCGCAAGCCGATTTCTCCGCGCTGCCATTCACGGCCGGCGCATTCGAATTCATCTGGTCCAACCTTGCGCTGCACTGGCATTCGCGGCCCGATCTGGTCTTTCCCGAATGGCAGCGGGTGTTGAAGGTCAACGGTCTGCTGATGTTCAGCACGCTCGGCCCCGACACGCTAAAGGAATTGCGCGGCGCCTACGCCGAGATCGAGGCCGCGCACGGCGTCGCGTCGCGCAAGCATGTGATCGACTTCGTCGACATGCATGATCTCGGCGACATGCTCGTCGAGGCCGGCTTCGAGATTCCAGTGATGGACCAGGAGACGCTGACGATCACCTACAAGTCGCCCGAGTCGCTGCTCGCGGACGTTCGCCGCTGGGGCGCATACCCGTTCGAGCGCGATGCGCATGACGGCGCGCTCGCGCGTCGGTTGTACGAAGCCCTGCTCGCCGCGCTCGAAGCGCGCCGGGGTGCCGACGGCACGATCGCGCTGACCTTCGAGGTGATCTACGGACACGCATGGAAAGCCGTGCCGCGCACCACGGCCGAAGGACATGGCATCGTGCGGCTCGAGGACATCGGACGAGGTCCGGGCAAGCGTGGGTAGCAGATTGCGGCGCGGTCATCAACTGCTTGCCGACGGTGCGGTTGACCTGTTGCAAAAGCGGTAAAGAGGACATCCGTTATGCCTGGGATTTGCCCTTCGAAAGAGCCGCAAAATGCCGGGCAAAATGGCGCGAAGGCTTGTCGCGCCGGGCTTGCGGGCCGATCGGGGCTTGCTTGTCGATGCTATGGATCGCGCCTATAATGCGTCAGTTTGTCGCCCGACGTTCCCACATTTGGGGTGGCAAGCCCGAGGCGCAGGGCTGCAAAATGAAGTGATGCGGTAGGGGTTGTCGCGGTCGCGAGTGATGCTGTAAACAGTGACACGAGCGGCGGCCGCGAAATGCATCCGGAAGTAAAAGAAGGCAGGCCGGACGCGACGATTCGCAGGAGGCAGCGATGGGCGCATCAGATCATCTGCTGGCGGATTCAGAGCCGGTCCTCAGGGACTGGACCATGAAGCGCAACTGTTCGATATCGCCGCGGCAGTTCGTCTGTCTGTACGTGTCGCTTGCGTTGTTCTCGTTGGCAATTGCATTCATGCTGGTTCTGGTCGGTGCCTGGCTGGTGTTGCCGTTCACCGGAATCGAGTTGCTGGCGGTAGGTATCGCGTTTGCAATATATGCGCGTCATGCTGTCGATTACGAGCGCATCCGGTTGTTTCCGAACCGGCTCGTGATCGAGCAGGTCAGCGCCGAGCAGATTACGCAGTTCGAATTCAATCCGCGCTGGGTGCGGATAGAGCCGGGCGCAACGCCGCGCGATCTGATCAAGCTGGTCTCGCGCGGGCAGACGATCATGATCGGGCAACATCTCGCGCAAAATCGGCGCGCGCAGTTCGCAGGCGAACTGCGTATGTGGCTGGCACGTTGTTAGATGGTGCCGGACGCGCGGCGTTCAAGGGGGCGCGACACGCTGCCAGCGGGGTCGAGGGGTTTGAATGGAAAATTTGGGTAAGGAAGCTATGAAAACAATCAAGCGAGCGCTCATGAGCGTGCTGGCGACGAGCGGACTGCTTTTCGCCGGTGCCGCCCTGGCAGTGGGCGATGCTCCGGGCGGCCCTGCCGTCAACGCGATCAATCTCCAGCCGCCTGCATCGCGAATCGCTCAGGAGCTGTTCGACCTCCACATGTTCATGCTGCTCCTTTGCACCGTCATTTTCGTCGGTGTATTCGGTGTGATGTTCTATTCGATCTTCGCGCACCGCAAATCGAAGGGCCACCAGGCAGCCAATTTCCACGAAAGCACCACCGTCGAAATCATCTGGACGATCGTGCCGTTCATCATCGTCGTGTTGATGGCGCTGCCCGCCACCAAGGCCGTCGTCGCGATGAAGGACACCTCGAACGCCGACCTCACGATCAAAGTCACCGGCTACCAGTGGAAGTGGGGCTACGACTACGTGAAGGGTCCGGGCGAGGGCATCGGTTTCCTGTCCACGCTTGCCACGCCGCGCGCGCAAACCGAAGGCCGCGAGCCGATCTCCACGCTGTATCTGCAGGAGGTCGACAACCCGCTCGTGGTGCCGGTCAACAAGAAAATCCGCATCATCACCACCGCCAACGACGTGGTCCACTCCTGGTATGTGCCGGCCTTCGGCGTGAAGCAGGACGCGATCCCCGGCTTCGTGCGCGACACGTGGTTCAAGGCTGACCGCACCGGCACGTTCCGCGGCTTTTGTACTGAGCTGTGCGGCAAGGAACACGCGTTCATGCCGGTCGTCGTCGAAGTTCTGTCTGACGACGACTACGCCAAGTGGGTCGACACTGAGAAGAAGAAAATGGCCGCCGGCCAGGACGATCCGAACAAGACCTACGCGATGGCCGAGCTGATGGAGCGCGGCGGCAAGGTCTACGCGGCGAACTGCGCAGTCTGCCACCAGCCGACCGGCAAGGGCGCGGGCGCATTCCCGGCGCTCGACGGCAGCAAGATCGCCAACGGTCCGATCGGTCAGCACGTGAGCCTCGTGCTGAAGGGCAAGAACGCGATGCCTTCGTGGGCGCCGACGCTGAACGACGTCGAAATCGCTTCGGTGATCACGTACGAACGTAACTCCTGGGGCAACCACACGGGCGACATCCTGCAGCCGAAGCAGGTCGCCGACGCGCGCAACGGCAAGCTGCCCGAAGGCGGCAACCATCTGGCCGAGGCGGGTGCCGCGGCAAGCGGCGCGGCGGCGGCATCGGGTGCGGAAGCGGCTTCGGCGCCGGCTGAAGCGTCGGGCACTGACGCAGGCGCGGCGGCTGCGAATAGCGCCGAGGCCACTCTGCCGGCGAGCGTCTACTTTGAGACCGGCAAGAGCACGCTGCCGGCCGACGCGAAAGCAGCGGTCGACGCGGCCGCGGCCTACGCGAAAGCGCATCCGGACGCGAAATTCACGCTGTCGGGCTTCACCGACGCAACCGGCTCCGCCGACGTCAACGCGAAGCTCGCGAAGAGTCGTGCCGAGGCCGTTCGCGACGCACTGAAAGCAGCCGGCATTGCCGAAGACCATATTATTTTGAAGAAGCCGGAGACGATCACCGGCGGCACCGACGCGAAGGAAGCCCGGCGCGTTCAGATCAGCCCGGCAGCCTGACGTGTTCATGGTCAGCACCGCAGAATTCGCTTTAGGAGATATTCATGTCTAGCATCGGACACGATGTAGTCGCGGGCCACGAGCACGTGCACGGCGACCATGCCCACGAGACGCCGCACGGCTGGCGCCGGTGGCTATTCGCCACCAACCACAAGGACATCGGTACGCTGTACCTGATCTTCTCGTTCACCATGTTCCTGTCCGGGGGCGTGATGGCGCTGATGATCCGTGCCGAACTGTTCGAGCCGGGCCTGCAGATCATGCGTCCTGAGTTCTTCAACCAGTTGACCACCATGCACGGGCTGATCATGGTGTTCGGCGCGATCATGCCGGCGTTCGTCGGCTTCGCGAACTGGATGGTGCCGCTGCAGATCGGCGCATCGGACATGGCTTTCGCGCGGATGAACAACTTCAGCTTCTGGCTGCTGCCGGTCGCGGCGGTCCTGCTGGTCGGCTCGTTCTTCTCGCCGGGCGGCGCGACCGCCGCGGGCTGGACGCTGTACGCACCGCTGTCCACGCAGATGGGCCCGGGCATGGACTTCGCGATTTTCGCGGTCCACCTGATGGGCGCGTCGTCGATCATGGGCGGTATCAACATCGTCGTGACGATCCTGAACATGCGCGCACCCGGCCTCACGCTGATGAAGATGCCGATGTTCGTCTGGACGTGGCTGATCACCGCGTACCTGCTGATCGCGGTGATGCCGGTTCTCGCGGGCGCGATCACGATGGTGCTGTTCGACCGTCACTTCGGCACGTCGTTCTTCAATGCGGCAGGCGGCGGCGACCCGGTCATGTACCAGCACATCTTCTGGTTCTTCGGCCACCCCGAGGTGTACATCATGATCTTGCCGGCGTTCGGGATCGTCTCGCAGGTGATTCCGGCGTTCTCGCGCAAGCCGCTGTTCGGCTATAGCTCGATGGTGTACGCAACCGCGTCGATCGCGATCCTGTCGTTCATGGTCTGGGCGCACCACATGTTCGTGACCGGCATGCCGGTGACGGGCCAGCTGTTCTTCATGTACGCGACGATGCTGATCGCGGTGCCGACCGGCGTGAAGGTGTTCAACTGGGTCGCGACGATGTGGCGCGGTGCGCTGTCGTTCGAAACGCCAATGCTGTTCGCGGTGGGCTTCCTGATCGTGTTCACGTTCGGTGGCCTGTCGGGTCTGATGCTCGCGATGGCACCACTCGACATCCAGTATCACGGCACTTATTTCGTGGTCGCGCACTTCCACTACGTGCTGGTGGCGGGGTCACTGTTCGCGCTGTTCTCCGGGTGGTACTACTGGGCACCGAAGTGGACCGGCTGGATGTACAACGAAACGCGCGGCAAGATCCACTTCTGGGCGTCGATGTTCTTCTTCAACCTCGCGTTCCTGCCGATGCACTTCGTCGGTCTCGCGGGCATGCCGCGTCGCTATGCGGACTACCCGGCACAGTTCACCGACTGGAACCAGGTGATCTCGATCGGCGCATTCGGCTTCGGTTTGTCGCAGGTCTACTTCCTGTTCGCGGTGGCGCTGCCGGCTTACCGTGGTGGCGGTGAGCTCGTCGAAGCGGGCGATAAGCCGTGGGACGGCGCAACGGGCCTCGAGTGGACCGTGCCGAGCCCGGCTCCGTTCCACACGTTCGAGCATCCGCCTACCGTCGAATAAGCGTCATCCGGCGAAGTGCCGGGTTCCGGCGGCGCGACACATGCCGCTACCGGGACCGGGCGCTTCGCGAGGCGGCTGCAGTCGGGCGGTCTCACCAGTCAAGAACCGTATTCAGAAAGTCGAGCATGACGCGCAATCCACAGGAAAGACGTACGCCGGAGCAGATTCTCACGGGCAACAGGCGCATAGGGTTGGTGATGTTCGCAATCGCCGCGGTGTTTTTCGCGAGCATCATTCTGAAGCAGTGCTGGTTCAGCTAACACCGCAGTCGCAGTCCGTATGCAGGTTTGTTGAGGATTCAGATGTCGACGCAACCGCCGGCCGAGGCCGACCGCTCTTTCAACCGTTCCATGCTGATCAAGCTGTTCGTCGTCGCTTTGATGATGTTCGGTTTCGGTTTCGCGCTGGTGCCGATGTATCGCGCGATCTGCCAGATCACGGGCGTGAACAACCTCGTGCAGCGCGACGTTTCGGCGCGCGAGGCGAGGAATACGCAGGTCGACATGAGCCGCACGATTTCGATCGAATTCGATGCGAACGCGCGCGGCCTGTTGGGTTTCAAGCCGGAGCAGCGCAGTCTGGACGTGCATCCGGGGGAAGTGACGACCGTCATGTACGACGTCAGCAACGAGCAGTCGCGCACGATCCGTGCGCAGGCGATTCCGAGCTACGCGCCGAAGCAGGCGACCGAGTACTTCAGGAAGATCGAGTGTTTCTGTTTCACGCAGCAGACGTTGAACGCGAACGAAACGAAGCGGATGCCAGTGGTGTTCGTGGTCGACCCGAAGTTGCCGAAGGACGTGAAGACGATCACGCTGTCGTACACGTTTTTCGAGTTGAACACGCCGGCGGCGGCAAGCGCGGATGACGCGGCGCCGAAGGGGAATGCAGTGAACAACGCCGCAGCCACTCCCGCGAAGCCGGCCTGAAGCAGCTTGGACGGCGCGAGCCGCGGACGAACGAAGGAAGACGAAGCGAGATGAACGATAACGGCGGCAGTCCGCGCAAGAGCAGTTTCGGTCAGTCGATGCGCGCGGTGTTCTGGTCGTTTTTCGGCGTGCGCAAGCGCCGCGATCTCGAGGCGGACGCGACGCAGCTGAACCCGCTGCATGTGATCGTGGCGGCGCTGATCGGTGCGGCCGTTCTGATCGGGGTACTGATTCTGGTCGTGCGCCTCGTGGTCGGTTGAGGCAGTAGCAGGGCACAGCAGCACAGAAGAGCCCACGAATTAGAGAGAAGCGGTGCGGTATCGACGCGCCGCCGAAGATACAGCCGGAGATTCCGGAACAACTGGACTGAAGTGGAGAATCAAGAATGAGCGGTCAAAACGAGAGCCCGTACTATTTCGTACCGCATCCGTCGCGGCATCCGATCAGCGCCGCTACCGGGTTGCTGGTCATGCTCGGATCGCTTGCGGCCTGGATCAATGACCACACGTGGGCGCCGCTCGGCGTGCTCATCGGTCTGCTGTGGCTGCTCTTTACGCTGTGGCACTGGTTTGGCGACGCGATCGCCGAGTCGGAAGGCGGCATGTATGGCAAGAACGTCGACCGCTCGTACCGCTGGAGCATGAGCTGGTTCATCTTCTCCGAAGTGATGTTCTTCGGCGCATTCTTCGGCGCGCTGTTCTATGCTCGCGAAATCGCGATGCATCAGTTGGGCAGCCTCGACTACAAGCTGATCTGGCCGGACTTCACGGCGGTGTGGCCGAACAACGGCCCGGCCGAACTCGTGGGCACCTACAAGTCGATGCAGCCGTGGCCGGTGCCGACCATCAACACGGCGCTGCTGCTGTCGTCGGGTGCGACGCTGACGGTGTCGCACCACGCATTGCGCGACAACCATCGTAAGAAGGCGATCGCGTGGCTCGCGGCGACCCTCGTGCTGGGCGTGTGCTTCCTGTTCCTGCAGGGTTTCGAATACTTCCATGCATACCACGAGCTGAACCTGACGCTGGCTTCGGGCATTTACGGTTCGACGTTCTTCCTGCTGACCGGCTTCCACGGCTTTCACGTGTTCCTCGGCGGCACGATGCTCGCCGTCGTGCTGGCGCGCCTGATTCGTGGTCACTTCACGCCGGAACATCACTTCGCGTTCGAAGGCGCGGCTTGGTACTGGCACTTCGTCGACGTCGTGTGGCTCGGTCTGTACGTCGTCGTGTACTGGCTGTAATGCAGTCAGACCCGCGCGCGCCGCACGTCGGCGCAGGCGCGGGACGTGCGCAACACCTGTCAGGCGGCGCGCACGAGCAGTATGCAAGGATGAATGCGGCGCCGCCCTCGACCTGTCAGGGCGGCGTTTTGTTTGGTGGCGGGAAAATTTTGCCGCCGACGCATTGCGCCGGCGACTTATCCGCGAGCGTCAGCGCCCGTACGGAATCCCGGTCGACTGAATCCAGCCCATCCAGTGTGCGAACAGGATGAACAGGAACAGCGAGATCGACAGGCCCACCCGCGTGGCGAGCGACCAGACCATCCGCTTGGTCTTGCCTTTGTCGTGCATCATGAAATACAGCGCCGACACCATGCTGGCGATGATCAGAGCAAAGGCGATGGGAACGATAATGTGCATGGAACCAACTGAAACCGGAAAGCGCAGTGGCAAGACACTCATTATCGCACCGCGCGCGGGCGTCTGCCGCAGGTTCCCGGCGGCCCTGCACGCGATGACGGAGTACCTGCAATGAAGTTTCGCCTGATTCCCGTGCTGCTGATCCTGCTGGTCGTCGTCGTGACGGTGCGGCTCGGTTTCTGGCAGCGCGATCGCGCGCATCAGAAGGAAGCGCTCGAGGCGCGCATCACGCAGTTCGAGAACGCGCCCGCGCTGCCCGTCAGCGCGACGCCGCTCGCGCTGAAAGACGTCGAGTTTCATCGCGTGAAGGCGCGCGGCAGTTTCGTCGCGGACAAGGTCGTGTACCTCGATAACCGTCCGTATAACGATCAGCCGGGCTTTTACGTCGTGATGCCTTTTAAACTCGCCGACGGCGGCTATGTACTCGTTAATCGCGGCTGGCTGCCGCGCAACCTGAGCAATCGCGAGACCATCGCGCCGTATACGACGCCGTCGGGCGAGGTCGAGATCGAAGGGATTGCGCGAGCCGACGCGTCACGCGCGTTCGAGCTCGGCGAGGGCGGATCGGCCGCGCATCACCTGATCCGGCAGAATCTCGATGTCGCCGCGTACGCCGCGGAAACCGGTTTGCCGCTGCAATCGTTCGTGATCCAGCAGATCGGCGACGCCCACGACGGCCTGGTGCGCGACTGGCCCGCGCCGACCACCGGCGTCGAACGCAACTACGGCTACATGCTGCAGTGGTGGGGCATGGCCGCCGCTGCGCTCGCGTTCGGTCTGTATGCGGCGCGCCGCGCGGGCAAAAAAGAACACGCGCCGGGCGCGTGAAGAACGCAAGGCACGGCTCGCCGCCGTTCAAACATTGAAAGAGGTTCTGTAGTGTCGACTCATACTCCCCGTTCGCCGGAAGTTGGCAAACCCGCTGACAAACCCACCGGCAAACCCGCCGCGGCCAGGCCGATGCCCGGCCAACCGAACGGCCCGGGTTCGTGGCGGCGCGGCCGCTGGGTGCTGCTGCTCCTCGCGGTGATCTGCGCGGCGCCGATCGCGATCTCGTACTTCATGTACTACGTCATCAAGCCGACCGGCGGTAGCACGAACTACGGCACGCTGATCGACCCGCAACGGCCGATCCCCGACTCGCTCGTGGTGACCGGCGAGGACGGTAAGCCGCTGAAGCTCGCGTCGCTGCACGGCCGCTGGCTGATGATCTCGGTCGACAACAGCGCGTGCGACAAAGCTTGCGTGACAAAGCTGTACTTCATGCGACAAATCCGCGCAGCGCAGGGCCCGGAACGCGAGCGCGTCGTGGAGGTGTGGCTGCGCACCGATGCGGACAAGGTCGCCGATGTGATACAAACCGCCTACCCCAACACCGACATGCTGATCGCCGATCCGGCGCAGGTTGCCGCGTGGCTGCCCGCCGACACCGGCACGCAGATCACCGACCACATTTACCTGGTCGATCCGAACGGCAATCTGATGATGCGTTTTCCGAAAGACGCGAACCCGAGCAAGATCAAGGGCGACCTGACCAAGCTGCTCAAGTGGTCGACCATCGGCTGAAGCCGCAACCTGGGTAAATGAGATGTTCGTATTGCAACTGGGCCTGATCGGCTTGTGTATCGCGTTGCTGCCGCTGTCCTACGTATGGGTCAAGGCCGACGACAACAAATTCCGCAAGCTGGTCTGGCTCACCACCTTCCTGACGCTCGACCTCGTGATGTTCGGCGGCTTCACGCGCCTCACGGATTCGGGCCTCGGCTGCCCGGACTGGCCCGGCTGTTACGGCACGTCGTCGCCGTTCATCGCGCACGCGGCGATTTCCGCCGCCTACCAGGCGATGCCGAGCGGCCCCGTCAGCATGACGAAGGCGTGGATCGAAATGATCCACCGCTACTTCGCGATGGCGATCGGCGTGCTGATCATCGCGCAAACGGTCATCGCGTGGACGGCGCGCATCAAGCGTCGTCCGCTGCATGTGTCACCGTGGTGGCCGACTTCGCTGCTGCTCCTGATCGTCGTGCAGGGCGCCTTCGGCGCGTGGACCGTGACGATGAAGCTGCAGCCGATCATCGTGACCACGCATCTGCTGCTCGGCCTCGCGCTGCTCGGCACGCTCGGCTGGCTCGCGGCGCGCTTGACGCCGCTGCCCGCCTACGAGCCGGAGGCCGCGCGCTGGCGCGCGGCGGCGCTCGCGGGTCTTGGTCTGCTGGTACTGCAGATTGCGCTGGGCGGCTGGGTCAGCACGAACTACGCGGTGCTCGCGTGCACCGACTTCCCGACCTGCAACGGCCAATGGATTCCGCCGATGGACTTCGCGCACGGCTTTCATCTGTGGCGCGCGCTCGGCATGACCGGCGACGGCGACGTGATCACGCAGGATGCGCTGGTCGCGATTCACTGGACGCATCGCACGTTCGCGTTCGCCGTGATCGCGTATCTGGTGTGGTTCGCGGTGAAGATGCGCCGTTTCGAGTCGCTGCGGCGACCCGCCAACGGCGTGCTGCTGGTGGTGCTGATCCAGTTCATCACCGGCTTGTCGAACATCGTGCTGCAATGGCCATTGCCGATCGCGGTCGCCCATAACGGCGGGGCCGCGATCCTGCTGCTATTGCTCGTTATGTTAAACTTTCGGATCGCTTATAGCCGTCCCGGCCGCGCTGCGATCCCTGCGCGCGAAGCCGCGCCAGCGTGACTCACATGGACAGCACAACACTCTCCCAATCGCCCGGCAGCCGGGTCTCCCAATATCTCGCACTGACCAAGCCGCGTGTTACGCAGCTCGCGGTATTCTGCGCGGTCATCGGCATGTTCCTGTCGACGCCGGGCATGGTGCCGTGGACCGTCCTGATCGGCGGCACCGTCGGCATCTGGCTGCTGGCCGGCGCCGCGTTCGCGATCAATTGCCTCGTCGAGCAGCAGATCGACGCGAAAATGCGCCGCACGTCGTGGCGTCCGTCGGCGCGCGGCGAAATCACTACCCCGCAAATCCTGCTGTTCTCGGCCGTGCTCGGCGGCCTCGGCATGTGGACGCTGTACACGTTCGCCAATCCGCTGACCATGTGGCTGACGCTCGCCACGTTCGTCGGCTATGCGGTCATCTATACGCTGCTGCTGAAGCCGGCCACGCCGCAGAACATCGTGATCGGCGGCGCGTCGGGCGCGATGCCGCCGGCGCTCGGCTGGGCAGCGGTCACGGGCCACGTGCCCGGCGACGCATGGATCCTCGTGCTGATCATCTTCGTATGGACGCCGCCGCATTTCTGGGCGCTCGCGCTGTATCGCCGCAAAGACTACGAAAACGCCGGCCTGCCGATGCTGCCGAACACGCACGGCGAAAAGTACACGCGCCTGCATATCCTGCTCTACACGGTCATTCTGTTCGCGGTCACGCTGATGCCGTTCATCTCCGGCATGAGCGGCGTCGTGTATCTCGCGGCGGCGGTGCTGCTTGGCGCCGTGTTTCTCGCGTATGCGTGGAAGATCTACCGGGAGTATTCAGACGAGCTCGCGCGCAAAACCTTCCGTTATTCGATCGTCTATCTGTCGCTGCTGTTCGCCGCGCTGCTGATCGACCACTATGCGCGCGTCGTAATCGGCGCGTAACACCATGCTCAACAACCGCTTTGCGCGCGTCGCGCGCGCCGCTGTGATCGCTTGCGCGCTCGGCGCGGCGCTGGGCGGCACACTGCTGATGACCGGTTGCGGCAAGCAGCCGCCGGCTTTTACGAATCTCGACATCACCGGCAATACACAATTCGCCAGCGATTTCTCATTGCCCGACACGTCCGGCAAGATTCGCACGCTTGCCGACTACAAAGGCAAGGTCGTCGTGCTGTTCTTCGGCTATACGCATTGCCCCGACGTCTGCCCGACGACGATGGCCGAGCTGTCACAGGCGTTGCAGCAACTCGGTCCGGAAGCCGCGAAGAGGGTGCAGGTGCTGTTCGTCACGCTCGACCCCGAGCGCGATACGCCGCAGTTGCTCGCGCAATACGTGCCGGCGTTCAATACGAGCTTCGTGGGCTTGCGTCCTGCCAGCGAAGAGCAGCTGGCGAAGCTCGCGAAAGACTTCCGCGTCTACTACGCGAAGGTACCGGGCAAGACGCCCGACAGCTACACGATGGACCACACGGCCGCGAGCTATGTGTTCGACACGGACGGCAAGCTGCGTCTGTTCGCGCGCGATGGTCAGGGCGCGACGCCGTGGGTGCACGACTTCAAGCTTCTGCTCGATTGACGCGCATCGCAGGCGGCTTTTTTATCGCGACGCCGCTCACGCGTCCCCGCATCGATCTCCTCTTCGCAACTCGCGCTCAAACCGGCGTCGGCAGATTCAGCCCCGGCGCGACACGCGTTGCCTTGAACTCCGTCACCTCGTAGCGCGCGAGCTGTTGCTCGGCGAACGGATCGCTCGCGAGAATGCGATCCAGCCTGTCGCGCTCTATACCCACCGCGATGATGATGCCGCCGTCGCGCGGCACTTTCGGGCCGGCCGCGACGAAGATGCCCGCGTCGAACTGCGTTGCGAGAAACGCGCGATGCGCGTCGAGCGCGTCGTCGATGCGATCGAGCGGGGCGGTGTAGATCAGGTTGATTAGATACATGGTCGTTCTCAGTGGCGGTTGAGTGGGCCGTGCGAGGCCACGGCTCCAGATTATCGGTTAGCTGCGGTTTTGCGTCGCGCTAGCCAGCGCGCTCGCGCTATGCATATCCATATGCGCTAAGGGTATTTTCCAACTTGCCGCTCGTATGAAACAATTTTGGGCTTGGCCGACGGCGCACCGGCACGAACCGGAGCGCCGCCCATTTTCATCCGACTCCGGCATCCATCGGAGCCATCGACTCAAAAAGTCGAACCGCAACAGCGAGAAACACATGCAGCGCAGAAATATCCTCAAAGCCCTCACCGCAGTCGTCGCCGGCGCGGCGATCCTCACCAGCTTCGGCGCGCACGCCGACGACAAGGTCATCAAGGTCGGCACGATCGGCGGTCCGGACGCGCAGATCTGGGAAGTCGTCACCAAGGTTGCGAAGCGCGAAGGCCTGAACGTAAAGGTCGTCGAGTTCAACGACTACATCCAGCCGAACGCCGCGCTCGACGCCGGCGACCTCGACGCCAACAGTTTCCAGCACCAGCCGTACCTCGATAGCCAGATCAAGCAACGCGGCTACAAGCTCGTCAACGCGGGCCTCACGTACATCTCGCCGCTCGGCGCGTACTCGAAGAAGCTGAATTCGCTGAAGGACCTGCCGCAAGGCGCGAAGGTCGCGGTGCCGAACGATCCGTCGAACGAAAATCGCGCGCTGCTGTTGCTGCAGGCGCAAGGCCTGATCAAGCTGAAGGACGGCGCGGCCACGGGCGGCAACAACGCGACGCCGCTCGACGTCGTCGACAATCCGAAGAAGATCAAGTTCGTCGAGCTCGACGCCGCGCAACTGCCGCGTTCGCTCGCCGACGTCGATGCCGCCGTCATCAACACGAACTTCGCGCTGGCCGCTGGCCTGCAGCCGACCAAGGACGCGATCGCGCTCGAAGACATCCACAGCCCGTACGCGAACCTGATCGCCGTGCGCACGAAGGACAAGGATCAGCCGTGGGTGAAGAAGCTGGTCGCCGCGTATCAGTCGGAAGACGTGCGCCAGTTCATCAAGACGCAGTTCAAGGGCTCGATGGTGCCGTCGTTCTAAGCGACGCGTTCGGCGCGATCATACGCGCAGTCGCATAGCATCGAGAAAAGCACGCGCCGCACAGGCGCGTGCTTTTTTATAGCTCCAACTCCCACCTTTCGATCATCAGATCGTGGCCGAAGCGGCGCTGCGTCGCGCCGTCGGCCAGCTTGAACCCAGCGCGCTCGCAGAGCCGCCGCGGCTCCGCCAATGCGCTCGCGGTGGTCAGCGTCAGCTTCGTGTAGCCCGCGCGCCGCGCGAAGCGCACGCATTCGCTGATCAGCTGCGTGCCGATGCCGAGCCGCCGCACGTCCGGTTCGACCCACAGCAGGCGTATGCCCGCGACCGTCGTCGAGACTCCGACGAGGCAAACCGAGCCGACCACCAGACCTTCCTGTTCGGCGATCCAGCACTTCTCGCGCACTGGGTCGTTGCGCTGCGCGTACTCGGCGACGACGCGCGCGAGCAAGCCCTCGAACGTGTGATCCCAACCGTATTGCGCGGCGAACCACTGCGCCTGCCGATGCACGAGCCAGCCGCATTCGCCGGCGCGCGGCTGACGCAGCACCACGAGCTCATGCTTCGGCTGGTCGCCGAGCAGCCGCTCAATCAGCTTCATCGCGGCGATCAACTGCTCCTGCGATAGCGCGCTGAGTTTGTCGAGCAGGCCGAGTGCTTCGTGGATGGCGGCGGCGTCGAGCGGCGCGTAGGTTGCGTGGCCGTGCTCGGTGAGCGCGATCAGCGACTGGCGCGCGTCGGTGTCGGACGGGCGGCGCGAGATCAGGTTGCGTCGCTCGAAACTGGTCAGCAAGCGGCTCAGATAGCCACTATCGAGCCCGAGCGCGCGCCCGAGCACCGATGCGGTCTGCGCACGGGCACGCGATAGCTCGTGCAGCACGCGCACTTCCGTCAGCGAGAACTCGCTTCGCGCCAGATGCTCGTGCAGGGCGCCGATGCACTGGGTATAGAAGCGATTGAAATGGCGGACGGCCTGAGCGCGCCGCAGCGCCTCGGAATCAGTCAAGGACGGCTCCCCGAAACTTTTTGTGGTCGGTACAGCGCACTATATCGGCACGACCCTTATTTACAAAGCCAGTCCATCGCAGCCACGCGCCAAGTGGTATTAAACAGGTATTGATCATTGAGCGTGTTTTGATACCACTAAAGGCCGTTCGCCGCTCGCTGGTATCGCCAGTTGGTCCGATCCGGGAAAGTCCTGGTCTGCGAATCCCTTTCTCATCAGCCCGCAAAACTGCCTCTGAGCCTTACCTGATAAGGCTTTCCGGTGGTATCGACCGGCATGGTACCAGTCCGTTGACTGGTATTATGTTGGTTATATAATGGGCTCTCATTTTTCGAGGCCGTGCTGCTCGCGGCGTCCTTGGAGCCCCATGGAAACTCGCTGGTCCGCATTGATGCCTGACGTGCGCAACGTCACGCCGCTCTACCTGCAGCTCGCGCGCAACCTGGCGACGGCGATCCATTGTGGCGTCTGGTCGGCCGGCGAGGCTCTGCCTTCCGAGCGCACACTGTCCGACGCGATCGGCGTATCGCGCATCACCGCGCGCAAGGCGATCGAACTGCTGGTCGAGCAGGGGCTGATCCGGCGCTCGCGCGGCGCCGGTAGCTTTATCACGCCGCGCGTCGAAGACCCGCTGTCGCGTCTCACCGGCTTCACGAAGAAGATGCAGCAGCGCGGTTTTCGCCCGGATTCAGTCTGGCTCGAACGCGACGTGCGCGCTGCCAATCGCGACGAGCTGCTGCACCTCGGCCTGTCGCCGGGAGCGGCTGTCGCGAGCCTGCGGCGGCTGCGGCGTGCGGACGGCATCGTGATGGCGGTCGAGCATTCGGCGCTGCCGGTCGCGATCGTGCCCGATCCGCTCGTGATCGGCGACTCGCTGTACAGCTATCTCGAGCAACGCGGCGCGGCTGTGGTGCGCGCGCTGCAGCACTTCCGCGCGGTCAACGCGTCGAGCGAAATCGCCGCGCTGATGGACATCGAACCGCGCACCGCACTGCTGGTCATTACCCGTATCGGCTACAGCGCGGATCAGCGCGCGATCGAGCTGACCGACACCTATTGCCGCGACGACTACTACGACTTCGTCGCTGAATTGCGCACCTGAATTGCGAGGGCCGCATAGGCCGCAGGTCCGGCGAACGCATTTTTGCCGCATACGCATCACGCACCAGAGAGACTCATGCTGACCGGAAACATACTCACCACCGAAGGGTGGATCCACGGCACGCTCGAATACGAAAACGGCCGCATCACGGCGCTGTCAGGCGAGCGGGTCGATCCGTCGACGAACGACGCGCCGTACATCCTGCCCGGCTTCATCGATCTGCACGTGCATGGCGGCGGCGGCGCCGACGTGATGGAAGCCGGCGACGCGATCGAAACGATCACGCGCACGCATGCTCGCTACGGCACCACGAGCCTGCTCGCCACGACGATGACCGCGCCCCGCGACGAACTGATGAACGTCGTCGCCGGGCTCGGCACCGTCACGCGGGTGCGCACGCCGGGCTGCGCGCGTGTGCTCGGCGTGCATCTGGAAGGACCGTATATCAACCCCGGCAAGCTCGGCGCGCAGCCCGACGCGGCGGTATCGGCGGTGTTGGACGAGGTGCTCAAGTATCTGTCGATCGCGCCGATCCGCGTCGTCACGCTGGCGCCCGAGATCGCCGGCCACATGGAGATCATCTCCGAGATGGCGGCGCGCGGCGTGCGCGTGCAGCTCGGCCATTCGCTCGGCACCTACGACGACGCGGTCGCCGCGCTCAAGCACGGCGCGTGCGGCTTCACGCATCTGTTCAACGCGATGTCGCCGCTGCATCACCGCAACCCTGGCCTCGTCGGCGCAGCGCTCGCGCACGCCGAGTACGCCGAAATCATTCCCGACCTGCTGCACGTGCATCCGGGTGCGATCCGCACCGCGCTGCGCGCAATACCGCGCCTGTATGTGGTGACGGACAGCACGTCGGCGACCGGCATGCCCGACGGCGAGTACCGCCTCGGCAGCCAGCACGTGACCAAGTGTCTCGGCGGCGTACGTTTGGCCGACGGCACGCTCGCGGGCAGCACGCTGACGATGGATCAGGCGCTGCGCAATCTTGTCTCGATCGGCCTGCCGATCGCCGATGTATCCCACCGTTTGTCGCGCTACGCCGCCGACTATCTCGGCATCGAAGACCGCGGCCGCATCGCGCGGGGTGCGTGGGCCGACGTGGTCGTCTTCGACCGCGAGCTGGCGCTGTGCGCAACCTACGTCGAAGGAGAAGCCATTGTCGAATATGCTTAAAGAAGCGCTCGCGTCCGCCGCAACGGTCGCCGAGCAGCTCAAGGACACCTCGCGCGTCGCGGCGCTCGCCGCGAAGCTCGCGCAACAGCCGCGCCATGTCGCGCTGACCGTCGCGCGCGGCAGCTCCGACCACGCCGCCAGTTACTTTGCATCGCTGACGATGAGCCGCTTGGGCGTGCCGGTCGCGTCGCTGCCGATGTCGGTCGCGACGCTGCAGCAGGCGCCGCTGCAGGGGCGCGATCAGCTTGCGCTCGCGTTTTCGCAATCGGGCAAGAGCCCCGACCTCGTCGGCACGATGAACGCGTTGCGTGCAGCCGGCGCGCTGACGGTCGCCGCCGTCAACGCACCGAACTCACCGCTTACCGACGCCTGCGAGTGGCATCTGCCGCTCGTCGCCGGTCCCGAACTGAGCGTCGCGGCGACCAAGAGCTACATCGCGATGCTGTCGATCTCCGCGCAGCTGGTCGCACATTGGCAGAACGACGCCGAGTTGCTCGCTGGACTAAATACGCTGCCCGACGCGCTGGAACGCGCGGGCCGGCTCGACTGGTCGATGGCCGTCAACGAGTTGCGCGGCATCGAGCGGATGATCGTGATCGGCCGCGGCCTTGGCCTCGCGATCGCGCAGGAGGCCGCGCTGAAGCTGAAGGAAACTTCCGGCATCCAGGCCGAAGCGTTTTCGAGCGCGGAAGTGCGTCATGGTCCGATGGAACTGATCGATCGCGACTATCCGCTGCTCGTGTTCGCACCGCGCGGGCCGGAGCAGGCGGGTCTGCTGCAACTCGCGCACGACATGCGCGTGCGCGGCGCGCGCGTGCTGCTCGCGGCACCCGACGACGTCGC
Source organism: Paraburkholderia sp. BR14320 (assembly GCF_040948665.1). Taxonomy (NCBI): domain Bacteria; kingdom Pseudomonadati; phylum Pseudomonadota; class Betaproteobacteria; order Burkholderiales; family Burkholderiaceae; genus Paraburkholderia; species Paraburkholderia sp. BR14320. Next base: position 38,720 of record NZ_JBFPKG010000062.1, read on the forward strand.
GGACGCTTCGCTGCCGCTCGTCGCTACCGCACACGCGGCGCTCGATCCGATCGCCGCCATCCTGTCCTTTTACGTGATGGCCGCGGATCTTGCCGCCGCGCGCGGGCGCAATCCGGACGCGCCACGCCATCTGAATAAAGTCACCGAAACTCACTGACGAGAACGACGATGCGACGTGTCGAGAAGTCCAACCTGATGAGCCATTCCGAAGATCACATTGTTTTGCTTGCACCGCTGACCGGCCCGGTCGTGCCGCTCGCGAAGGTGCCGGACCCGGTGTTTGCGGGTGGCATGTTCGGCGACGGCATCGGCGTCGATCCGCTCGAGGGGCGGCTCGTCGCGCCGTGCGACGGCGTCGTCACGCATCTCGCGCGCACCGGCCACGCGGTGACGCTCGAGAGCGCCGAAGGCGCGCAGATTCTGCTGCATATCGGTATCGACACGGTCGTGTTGAACGGCAAGGGCTTTGCGCCGATGGTCGCGCAGGGCGCAAAGGTGCGCGCCGGTGACGTGCTGATCGAGTTCGATCAGGATCAGGTCGCGCTGAATGCGCCGAGCCTCGTGTCGGTGGTCGCGATTGCGAATTCGGAAGCGTTCGAAATCATCGAGCGGGCGCCGGACGGTCACGTCAAGGCAGCCGAAACGCCGCTGCTGGTGCTGCGTGCGCGCGAAGGCGTCAGCCATGACGCGGTGCGCGAGGCGTGCGCCGCGCAGGTGATGGACGAAGCGCGCCGGCAGATCACGCTGACGCACGCGGGCGGTCTGCATGCGCGGCCCGCGGCGCGTGCGCGCGAAGCGGCGCGTGGCTTCGACGCGCGCGTCGAAGTGCGCTACGACGGACGCAAGGCGCCGATCGAAAGCGTCGTGGGTCTGCTCGGACTCGGTGCCGGCGAAGGCGCGAGCGTCGAGTTGCTCGGCGTCGGTCCGCAGGCGCAGGCGGCGGTCGATGCGATCGCCGATGAACTGACGCGCGAAGCGCACGGTGAGGTGGAACAGAAACCCGCGCGGCCGGCGACAGCACCGGCGAGCGTGGTTGCCACGCCCGCCGCGGGCGAGCCGCTCGCGCCGAATACGCTCGCTGGCGTATGCGCGGCGCCGGGCGTCGCGGTCGGCAAGCTGGTGCGCTGGGACGACGCGGACGTCGATCCGCCGGAGCAGGCGAGCGGCACGTCGGCGGCGGAGAGCCGTCTGCTCGACAAGGCGATCGCGACCGTCGACGCCGATCTCGACACGATCGTGCGCGATGCGTCGCAACGCGGCTCGGTCGGCGAGGCGGGGATTTTCGCGGTGCATCGCGTGCTGCTCGAAGATCCGACGCTGCTCGACGCCGCGCGCGATCTGATCAGCCTCGGCAAGAGCGCGGGTTTTGCGTGGCGCGAGGCGATCCGCGCGCAAATAGACATCCTGAGTAATGTCGAAGACGCACTGCTCGCCGAGCGGGCCGCCGATCTGCGCGACATTGAAAAGCGCGTGCAGCGCGCGCTCGGCTACACGAGCAGCGCGGCCCGCACGCTGCCGGACGAGGCAGTGCTCGCGGCCGACGAATTCACGCCGTCGGATCTGTCGTCGCTCGATCGCACGCGTGTGACCGCGCTCGTGATGGCGCGCGGCGGCGCGACCTCGCACGCGGCGATTCTCGCGCGTCAGGCGGGCATCCCGGCGCTGGTCGCGGTCGGCGAGGCGGCTGCGTTCGCAC
>NZ_JBFPKG010000063.1:0-36486 GCF_040948665.1 Paraburkholderia sp. BR14320
ACGGCGCGGCCTCGGCCTGCACTCGAGCGGGCTCGCCGTGGACGCGGAGAGTAGAAGCATCAAGCTGGGTCATGGCGGACACGTAGTTGGAATTGTTGTGTTTAGCAAATCTCGCGCCTGGCCGGCGGCGAGCAGGATCGCCGCGACGTCGAACACGAGGCCGCGCTGCGTGCGCACGGTCCAGCGGCCGTCGTCGCGTTGCTCGACCGTGTCGACGCGCTGTTCGAGGTGAATCGGCACATCGAACGGCTTGCATTGCGCGACCAGTCGCTCGACCAGTTCGCGCGAGGTGCATGACGGGATCGCCGGGATATCGTAGATCGGCTTGTCGGGATACAGCTCGATGCACTGCCCGCCGACCCTTCCGAGTATGTCGACGATCTGGCAGGTCAGGCCGATCACACCGGCTTCGAATGCCGCGAACAGACCCACGGGACCGGCGCCGACGATCAGGACATCGGTGCGGATCGGCGAGGTGGGCGCAGAGGACGGGTCGGCGGCAACGGTCATCAGGCAGGTCTCCGGATCACGGTGAAAGGCGCAAAGCAAGCGTCGATGACTCACCTTACCGAATCGGCCCGCACGCGGCAACGATGCCATCGTCGGCGGTAAGGATGCTATGCGGGGCCGCTCAACGCCCGAAAGCGGCTACCTGAAAATATCTGGAATCGGCCATTTTGATGATCCAGATGGCGGACTAAGCTAACACCTGCCCGATCCATCGCAGCGTCCCACCCGCCCAGGAGCCCATCATGGAACAACGTCTCGACTTCTACAAAGCCAACCCCGCCGCGATCAAGTCGCTGCTCGGCGTCGAAGAGCGCATCGGCAAGTCGGCGCTCGAAAAATCGCTGACCGAACTGGTGCGGCTGCGCGCTTCGCAGATCAACGGCTGCGCCTATTGCGTCGACATGCATACGAGCGCCGCGCGCAAGGGCGGCGAAACCGAGCGGCGTCTCGCGACCGTCGTCGTGTGGCGCGAAACGCCGTTCTTTACCGACCGCGAACGCGCGGCGCTCGAGTGGACCGAAGCGCTCACGCTGGTGTCGCACGATCACGTGCCGGACGCAGTATGGCAGGCGGTGCGCCCGCACTTCAGCGACGAAGAGCTGGTCGACCTGACGCTGCTCGTCTCGGCGATCAATGCGTGGAACCGCTTCGCGATTTCGTTCCGGAAGATGCCGGCCTGAACGGTGAATGAATGGCGGCATAAGCAGCGGCATGAGGCACGGTACTGCCCGCCTCACTCGCCAATCCACGACCCGCGCAGATCGCTGTCATGCAGCAACTGCAGCAGCGTGCCCGCCGGGCGGCTCAAGCGCTTCGCCGCCAGCGCGATGAATTCCACCGACGGCAACGTCGGCAAGCCGGCCGCATTCAACGGCGGCGCCAGCCCGCGCGCGGCCAGATACTGCGGCCGCACGGTGATGCCAAGTCCGCCGCGCGCAGCCGCGATACAGCCGGAATGACTGCTGCTCGTGCAGACGATCTGCCAGCTCGCGCCGGCGTCGAGCAGTTCGTAGAGCCTGCCGGTCATGCCGATCGTGATTTCCAGCTCGACGTCGGGGTGCGCGTTGCGAAACGCCGCGAGCACGGTGGGCAGCGGGCCGAGCGCGATGTCATCCGACGAGCCGAGCCGCACGCGCCCCTTCAGACGCGGCGCGCGAAACTGCGACTCCGCGCGCGATAAGGCCTGCAGGATCACGCTCGCATGCGCGAGCATCGCTTCGCCGTCGGGCGTCATCGCGAGCGAATGGGTGTCGCGCACGAACAGGCGCCGGCCCACGCTCTGTTCGAGGCGGCGGATATGTTCGCTGACGCTCGACTGCGTCAGGTCGAGCCGCCGCCCCGCCTCGGTGAAGCTATGGCAGGCCGCGACGGTCGAGAAGGTCTTCAGCCAGATCGGATTGAGCATGCGTGAATTGTCGCGCTGCTTATCGGCATTGTCGATAACAGTCAGCGAGCTTAGTGGGGTTCCCGATTGACGGGGATGTCAATAAGATGACGGAATTCCGCATGGCCCCCGCTCCGGTGGCGCTTTTCCGCCACGCCCGCTGTCGAAAACATGACCAAGGATTCGTCTCAAACCGCCCTACTGTGGATCGTCGCCGCCGGCTTCTTCATGCAGTCGCTCGACACGACGATCGTCAACACCGCGCTGCCGTCGATCGCGAACAGCCTGCAAGTCGCGCCGCTCGCGATGCAACCGGTCGTCGTCGCCTACACGCTGACGATGGCGATGCTCACGCCCGCCTCCGGCTGGCTTGCCGACCGCTTCGGCACCCGCCGCGTCTATTTCGCCGCGATTCTCGTGTTCGTGCTCGGCTCGATCTGCTGCGCGAGCGCGCACACGCTCGGCGAGCTCGTGATGGCGAGGGTGCTGCAAGGCATCGGCGGCTCGATGCTGCTGCCGATCGGACGTCTCGCGGTGCTGCGCAGCGTGTCGGGCGAGCACTACGTGGCGGCGCTCGCGTTCATTTCGATCGCGGGGCAGCTCGGGCCGATCGCCGGGCCGACGCTCGGCGGCTGGTTCGTGCAGGCGATCACGTGGCACTGGATCTTTCTGATCAACGTGCCAATCGGCGCGCTCGGCCTGTACGCGGTGCACCGCTTTCTGCCGCCGCACGACGCGACGCAGGCGCCGCCGTTCGATGTGATCGGCTGCGCGCTGCTATCGCTGTGCATGATCGCGTTTTCGCTCGCGATCGACGCGCCGGTCCCGTCGCATCGCGCGGCGTGGTCGGCGGGTCTGTTCACGCTGGCGGTCGCCAGCGCGCTCGCCTACGTTCCGTACGCGAGAAACCGCCGCAATCCGCTGTTCAAGCTGTCGCTGTTCGGCGAGCCGAACTTCAGCGTCGGCCTGATCGGCAACCTGGTATGCCGGATCGGTTCGAGCGCGGTGCCGTTCCTCGTGCCGCTCCTGCTGCAATTGCAGCTCGGCTACTCGCCGCTGCACTCCGGTCTGATGATGCTGCCCGCGGCGCTCGCCGGCACACTCGCGAAACGCTGGATCGCGCCGCTCGTGCGCCGCTACGGCTACGACACGTTCCTGCTGGTCAACACGATCATCGTCGGCTCGGCGATCGTCGCGTTCTCGCTGATTTCGCGCGGCACACCGCTCGTGATCGAAGTCGCGATCCTCGCCGTTTTCGGCGCGGCCAACTCGATGCAGTACGCGGCGATGAACAGCGTCACGCTGAAGGACCTGTCGCACGAAGACGCGGGCATGGGCAACAGCCTTTTCTCGATGGTGCAGATGCTCGCGATCGGGCTCGGCGTGTCGATCGGCGGCGGGCTCGTCAATCTGTTCGCCGATCAATGGGGCTCGGCGGCACTCGGCTTCCGGCTCGCGTTCGTGTGCGTCGGCGTGATCACGCTCGTGTCCGCGTGGATCTTCCGCCACCTCGACGATCCGTCGGGCACCCGCGTGATTCGCGGCCAGGCTGCGCAGAGCGCGGGGCGTTGACACGCGACGCGTTTCAACGCGTGTCAGCGCATGAATTCGAAAGCTCTCCGCGTTAGCATGTCTGGCATCCATGGCTACCCGGCAGGTACCCCCGATGCCATTCGATGAGCGCGTGCTGAACGGCATGGGCGTGCTGACGGCGATCGTCGATTGCGGCAGTTTCGCGGCCGCGGGCGAAGCGCTCGACATGTCGCAATCGGGCGTAAGCCGTTCGGTTGCCCGGCTCGAAGCGCGCCTCGGCATTCGCCTGTTCGACCGCACCACGCGCTCGGTTACGCTGACCGACGAAGGCCGGCGTTTCTACGAGCAGATCGTGCCGCTGCTCGGCGGACTCGAGGAGGCGGCGGCCTCCGCCGCGCAGGGCAAGACCGCGGTGCGCGGGCGTCTGCGCGTCAACATGGACCCGTTCTTTTCACGGCTCGTGCTCGGGCCGCGCCTTGGCAGCTTCATCGACGAACATCCGGACCTGCAGCTCGAACTGATCACGCGCGACCAGTTGGGCGACATGATCGCGGACGGCTTCGATGTCGCGATCCGCTTCGGCGACCCGCCGGTGTCGACGCTCGTCGCTCGCAAGCTGCTCGATACGCGCATCCTGACCGTGGCGGCGCCGTCGTATCTGAAGAAGCATGGCAAGCCGGAGAATCCGGCCGAGCTCGAAGACGGCCGGCATATTTGCATCAGGTTTCGCGATCCGCTCACCGGTTATCCGTTCACCTGGGAATTCCATCGAGGCCGCAAGAAGTTCTCGCTGACGCCGCAGGGCCGGCTGACCGTCAACGACGTCGGCACGCTGCATAGCGTATGCGTCGCAGGCCAGGGCATCGCGCAGATTCTCGCGCTCGGCGCGGAGTCGCTGCTCGCGAGCGGCAAGCTGATCGAGGTCTTTCCGGATTGGGGCGACGAGGTCTATCCGCTGTATGCGCTGTATCCGTCGCGGCACCATCCGCCGGCCAAGGTGCGCGCGTTCCTCGACTTCATCCTGTCGCTGACCGGCGCCAGGCCGCGCCACCCGGCCGCCTAGCGCAGAACTTCTGTTTGCCGTCCGCCGCGGTCCGCGTCTTGCTGTCGGAGCCTTGTCTTCCCTCCAGGAGAGCAGCGATGAGCAAGACGACGGAAAAATCCCAAGGCGAAGCAAAAAGCGCGGACAAAGACGAATCAAAACCCGAGGCCGGCACCCAGACCGAGGATTTAGCGCATCCGCACCACGCCGTGCATAGCGACAACGCAAAGAGCAAGATGCCCGAGCGCCAGAGCGAGGGCCACAAGCAGTCCCCGGCGGACCGTCCCGGCAAACAACGCGGTGACGGCGAACCGTCGGTCGGTTGAAAAAACCCGTACCGGAGCGGCCTGAACTGCTTCATGCATTCAGGCCGCATCGCTTTTCCCTTCGAGCGCCTTTCTGTAAGCAAACATTTCTTCCTTGTTTTTACCGAATATTTTTTCGGCGCCTTGGACTATTTTGCTGCTAGCAGCGAAGTGTGCGCCCTCCGAACCGGCCGCTCCGCTTTGCGCCGGTTTATGCCGCTTCCGATCGTTAAAAGGCGTCATCCATGTCCAACGCGTCAAGTTCTCCCCACGCCCGCGCGGCCATCGCGCAGGTGTCCATCTGCGTGCCGACCTGCAATCGTCCGGAACTGCTCGTCGAGTGCGTCGACTCGTGCCTCGCGCAAAGCTATCCGCATGTGGAAATCGTGATTGGCGACGATTCGACGGACGCGCGCTCAGGGCAACTGATCTTGCAGCGTTACCGTGACGAGCCGCGCGTGCGCTACCAGAAGCACGAATCGCCGCTTGGCCAGGCGCGCAATGTGTCGACCCTGTTCGAGCGGGCTCGCGGCGACAAGATCCTGTTGATCCACGACGACGATTTGCTGACGAGCGACGCCGTCGAAAAACTCGTGTCGCTCTGGCAACGCTATCCGGTGCTCGATGCGGCATTCGGCGCGCAGTACGAAGCGGATCACGACGGGGCGATCGATCTCGCCGCGAGCGAGCGCCTGAACGCGGCGTTCCGGCGCACCCGGGCCAACGAGGGTCTGCAGCCGCTCGCGGGCCGCACCGGCCTGATCCAGATGTTTCCGAACAATGGCTGGATGGCCGACGCGCGGCTCGTCAAGCGGATCGGCTACGACGCGCGGTATGGCGTCTGCTGCGACTACGTGTTCGGCACCGAGCTATGCCTTGCCGCGCGTGAGGTGTTTTATCTGCACGACTATGTGTCGGTGTATCGGAAGACCGCGACGTCGATCTCGCACAGCACGCGGGGCACGAGCACGGCCGCCCCGTTGAGCGCGTATGGGTTCGTGAAGTCGCTGCGTCTGCCGGCGCGGCTCGAAGCGTCGCGGCGGCAGGCGCTGCGGCGACTGGTACCGATCGTGGTGTCGATACACGCGAGAAACGGCGACGCGCGCGCGGGCTGGCGGATCGCGCGCGCGCATCTGTTCGCCTACAACTACGGCTTTAGCGCGCGGCTTTACTTCCATCTGCTGATGCTGGCGTGCGCGGCCTGGCGCGGACGTCTGCCGACGGCGAGCGCCTCGGCCGATGCTGCCGCGCGCGCGCCGTCGATCGCGACGGTCGCGGCGAATGAGGCCGCGCGGGTCGAGGAGTTCGTCGACAAGCTGGTCGACGAGTTCGTCGGCGACCGGTCGAAGCCGGTATGAACTGCGACAAGTCCGTGCGCAAGCCGATTTTCTGCTAAGCATTCCCTGCTTAGCAAACGCGTATTCGTTACTTGGTCGCGAGCGCACCGCTGATTACGATGGGCACGACCCGTCATCGCAGAGGTGCTTCGCCATGTCAGACAATGCGTGTTTCAGGCCGCGCGTGATCGAGCCGGTCGTCGAGGATCAACCCGAAGGACTCGGCCTCGCGGTCGAGTTATGGTTTGCTCAACCGATCGACGGCATCGCGGGGCGCGCGGTGCAGATTCATCTGCGCAGCGGCGCGAGGATGGAACAGGCCGAGAGCTTGCGCGACCTGCTGCATGCGTGGGGGACACGGATCGTCGTCAGTTGAGCGAAGCGCCGATGCCATGAAAAACGGCGGTCCGGTTGCCCCGGACCGCCGCCTGAATGCTTCATCGCGGCACGACGTTTCGCCGTGCCGGGTTAGCGGCTCACGGCTCGTGCCGCAGATACCCTTCCGTCGACGGATCGCGCATGCGCAGCGAAACGATACCCGCGAGTGCGCACAGCGCCGTCACGTACCAGAAGAACATCGTCTCGACGCCGGCCGACTTCAGCCACAACGCGACATATTCGGCCGACCCGCCGAAGATCGCATTCGCCACCGCATACGACAGCCCCACGCCGAGCGCACGCACTTGCGGCGGGAACATTTCCGCCTTGATCAGGCCGCTGATCGACGTGTAGAAGCTGACGATCGCGAGCGCGACGACGACGAGCGCGAACGCCGCGACCGGACTCGTCACGTCCTTCAGCGCATGCAGCAGCGGCACCGTGCCGAGCGTCGCGAACAAACCGAAGCACAGCATCGAATTGCGTCGGCCGATCCTGTCGGACAGCGCGCCGAACGCCGGCTGCATCAGCATGTAGACGAACAGCGCGGCGGTCATCACCGAGCTCGCGGTTTTGGCGTGCATGCCGGCCGTGTTGACCAGGTATTTCTGCATATACGTCGTGAACGTATAGAAGATCAGCGAGCCGCCGGCCGTGAAGCCGAGCACCGTCATGAACGCGGCCTTGTGCTCCCACAAGCCGCGCAGCGTGCCCGCTTCCTTGCGCTGACGCGTCGCGGCGGTGGTGGTTTCGTCGAGCGATTTACGCAGATAGAGCGAGACCAGCGCAGAGATCGCACCGATTGCAAACGGCACGCGCCAGCCCCATGCCTTCAGTTCGTCGGTCGTCAGCAACTGCTGCAGGACCACCAGTACGAGCAGCGCGAACAGTTGACCGCCGATCAGCGTTACATACTGGAACGACGCGAAAAAGCCGCGCCGGCCTTTCAACGCCACTTCGCTCATATAGGTCGCGCTGGTGCCATATTCGCCGCCCACCGACAGGCCCTGGAACAGCCGCGCGATCAGCAGCAGCGCCGGCGCGAGCGCGCCGATCTGCGCGTAGGTGGGCAGCATCGCGATCACGAGCGAGCCGCCGCACATCATGAATACCGACACCATCATCGCAGTGCGGCGGCCGCGCTTGTCGGCGAGCCGGCCGAAGAACCAGCCGCCGATCGGGCGCATCAGGAAGCCGGCGGCGAACACACCGGCCGTGTTGAGCAACTGCGTGGTGGTGTTGCCGCTAGGAAAGAACGACGGCGCGAAATACAGCGCCGTGAACGAATACACGTAGAAGTCGAACCATTCGACAAGATTGCCCGATGAAGCGCCGACGATCGCAAAGATGCGGCGCCGGGTGTCGTCGGCTTGTGCGACGACGGGTTGGTCGGTTAAATCGTTCATGCTGATGTCGGTCCTTTTTTCTCTAAACGAGGATGACGCTCGTGACGTCGCCTTCATGCGCGTCGCGGACAACCGCACACGCGCGCGCGGCGAATTTTACATAAGTGAAAAGTTCAGATGGGGTTTTGTCTGCGGAACTGCAGGAAAGCCCTGGGTACGGGCCCGCGGCGAAGTTAGAACTTGCAACCAAAACGAAGCCCCCGCCAGCCGCGAGGCTGCGGGGGCTTCGGGGAATCGGCGCGGACCGCCCGGGCAACGTTACGATGCGTTGCCGCGCCCCGATGGAGACGTCAGATTCTCACGGACGGCGGCACGTACCGGCACTCGTAGCGCTTTCTGACGGTACCGTTTTCGTCGACGCTTTCGAGGTACACGTCGAATTGCCACAAGCGCGCCATGTGCTTGAGCACCTCGTCGCTATCCGACGACAGGTGCCGGTTGTCGCTCATGAAATGCCGCAACGTCAGGCTGCGATCGCCGCGCGTATTGACGGCCCATACCTGAATGTTCGGCTCGCGGTGATGCATGTCGTACTGCCGCGACAGCGCCTGGCGCACGTACTGGTAGCCGCTGTCGTCGTGAATCGCCGACACTTCGAGCGCGTCGCGCATGTCGTCGTCGAGCACCGAGAACAGGCGCATCTCGCGGATCAGATGCGGCGACAGGTACTGCGCGACGAAGCTTTCGTCCTTGAAGTTGCGCATCGCGTAGTGCATCGCGGGCAGCCACGGACTGCCGGCCAGATCCGGAAACCACTTGCGGTCTTCGTCGGTCGGCGCTTCGCAGATGCGGCGGATGTCGCTCATCATCGAAAAACCGAGCGCATACGGATTGATGCCGCTGTAATACGGCTTCGTGACCGGCGGCTGATAGACGACGTTGCTGTGCGAATGGAGAAACTCCATCATGAAGCCGTCTTCCAGCTTGCCCTGGTTGTACATCGTGTTGAGCAGCGTGTAGTGCCAGAACGTCGCCCAGCCTTCGTTCATCACCTGGGTCTGCCGCTGCGGATAGAAATACTGACCGATCTTGCGCACGATGCGAATCACCTCGCGCTCCCACGGTTCGAGCAGCGGCGCGTTTTTCTCCGCGAAATACAGCAGGTTTTCCTGCGGCTCGGGCGGATAGCGCTCTTCGACCTCTTCGGGCAGCGGCGTATGGCGCGTGGGCAGCGTGCGCCACAACTCGTTGACCTGCGACTGCAGATACGCCTCGCGCTCGCGCCGCGCGGCGAACTCTTTCTCGAGCGACAGCTTCTGCGGCCGCTTGTAGCGGTCCACGCCGTAATTCATCAGCGCGTGGCACGAATCGAGCAATTCCTCGACGCGATCGAGCCCATAGCGCTCCTCGCATTCCGCGATGTAGTTCTTCGCGTAGACGAGGTAGTCGATGATCGCGTGCGCATCCGTCCACAAGCGGAACAGATAGTTGCCCTTGAAGAACGAGTTGTGGCCATACGCCGCATGGGCAATGACGAGCGCCTGCATCGTCATCGTGTTCTCTTCCATCAGATACGCGATGCAGGGATTCGAATTGATGACGATTTCGTACGCGAGCCCCATCTGGCCGCGACGATAGCTTTTTTCGGTAGAGAGAAAATGTTTGCCGAACGACCAGTGACGGTAGTTCACCGGCATGCCGACGGACGCGTAGGCGTCCATCATTTGTTCAGCGCTGATGAGTTCGAGCTGGATCGGATACACGTCGAGCTCGTATTGCTCCGCAACACGGGCAATATGCGAGTCGTACTCTTCGATCAATTCGAAGGTCCAGTCGGACGGGCACGGCAGAGGCCGTCTATCGGCTACGTTCATACGGACTTCCCTTTGCCCCTCGGTGGGCGTTCCGGTGTGTCCCGTGCTGCAGCATTGCGGACTGCTCCGGCGCAAGCGGCTGCCGTGCTAGCCGCTCGTGCCTCGGCATGCCCCGACAGTTGCTGCGGCACGCCTTTGTTGCGCTGCGGCGCAGTCATACGACGGCTTGCCTCAAGTCGTACGATTCATCGCCGCACGCGTCGTGATCCAGATGCCTGGTGCGCAATCAGCGTTCCATCACGAAGTCGCCGCCTGCTTCTCGAACAGCTCGCGAAATACCGGATAGATATCGGCCGCGGTTTCGACTTTCTTCATCGCCATATGCGGTTGCGATAGCGCCAGTTGCGCGTATTCGAGCCACAGATTCTGCTCTTCGGGCGTCACCTGAATATACGCAAAATACCGCACCTTCTCCAGGATGTCATCCGACAGAATCTTGCGGCACTTCGGCGAATCGTCGGTCCAATTGTCGCCGTCCGAAGCCTGCGCCCCGTAAATGTTCCATTCAGTTGGCGAGTAGCGTTCCTCCATCACCTTGCGCATCAGTTCGAGCGCGCTCGACACCACCGTGCCGCCGCTTTCGGTCGAATGGAAGAACGTGTCTTCGTCGACCTCCTCCGCGCGCGTGTGGTGGCGAATGAACACCACTTCGATGCGCTCGTAGTTACGCTTCAGGAACAGATACAGCAGGATGAAAAAGCGCTTCGCGAGATCCTTGCGCTGCTCGTCCATCGAGCCGGACACGTCCATCAGGCAGAACATCACCGCCTGGCTCGACGGCGTGGGCTGTTTCACGCGATTCACGTAGCGCAGATCGAACGGATCGATGAACGGAATCCGCCAGATGCGTCCTTTCAGATGGTGGATGTCGTCTTCGAGCAGCTTGATCTCTTCGCGGCGATCGGCGGGGTCGGCCTTCAGTTCTTCGAGTTGCCGCTCCATTTCGTGCAACTGGTTGACGAGCGGCGCGCCGAGCGCGATGCGCCGGCCGAGCGCGCTGCGCAGCGAGCGCACCACGTCGATGTTGTTCGGCGTGCCCTCCGCGGCCCAGCCCGCGCGGATGCTTTTCCACGTCGGCACGGCCATCAGATGGGTTTTGACGAGACGCGGCAGTTCGAGGTCGTCGAAGAAATACTGCATGAACTCTTCGCGGCTCAGCTCGAACACGAAGTCGTCCTGACCCTCGCCCTCGTTGCTGGCCTGACTGCCTCCGCCACCGCCACCGCCGCCTTGCGGGCGCTGGATCTTGTCGCCGCGGATGTAGTCCGAGTTGCCGGGATGCACCATCTCGCGCCGGCCGCCCGGTCCGTGACGGAACGACGGCTCCGCGATGTCCTTGCGCGGAATGGTGATGCTCTGGGTGTTCTGGATGTCTTTGATGCTGCGGTCGCGCACCGCTTCCGAAACGGCGCGACGGATATAATTTTTGACGCGGCGCAAAAAACGCTCGCGATTCGCAATACTCTTGTTCTTGCCTGCCAACCTGCGGTCGATGATTTGATGAAGCACGCCCGGTCTCCCGTCCGTGCAACCGCGTTTCCGCTGCGGCCGCACTAATATTTCCGGTGCGCGAGACGCCCGCCGCGCAGTGCATGCTATGCGGCTTGCGCCTCGCCGGTTGCCCGTACGGTCGAACCGTACGGGCGGCACATCATGAGTATCATGCGCGCATCACGATGACTTGCGCACGCGCAGATACCAGTCGCACAGCAAGCGCACCTGTTTCGGCGTATAGCCCTTCGCCACCATGCGATTGACGAAGTCTTCGTGCTTGCGCTGCTCTTCGGCCGAGCCCTTCGCGTTGAAGGAGATCACCGGCAACAATTCCTCCGTATTCGAGAACATCTTCTTTTCGATCACGACGCGCAGCTTCTCGTAGCTGATCCATGCGGGGTTCTTGCCCGCATTCGCAGCCCGCGCGCGCAGCACGAAGTTCACGATCTCGTTGCGGAAGTCCTTCGGGTTGCTGATGCCCGCCGGCTTCTCGATCTTCTCCAGCTCCGCGTTCAACGCGGCACGGTCGAAGCTCTCGCCGGTGTCGTGGTCGCGGAACTCCTGATCCTGAATCCAGAAGTCCGCATACGTGACGTAGCGGTCGAAGATGTTTTGACCATACTCGGAGTACGACTCCAGATACGCGGTCTGAATCTCCTTGCCGATGAACTCCGCATAGCGCGACGCCAGCACGTCCTTGATGAAGGACAGATACTTCTGCTCGGTTTCCGGCGGGAACTGCTCGCGTTCGATCTGCTGTTCGAGCACGTACATCAGATGCACCGGATTGGCCGCGACCTCCGTCGAGTCGAAGTTGAACACGCGCGACAGAATCTTGAACGCGAAGCGGGTCGACACCCCGGTCATGCCCTCGTCGACGCCCGCGAAGTCGCGGTACTCCTGGTACGACTTCGCCTTCGGGTCCGTATCCTTCAGATTCTCGCCGTCGTAGACCTGCATCTTCGAGAACAGGCTCGAATTTTCCGGCTCCTGCAAACGCGTGAGCACGGACATCTGCGCCATCATCTTCAGCGTGCCCGGCGCGCAGACCGCGTTGGCCAGCGACGAGTTGCGCAGCAGCTTCTCGTAGATCTTGACCTCTTCGCTATAGCGCAGGCAGTACGGCACCTTGACGACGAAGATCCGGTCGAGCAGCGCTTCGTTGTTCCGGTTGTTGCGGAACGCCTTCCACTCCGACTCGTTCGAGTGAGCGAGGATGATGCCGTCGAACGGGATCGCGCCGAAGCCTTCCGTACCCTTGAAGTTGCCCTCCTGGGTCGCGGTGAGCAGCGGGTGCAACACCTTGATCGGCGCCTTGAACATTTCGACGAACTCAAGCAGGCCCTGATTGGCGAGGCACAGGCCGCCCGAGTAGCTGTACGCGTCGGCGTCGTCCTGCGCGTATTGTTCGAGCTTGCGGATGTCGACCTTGCCGACCAGCGACGAAATGTCCTGATTGTTCTCGTCGCCCGGTTCGGTCTTGGAGATAGCGATCTGACGAAGGATCGACGGATAGCGGCGCACCACGCGGAACTTGCGGATGTCGCCGTTGTACTCGTGCAGGCGCTTGACCGCCCACGGACTCAGGATGCCTCGCAGGTAGCGGCGAGGAATGCCGTATTGCTCTTCGAGGATCGGACCGTCTTCCTCGTAGTCGAACAGGCCGAGCGGCGATTCATTGACGGGCGAGCCCTTGATCGCATAGAAGGGTACACGTTCCATCAGTTGCTTGAGCCGTTCCGCGATCGACGACTTGCCGCCGCCGACCGGTCCTAACAGATACAGTATCTGCTTCTTTTCTTCGAGCCCCTGGGCCGAATGCCGGAAGTAGGCGACCACCTGCTCGATCACCTCTTCCATTCCGTAGAACTCACGGAATGCGGGGTATACCTTGATGACCTTGTTCGCGAAGATACGCGATAAACGCGGATCGTTACGAGTGTCGATCTGTTCCGGTTCTCCGATTGCCGTCAACATGCGTTCGCCTGCAGTGGCGTACGCGGCGGGATTGTCTTTGCAGAGCGCGAGATACTCCTCGAGCGAGAGTTCATCCTCCCGGGTTTTCTCGAAGCGGGTCGCGAAACTGCTGTAGATATCCATGCTACCTCCTCGCCGAAGTCTGGGGCGATGTCGTGCGCGGCGCGCTATTCGGAAACGACATCGCTCGAATTCATCCTAAACCCTTTTAAATTTTTTTTCACGGACTACGTTGCGAAAATCGCTCCGTAACCGCGAAGCTACAATCCTCACTTGGAAACAAAGAATCGACCACCTACAATTTTTCACTCACGCCGCAACGAATCAAATCATCCGCTGCTCCGCTGTACCGCTACTTTCTTCAGTACCGCATCGCTATTCAGTGCTCCTGCACGACTTCGCGTTACCGCTGCATCGCGCCATGACATCGCGTTGCTATTGCACATCCCGTACCTGCACCGTCGGCCCTTCACAAAAATGCGGCTGTCTGCGCACGCACACTTCGTCACAAAAAGCACGCACGTGGTGACGTTTCCGACGCGTGGCGCCCAACGCGTCAGGCGATTCGTCCGCGCGTGGCGAGCGTGGTTCCGCCCCATTCACCTCATGGCCCCTCGCTGTTGGACCCCTGATCCGTATGACTGGATGACGGCAGCCGCTCGCGTCGCTCTCATAGGTGTATACGGAAAGAAGCGGCAAAGTTGCAACAAATGGATTCGAACAGGCTAACGATTCAAAGCCTGCCACCATTTCAAAATCGCCAAAATAAAAACGGCTGCACGAAGGCAGCCGTTTGGAATGAATGAAGCGTTGTAATTTGCGGTTACAAGCGCCGCCGCATCGATCAGGTCAGTTCAATTTCCACTTCACCCAATCCATCGATATGTCCACGCACGATGCCGGGCTCGTCGATCTTGTGCGCGCCGACGTATGAGCCGGTGGTCAGGGTCCAGTCGCGCTCGATCGTGATCCCCATCGCCGCGCAATGGT
Source organism: Paraburkholderia sp. BR14320 (assembly GCF_040948665.1). Taxonomy (NCBI): domain Bacteria; kingdom Pseudomonadati; phylum Pseudomonadota; class Betaproteobacteria; order Burkholderiales; family Burkholderiaceae; genus Paraburkholderia; species Paraburkholderia sp. BR14320. Next base: position 14,171 of record NZ_JBFPKG010000063.1, read on the forward strand.
TGACGAACCAGACGAGCAGTTCGCGCGGATCGCCGGCCGGATTGCCGGTCACTTCCGGAATCAGCGAGCGGCCGTTGAAGCTCAGCTCCAGTTCCGGTGACACGAAGTCGAAGCCGCGCGCGAGGCTCGCATAGACGGCCGGATGGCCGGTGATCAGCGCGCCGTTGTTCTGCGCGTCGGCTAGCTGCGCGAGCGGCGCGACGTTCGGCCACTCGGCGAAGCGGCTGTCGACGATCTCGATGGCCGGCAGCACAGCGCCGAGCCTCGCCAGCACCTCGTCGCGCGCATACGCCTGGGCGCGCGGCTCGATCGTCACGTCGAAGCGAAACGCGACCTCCAGTTCGACCAGCACGCGAAAGAACCCGTCATGCGCGAGCCGCGCGGGCGACGGCACCACCAGCGAGGCCGGAATCGGCGCGCCCGACGTGGCGCCGCCCGGGGACTTCGCGCCGATCTTCCACGCACCGGTCGACTCGCCTAGCCCCGCGATCACCGCCTGCTGGATCGCGTAAGCGGTCGCCGCATCGGGCGGCAGGCTGTCGGGTGCGGGGGCGTCGATCGGCAGGTGCTGCCGGCGTGCCTCGACGAGGTGTTGCGCAAGATCGTAACGCGTCATGTCGGTTCTTTGTGGCTGGCGCATGGCAGGGTTCGCAGGACGTAGCAATAAGTGGGAACCACCTGTGGAAGGTGCGGGCAGCCGCGCGCCGCGCAGCGGATCGGGGCCGTGCCCGTCAATGTACCGGATCGCGACACGCGCCGGTGAGAGCCGCGCGGCGCGCAAACGTTATTTCTTGCGCGAGCCGAAAAAAAGCCGCGCCTGGGGAGCGAGGCGCGGCTTTTCGCGAAGCTATCGTCGTTCGTGCGGCGCGGATGCCGGACAGCCAGCGAGCGGACGGGAACGGATGTTGCAACGAACGGCGCGTGTCCAGTCACCTAACGCGCGACAGCGCCGCCGTCCATGTACATGTGAACCCCAACCCGCTCAGAAGGTTTCCCAATCCTGATCACCGCCAGCCGTCGCCGCGGACCTGGCCGGCGCGCGGGTGGGCGCGGGTGCGGCGGCAACCTGCGGCGCGACAGCGGCCACCGTGGGCGCCTTTGCCGGCATCGCCGCCTGCGCCGCGGCCGGCGTGTGCTTGCGTGCGCGCGCGGCGACCGGGCTCACCGGGCGCTTCGGCGCCGCAAGCGCGGACGCCCCGTCGTGACCGCCACGGCCGCTGTCGTCGACCTGGAACACCGCGACCACGTTCAGCAACCGGGCTGCCTGCTCTTCGAGCGACGACGCCGCGGCGGCCGCTTCCTCGACGAGGGCCGCGTTCTGCTGCGTGACCTCGTCCATCTGCGTGACCGCGCGCGCGACCTGGTCGATGCCGCCGCTCTGCTCTTCCGACGCCGACGCGATCTCGCCCATGATGTCGGTCACGCGCTGCACCGCGCTGATGATTTCGCTCATCGTGCGGCCCGCCTCGTCGACCAGCGCCGAGCCCGACTGCACGCGCTCGACCGACGTATCGATCAGCTCCTTGATCTCCTTGGCGGCCGCCGACGAACGCTGCGCGAGACTGCGCACCTCGCCCGCGACGACCGCGAAGCCGCGCCCTTCCTCGCCGGCGCGCGCCGCCTCGACGGCTGCGTTCAGCGCGAGGATGTTGGTCTGGAAGGCAATGCCCTCGATGATCGAGATAATGTCGGCAATCTTCGCCGAACTCTGGTTGATGTCGCCCATCGTGCCGACCACCTGGCCGACCACCGCGCTGCCCTTATTGGCGATCTCCGACGCGTTGGCGGCAAGCGCGCTCGCCTGTCGGGCGTTATCGGCGTTCTGGCGCACGGTGCCGGTCAGCTGCTCCATGCTCGACGCGGTTTCCTGCAGCGCGGACGCCTGCTCCTCGGTCCGCGACGACAGGTCGACGTTGCCCGCCGCGATCTGCCGCGTCGCGGTCGCGATCGACTCGCTGCCGCCGCGCACGCTGCGCACCGTTTCGGTGAGGCTGCGCTGCATTCTGGCGATTCCTTCGAGCAGTTGCCCCATTTCGTCGCGCGAAGTCACGACCACCGGACGACGCAGATCGCCGGCTGCGATCGCCTCGAAGTGGCCGAGCGCTTCGTCGAGCGGACGCGCGATCGCACGGCTCAGCGTCAGATACGACAGCGCCGCCGCCAGCACGCCGAGCACCAGCGCGCCGATGCTGACCATCCGGAACAGATGGAAACTGTTCTGCGCGGAGTCGAAGCCCTGCTTCGCCGAATCGAACTGGTATTTGCGCAGTGCGTCGTCGGCGCCGACGAGGTCGTTGAAGACGGCCTGCAGATTCTTCGCGTGCTCGACCAGCTTGCTCTGATCGTTCGCCTCGATTGCCGTCGCGAAGCTTTCGAGTTGCTGATGCAGCGCGTTGCGCTTCGCGGCGACGTCCTGCGCGAGCCGGTCTTCGTCCGCGTCGCGCGGCAGATCGAGATATTTTTTCCACCACATGTCGGACGTAGTGCCGAGCATGCGCGCGCGCTCGATCGTCGATGCCGCTTCCGGCGTGCCGACGAGGAACGCGGCGCGGTCGAGCGCGAGTCGTTCGCGGGCCGCGAAGATTTCCGCGTTGCCGATGTCCACGGCGCCCGGCATCGCGTTGGTGAAGGTGTCCTCATAGGCGTCGTTCGAACGGCCCATGCCGAACAGACCGAAAACGCCGATCGCAACCAGCAACGCGGCAAGGAATGCCATCGTGAGTCCAATTCGCGCCTTGATCGTGATGCCTTTATTCAACATGCTTGGTCCTGTGTGCTGTACTCGATGAGAGGCTGCTGCTTGCGCAGCGTGGGGGCGGCGTGAGTTTTGGGTCCGGCGCTTTTTTCGAATCAGCGCTCTAATTCCCGTTTACGGCAGCGCGTTCATAGACTTGAAGCATTTAAAAGGTATGAACAAAGACGATGTAAGACGTTGAAAGCGAATTGACTGGGAACGTGTGCGTTCGCGTCGCGTGGAAGAAACGCGACGGTTTTCGTCAGAGCACGGCTTTTGACGTTTGAGCGGCGGGGAAATGGGTGGAATACGAGCCGTTCGGAGTCGCCCGAAGCGATCGCAGCACAGCGCCGTCAGGCGGCTCGCGAGGTCGCTGACGCCGCGATGGCATCAGCCCAATGCGTCGACTTCGGCGCGCGTCGGGATCGACGGCTGTGCGCCCGCGCGCGTCACCGACAACGCAGCGGCGCGTTGCCCGAAGCGGATCGCCGCTTCGACGCTCGCACCCTGAGCGAGCTGCGCCGCGAAGCCGCCGATGAAGGTGTCGCCGGCGGCGGTCGTATCGACCGCCTCGACGCGGGGCGCGTCGTACAGCGTCGCGGCAGCGCCCTCGAGCGCCGCGTGCACGCCGCGCGCACCGAGCGTGACCAGCACGTTGCGCGCGCCGGCCGCGCGCAATGCGGCGGCGGCTCGCGCGGCGTCCACCGGCGAGTCGACGACGACACCGCTCAGCGCGGCGGCTTCGAGTTCGTTTGGAATCAGGTAGTCGATCAGCGGCAGCCAGGCGGCCGGCAACGGGCCGGTCGCGGGCGCCGGATTCAGGATCACGATCTTGCCGAGGCGCCGCGCCGCGGCCAGCGCCGCATACACCGATTCGGGCGGGGTTTCGAGCTGGCAGATCACGACATCGGCGGCGGCGAGCGTCGCTTCGTGTCGCGCGATGGTGGCCGGCGTCACCTCTCCGTTGCTGCCCGCGACGATCACGATCGTGTTCTGGCTCGCATCGTCGACGACGATCAGCGCCACGCCGCTCGGTTCGCTGCCGGTTTCCAGCGCCGCGCAGTCGATGCGCTCCGCTTCGAGCCCCGCGCGCAGCTGCGCGCCGTTCGCATCGGCGCCGACGCAGCCGAGCATCGACACCTGCGCGCCGAGCCGCGCGGCGGCGACCGCCTGATTGCCGCCCTTGCCGCCCGCGACCTGCGCGAAGCCGCGGCCGGCCAGCGTCTCGCCCGGCTGCGGCAGGCGCGGCGAGCGCACCACGAGGTCCATGTTCAAACTACCGACCACCGTGACGCGTGAACGCGTTGGGTTGCTTGCCACTCGTGTGCCCTCCATTACGCGACGCGTCGCTATCGCGAGCGCGTCAGGCCGCCAGATTCCGCCGTGCGTCGCCCGCCCATGTCGCGGTGGACTCGCGCACGATCAGACGCGGCGACACCACGCGCCGGCGCGCCGGGGTGCGCGCCGCGCTGTTCGACGCCGCCTCGGCGATCCGGTCGATCAGCGTCTGCGCGGCCGTGTCGCCAAGCGCGCGCACCGACTGCCCGACCGTCGACAGCGACGGGAACGTGAAGCGGCCCAGTTCGATATCGTCGAAACCGATGATCGAGCAATCGCGCGGCACGCTGATATTGCGCTCCGCCGCCGCGCGCAACGCGCCGATGCCCATCATGTCGTTGACCGCGAAAATCGCCGACGGCCTGACCGTGTCGAACAGCTGCGCGGCCGCGCGGTGACCGCCCGTCCCCGAAAAATCGCTTTCGACGATCGCATCGGCCGGAATCTCGATGCCGCGCTCGGCCATCGCGCGAATGAAGCCGTGCACGCGCATCGCGCTGACCGCGGTTTCCACCGGCCCGGTGATGCAGCCGATCCGCACATGTCCGAGCTCGAGCAGATGACGGGTGGCCAGATACGCGCCCTTCTCGTGATCGATCTGCACGAGGTCCGCGGTGAGCCCCTCGATGTTGCGGTCCACCACGACGAGCGGCTCACGCGAGTCGGCGAGCGTCTGCGCGAGCACGGCGTCGTCGCCGGCCGACGCGACGATCAGCCCATCGATGCGCTTTTCCTGCAACACGCGCAGATAGTTGCGCTGCTTCGCGGGGTCATCGTCGGAATTGCAGAAGAACACGCAGTAGCCGTTGCGCGCGCAGCCGTCCTCGATGCCGCGCGCGAGCTCCGCGAAATACGGGTTGGTGCTGTTCGGCACCACCAGTCCGATCGTCGCGGTCGCGCGCGCCTTCAGCGAGCGTGCCACCGCCGACGGCACATAGTGCAGTTGACGGATCGCGTGCTCGACTTTCGCGCGCACATCGGCCGACACCGGACGCGAGTTGTTCACGACGTGCGATACCGTCGTGAACGACACGCCCGCCACGGCCGCTACATCCTTGATCGTCGCCATAACCTGTTGCTCTCCTACTGCCTGTTGTTCCCGCCGGATGCGCCGCCTGGCGACCCGCGGACGTCTTCATCGAAGACACACCACACTCGTTGATCGTTGCGCCGCGGCGCACCCCTCAGCCGCGCTTGCGGTGGCTGCGGTAGGTATCGAGCACCACCGCCACCACGATCACCGCGCCGGTGATCATGCGCTTGGTCGGCTCGTTCGCGCCGATCTGCGCGAGGCCCGCCGCCAGCACCGAAATGATCAGCACGCCAAAGAACGTGCTGATCACCGAACCACGCCCGCCCATCAGACTCGTGCCGCCGATCACGACCGCCGCGATCACCTGCAGTTCGAGGCCGACGCCCGCATTCGGATCGGCCGCCTCGAGCCGCGAGATCTGGAACAGCGCCGCGAGTCCCGACAGCGCGCCCATCAGCGCGAACACGATCACCTTGTACGGCCGCGGATTGACGCCCGCGAGCCGCACCGCTTCCTCGTTGGTGCCGATCCCGACCAGATAGCGCCCGAACACCGTGCGCGTGAGCACCAGCTGCGCGATCACCATCACCGCGACCGCGACCAGAAAGGCCGGCGAGATGCCGAGCGCGATCGGGTTCGACAGAAAGTCGAACGCGTCGCCGATATACGCGGTGCGCGAATTGGTCATCTGATACGCCATGCCGCGCGCGGCCTCGAGCACCCCGAGCGACACGATGAACGACGGAATCCGCCAGCCCACGGTCACCGCGCCGGTCACGGTGCCGGTCAGCGCCGCGACCGCGACACCGAGCAGCGCCCCCGCGGCCGGCCCCCAGCCCCACTTCAGCGTCACCACGCTGACCACCGACGCCCCGAGCGCGAGCACCGAGCCGACCGACAGATCGATCCCCGCGATGATCAGCACGAAGGTCATGCCGACCGACATCACGACGAGATCCGGAATCTGGTTCGCGATCGTGCTGAACGTGTCGTAGGTCAGAAAGTGCGAACTCAGCAGCGAGAACAGCACGATCATCGCGAGCAGCGCGCCGGCGAGGCCCAGGTAGTTCGAAAAGCCGAGCCGCGTGCCGGCCGGCTTGCCGCTCGCGAGCGGCGCCGACGGATCGGCCGGCGGCGTCACGACGGGCGCGTCCGGCGCGCCGGCCTGCTTTTCGTCCTGCTTGCCGCCCTGCGGGTCGCCCGGTTTGACACCCGTCGCCTCGCGCCACGATTGATCGGTCATCACAGACTCCCTGCTTCGTTGACGGCATGCGTGTGCAGCAGCGCCTCGCGGCCGCGGTAACCGGCGAACGCGGCCGCGAGCAGCGCATCCTGGCTCCAGCTCGCGCGCTCGAACACGCCCGTCATGCTGCCCGCCGACATCACGCCGATCCGGTCGCAGATCAGCATCAGCTCACGCAGATCGCTCGACACCACCACGAGCGCGCGGCCTTCACGCGCGAGCGCGCCCATCAGGGCGTAAATATCGAACTTCGCGCCGACGTCGATGCCGCGCGTCGGTTCGTCGAACAACAGCACGCGGCAGTCGCGCGCGAGCCAGCGGCCGATCACGACCTTCTGCTGGTTGCCGCCCGACAGCTCGCCGACGATCTGCGCGGGCCCCGAGCTGCGAATCCGCATCGCGGCGATCTGCCTGTTCGCCAGCGCGTTCTCGCGCTTCGCGTCGACCACGCCATGCCGCGCGACGCTGCCGAGATTGCCGAGCGACAGGTTGGCCGCGATCGGTTGCGGCAGCAGCAGGCCTTCGCCTTTGCGGTCCTCGGTGATCAGCGCGATGCCCGCGCGCACCGCGTCCGCCGGCGAGTCTATCTGCACCGGGGTGGGCGGCGCGCCCGGCGTCGCGGCGAGCGACACGCTGCCGCCGTCCTTGCGGTCAGCGCCGTAGATGAGCCGCATCAGCTCGGTGCGGCCCGCGCCGATCAGCCCGCTGATACCGAAAATCTCGCCCGCGCGCACTTCGAACGACACGTCGCGCACCACCTTTGCGCGCGCGAGCCGCTCCACCTTCAACAACGGCGCGCCGATGTTGCGCTCGCCGAGATCGATATGTTCGCCGAGCTCGCGGCCGACCATCCACGTGACGATCTGCTCGCTCGTGATGTCCGCCATCGCGTCGACATGCACGAGGCGGCCGTCGCGCAGCACCGCGACCTGTTCGGCGACCCGCGCCAGCTCTTCGAGCCGGTGCGAGATATAGACGAGCGCGACGCCGCGCGCCTTCAGCCGGCCGATCTGCTCGAACAGCAGATCGACCTCGCGCGCGGTCAGCATCGCGGTCGGCTCGTCGAGGATCAGCACGCGGCAGTCGCCGATCAGGTTGCGGGCGATCTCGACCATCTGCTGATGACCGATACCGAGTTCGCCGACCAGCGTGTCGGGATCGATCGCGTCGAGCCCGACCTGCGCCATTGCCTCGCGCGCGTTCTCGCGCAGCTTGCCGCGATCGATCCAGCCGAAGCTGAACGCGCCCGCGCGCGGCAGCCGGTTCAGGAACAGGTTCTCGGCGACCGACAAGGTCGGCAGCAGATTCAACTCCTGCATCACCATGCGCACGCCGAGCGCCTCGGCCTCGGTGCGGCTCGCGGGCGCGTACGGCGCGCCGGCGAGCTGCATCGTGCCTGCGCTCGGCTCGACCAGCCCGCCGACGATCTTCGACAGCGTGCTCTTGCCCGCGCCGTTCTCGCCGGTCAACGCCAATACCTCGCCTGCTCGCAGCGACAGCGATACGTCGGCGAGCACCGGTTCGGCATAGGTCTTGCCGATACCGCTGACGGTCAGCACGACAGGCAAGGCGTCGTGGTCGGTCGAATCCATCGCGCTCCTGATTGCATGGCGCTTCTGGCGCCTTCGTGACACCCTGGCGGTCCGCCGCGCTTGCCGCACGGCACATCGCTCCTAGTTGCCCCGAGTCATGCCGGCCCACTGCGCGGAATGCGCAGGCGCTCACGGCCGCGCTTCTCTCATCGCGCGAGCCGCCGTCATGACGCTTATCTCTGGAATTAACGGCGGCCCCGCGGAATTCTTGAGCGTTCGTTGAATAAAAGCGGATCGGCAGGTTGCCGCAGTGCCGCTCAAGCGTGCGGTGCGCGCTTCGCGGCGGCACGGGCGGTTTCCCGCGGGCCGGTCCGGCCGCGCCCGGCTCGCGCTCGACGCCGGGCGCGCCGCGCTTACTTCAGCGTGTCTTTGGTCACCAGAACGACCGGCGTTTCGACGACGCCCGACAGCTCCGACTGCTTCCTGTGTTCGCTCAACGCCTTCAGCGCGGTATCGATGCCGAACACGGCCTGCTTCGCCGCGAACTGGTCGGCGGTGGCGAGCACGCGGCCGTCCTTCAGCATCGGATGGATCGCGTTGATGTTGTCGTAGCCGACCACCAGCACCTTGCCCTGCTTGCCGGCCGCGCGCACCGCCGACACCGCGCCGATAGCCATGTTGTCGTTGCCGGCGAGCAGCGCCTTCAGGTTCGGATATTCGTTGAGCATCGCCGACGCGACCGCGTTGCCCTTGTCGATTTCCCACTCGCCCGACTGCACCGACACGATCTTCGCGCCGACCGCCTGCATCGCGTCCTTGAAGCCGGCGGTACGCTGCTGCGCGTTGGTGGTGGTCGACACGCCTTCGAGGATGCCGACTTCGTCGCCGGCCTTCAGCCGCTTCGCGAGGTAGTCGCCGACGAGCCGCGCGCCCTTGCGGTTGTCGGGGCCGACGAACGGCACGTTCAGGTCTTTGGACTTCAGCACGTCCTGATCGAGCCGGTTGTCGATGTTGACGACGATGATGCCCGCGTCGACCGCCTTCTTGACGACCGGCACGAGCGCTTTCGAATCAGCCGGCGCGAGCACGATCGCATCGACCTTCGACACGATCATCTGCTCGACGATGCGGATCTGGTTGGCGGTGTCGGTTTCGTCCTTGATGCCGTTGGTGATCAGGTCGAACTTGGCCGGGTTCTGCTTCTGATAGTCCTTCGCGCCGGTCTCCATGGTCAGGAAGAACTCGTTGGCGAGCGACTTCATCACGAGCGCGACCTTGGGTTTATGAGCCGGGGCGTTCTGTGCGTGGGCGACGGAAAAAGGCAGGACGGCGGAGGCGGTGGCGAGAACTGCGGCGGCAAGAATGCGACGACGGGTTCGATGGCTCATGCGTATCTCCAAGGTTGTCAGGCTCGCGGGCGAGCCGTATTTTTTGTGATGCGCAAACGTTTGCGAGGCCTATTCTCAGCGCAAGCTTTTCGGAATGTCAACGATTCGCGGTGTTGCAACGCACCGGCGCGCAGCATGTACGGCGCCGCGATGCGCTCGATCGATCGATCGATCCGGGCAGCGTGTGGCAAGGTCCCCTCGCTCAGTCCGTGCAGTCGAGAACGCCGATGCGTCGCATGCGGCGCGACACACCGGCCGCTTATGCTGGCCTGGTATCGCGCGCGCTGCAAGCGAAACCGCGAGGATATTGGAAGGCGCGCCGGCTACAGCCAGCCGGCCTTGCGAAAACGCCTGTACAGCACGAAGTCGATCGCCAGCATCACGATCAGCACGACCGGATAGCCGAACTTGAAATGCAGCTCGGGAATGCGCTCGAAGTTCATCCCGTAGATACCGGCGATCATCGTCGGCACCGCGAACAGCGCCGCGAACGAGCCGAGCCGCTTGGTGATCTCGCTCTCGGCGAGCGAGATCATGCCGAGGTTCACCTGCACCGCCGTGACGACGATTTCGCGGCGTCCCTCGATGGTTCTGACGATCCGGTCGAGGTGGTCGTAGACATCGCGGAAGTACGCCTGCATGCCCGCGCAGATGCTCGGAATGCGCCCGCCGGTCAGTTTGCCCACCGCTTCGCGCAGCGGCTGGATGTGGTGTTGCAGGGTCACGAGCCGGCGCTTCATCGTGTACAGGTCCTGCACGATCGCGCGCGAGGCGGCCGAATCGTTCTTCTCGAAGATGCGGTCCTCGAGCGCTTCGAGCTCGGTGCTCATCGCCTCGACGATTGGGAAATAACGGTCGACCACGTCGTCGATCAGCGCATACAGCACGAACGCCGAGCCTTCCTTCAACAGATGCGGCTCGTGCTCGCAGCGCGTGCGCACGCTCTGAAAACCGGCGCGCGTGCCGCGCCGCACCGACAGCACATAGTTGCTGCCGACGAATACGGCGACTTCGCCGATCACGAACTCGCCGTTCTCGTCCATCTCGACCGTGTGCATCACGGTGAACAGCGAATCGCCGTACTCCTCGATCTTCGGGCGCTGATGGCCGTGTTGAGCATCTTCGATCGCGAGTTCGTGCAGATCGAACTCCTCTTTCATGACCGCGAGTTCTTCGGGACTCGGGTCTTTCAATGCGACCCAGACGAAGCACTCGGGCCGCGCGACGTAGTCGCTGATGGCGTCGATATCGATGTCGGCGAGCTTACGGCCGTCCTGATAGGCGGCGCAATTGATCAGCATGTTCGGATTACCCTGGATACGAAAACAGACCGGGCCGCCCTCTCGCGTAAGCATTGCGTAAGACGGGCGACCTGTCTCGCGTGAACGGACAAGCACGCTTTCAGCAGGCTTGGATCTGCCGCCATGTTAAGGCCCGCTGCGTCAGGCGCGCGTTTCGAATTGTTAATGCCCGGCGACATGCTGCTGCGGCTACTGCGCGACCCGCTGCAGGCCGATGCGGTGATCGTCGTTGAACGTGACCGACGCGCGGTTCGTGTAGCGCGGGTCGGCCGTCACGATGAAGTTCAGCTCGATGACCGGATCGAACTGGGTCGATACGCCGATCCGATGCGTGCCGGGCGGCAGATAGAACACCACGTGCTCGCCGTTCATCAGGTCGGTGACGCGCTCGCCGTCGATATAGACGAGCGCATCGCGGAACCGCACGATCACGTCGCGCGAACGCTCGCGCCGCACGTCCACCGCGACGAGGCCGGGGCCCGGCTGCGTATAGCCCTGTCTGACGATGCGCTCGGCCGGCACCGGTTTGAACGGCAGCGGCTCGGCCGGCGTCGATGCGCAGCCGGCCAGCGTAAGCACGCCGAGCGCGACGCATGCGGCGAACGCGGCGAACGCGGCGCGGCAAGACACGCGCATCGGCATGCTGGTTCTCCCCTGTGCTCTCGATGGTGGGCCGGTTTGTGACTACGCGGTGCGCGTCTTACGCATGACTGTTCCGCATCATAGCAACGCGCGCGGAACTCGGGCGCCGCACCCACTTGCATGGCGCGGCGTTCTTCTTCATGATCGTTGAAGGCGGCCGCGCTCACGGCTGGCCGCCGTCGGCAACTGGCAAGCCTGTCGATCCGCGTCGCCGGACGCACGATCAAGGAGACTGCGATGTGGTATTTCACCTGGATTCTCGGCGTGGGTGTGGCGCTCGGCTTCGGCATCATCAACGTGATGTGGCTCGAGACCAACGGCAAGTTCGCGCGCGACCCGCGCCCCGATGCGGCCGCCGCGCCGCGTGAGGACAAGCCTGCGTGACTTCTCTGGTTTTCTTTTGCGGTCATGCGGGCACGGGCAAGACGACGCTGGCGAAGAAGCTGTTCGGCCCGCTGATGAAAGCGAGCGGCGCCCCCTTCTGCCTGCTCGACAAGGACACGCTGTACGGCGGCTATAGCGCGGCCGCGATGGCGATGGTGACCGGCGATCCGAACGATCGCGACAGCCCTCTTTTCCTGCAGCATCTGCGCGACCCCGAATATCGCGGCCTCATCGATACCGCGCGCGACAATCTCGAACTCGGGATCAGCGCATTGGTCGTCGGGCCACTGTCGCGCGAGGTGCGCGAGCGGCGGCTGTTCGATCATGCGTGGCTCGGCGTCGCGCCGGACGTGAGGTTGCGGGTCGTGTGGGTGCTAACCCCGGAGGACGTGGCGCGGCAGCGGATCGTCGCGCGCGCGAACCCCAACGATGCGTACAAGCTCGCGCACTGGGACGACTACCGGCGGCGGCGCTTCGAGCCGAGCGGCGCGAGCCGCGAGGGTCTGCTGATGTTCGACAATACCGCGCCCAGTCCGGCGGACTATCAAGCGCTCGTTGCGCAAGTCGTCGCTGGATGAGCGCCTCGCGAGTGCGGCGCAGCACAGCCCGCTGATCGGCTGAAAAACAAAAAATCCCCGTACGTCGGTGACGTACGGGGATTTTCACTTGACCCGAGCGATTCGAACCTCAAACCGTCGCCATCGCCTCCAGCGACTGCCCTTCGTACAGCTTGCCGAAGCGGTTCGCGAGGAAATCGCCAAGCGACACCTGCTCCTGCCGCACGAAGCCCTTTTGCGGCAGCTTGCGCTCGCGGAACAGATCGAGCACCGCGCACATCGCACCGGCGGTGGTGATCTGGATCGCGCTCATCGGCACGCCGCAGACCGTCTTCGCGAAGATCTTGCGCGTAAACACCTCCTGCACGAGCTGACCGTCGCGCATGCCGCTCACGGTGATGAACACCAGCACGACGTCCTGCGCGGTCGACGGCACCGAGCGGCGCATGATGGTCTTCAGCGTATCGCGGTCGCTCGACAGACGCAGGTCTTCCAGCAGGAACTGCATCAGGTTGCGATGCCCCGGATAGCGCACCGACTTGTAGTCGAGCGATTCGACGCGGCCCGCCAGCGTCTCGCACAGCGTGCCCAGCCCGCCCGACGTGTTGAACGCTTCGTACTCGGTGCCGTCGAGCGAGAAATGCTCGAGGCCTTCGAGCGGCTGCACCCACTGCGTGCGGCCGTCGCGGATCGCCTCGCACGGCTGACAGTACTCGTTGATCAGGCCGTCGACGCTCCACGTCAGGTTGTACTTCAGCGCATTGGTCGGAAACTCGGGCAGCGCGCCGACGCGCATCTTCACGTCGCGGATTTCCGTGAAGCGATTCGCGAGCTCGTGCGCGGCGATGCCGATGAAGCCCGGCGCGAGGCCGCACTGCGGCATGAAAGCGTGATCGGCATCGTCGGCGATCGCGCGGATCGCGTGCGTCGCGCGCACGTCCTCGGTCAGGTCGAAGTAATGGACACCCGCGCCCTTCGCGGCCGATGCGACGTTCACCGCGAGGTAGTACGGCAGCGCGTTGATCAGCACGTCGAAGCCCTGAATCGCGGCGCGCAGCACGGCGGCGTCGGCGGAATCGATGCGGCGGGTCGGAATGCCCTGGGCGGCGAGCTTGTCGAGTGCGTGCTGGTCACGGTCGAACGCGACGACCTCGTAGTCGCCCGTCTCGCGCAGCATATGAGCAATGGTGTGACCGATCAGACCTGCGCCAACGATAGCTACTTTCATCTGCTTCTCCTTGTTATCCATGTGCTGTCTCTGAGCTTGGGAAGTGCGCCGCGTATTGCGCGCGGCGCCTGCGGGCCGAACCCTTGAATGACAGTGTAGGAAGAAGCAAAAACAGTTCATACGCGCAAAATGCTGCGGTATGACCATCAAGTTCGACGTTCCGACGAAGTGATCAAACGATTCGTCGAAAACGCGCAAAAAGCGCGTAAACGAAGGACTGTCGAAGCATTCGCGAAGAGCTTACGGCGCGCCCCGACTCACACCGTGCCGCGGTCGATCTTGCGCGCCAGAATGATCGACGTCGTGGTCCGCTCAACACCTTCGAGCCCGCCGATCTGATCGAGCAGATCGTTGAGCCGCTCGGGCGAATCGGCACGCAGCCATGCCACGTAGTCGAACTCGCCGCTGACCGCGCACAGCAGCTGCACCTCAGGCATCTTGCCGAGGCGCTTCTGCACGGCCGGCCCGTGCTTCGGCGCGATGATGATGCCGACATAAGCGACGATGCTCGAATCGAGCACGTCCTGGCCCAGCCGCACGCTGTAGCCGGCGATCACGTTGCTGCGCTCGAGCCGCGCAATGCGCGCGATCACGGTCGTGCGCGCGACGCCGAGCTGTCGCGCGAGATTCGCGACGCTCTCGCGCGCGTTGGCTTGCAGCAGTGCAACGAGATTACGGTCGAGGTCGTCGAGCTGGTCGAGGCGCGGAGGTCTCATCGAAGGGGCGGGAAGTTGGTATGGAATGTCGCGGATTATCGCGCGTCTGCACGGGCAGCGGCGCTGTGTCACGGAGAGTGCGGTCGCCGCACAGTGTGCCCGGCATCGGTGATTGCCGCTCAGGCGCGAGCCGTTTCGCTTTCGTTTCGGTTGTAAGCGTTTGTCGCACAGGAGCCGTATTGTAGGGATATCGTGTTACTAATAGCGGCGACGGGCGAATGCGCCGGCCGGTTGCAATGCGCCGCTATTCGTCGCTGGCGCGAGGCGATACGCACGCCGCGCGCCGAGTCTCAATACGAACAGACATCAGGAGTTTCGATGAAAAAAGCACTGGTTATGCTGGCTACGGCCGTTTCGATGGGCGGCGCGTTCGCTCAAACCGCCGCCGCGCCTGCCTCGGCACCGGACACAACGGCAACGGCTTCGGCAGCCAAGGCCGGCCACGAACGCAACGTCGAAGACCGTATCGCTTATCTGCATTCGCAACTTAAGATCACGCCCGCGCAGGAAACGCAATGGAAGGCGTTCGCCGACGTGATGCGCAGCAACGGCGAAACGATGGGCCAGCTGTTCGAGCAGCGCAAAGCCGCCACCAACGTGAGCGCGCTCGACGACATGAAACAGTACGCAACGATTGCGCAGGCGCATGCGGACGGCATGAAGAAGCTCGTCGATGCGTTCGAGCCGCTGTATAGCAGCCTGTCGCCGGAGCAGAAGAAGCTCGCCGATGCGACGTTCCACCATGGCGGCCCCGAGGGTCATCATCGCGGCCATGGCAAGAGCAAGAGCGGCAAGCCCGCGGCCGAAGCCGCGAGCGACGCGACCGTCAAGCCGTAATGCAAGATCGCCCGCGGCGGGGGTTGCCCCGCTGCGGGCATCTGGCATCATTCGGGTGCGCAAAGCGGCGAGTCTCGCCGCAACGCCCCTCCCCTAATCTCCCACCCGCTTCATGACCGAACTCAGGAATCTCGATCTGCGTGACGATCCGCACGCCCAACGCGTCGTCAAGGACGAAACGGTAAGCGTCGAATTCGCCGCGGCCGTTGGCCAGTTGATGAGCCTCGAAGGCCCGAACCGCTATGTGCGCGGCGATGCGCTGATCACCGGCTCGACCGGCGACCGCTGGGTCGTGTCGCGCGAGCGCTTCGACGCGAAATACCTGCCCGCCGACCCGGCGCTCGCGCACGGCGAAGCCGGCGCCTATCGCAACCGCCCGGCAGTCGTGCTTGCCCGCCGGATGGACGAGTCCTTCTCGCTCGCGCGCTCGGCGAGCGGCGGCGACGTGCTGCACGGCGCGGCCGGCGACTGGGTGATGCAGTACGCTCCCGGCGACTATGGCGTCGTGCAGGCCGCGCGTTTCGCGAAGGTCTATCGGCTCGCGGATTGAAGCAGATTCATCCGCGCTTCATGCGAACTCGTCGCCGAGCTCGACCGTGACTTCGCGCGGCACCGCCTCGCCGTTCGCGTACATCTCTTCGAGCGAGCCCAGGCTCGCTTCGACGTACGCGCGCAATACCGCGAAGCTGCGGCCACGCAGCCGCGCCGGCATCGCGCGATAACGCGCGAGCGCCGCGGGCGCGATCGCGACCGTCATCTCGATCCGGCGCGCGGTCGAACCGAAGCGCATCGCTACCCAGTGAATCGTCAGTGTGGGCGTGCCATTGTCGGCGGCACGCTCGATGAACTGCGTCTGCTCGGGAAACAGATCGCTGATGACGCGCGCGAGCTCGTCGAACTCCGGATGCGCGCAGTCGTATTGGTAAGCTTCCATGAAGGCTGCCGGGAAAAGAAGGTCCTGAAACGTAGGCGCATTTTAGAGAAACGCTGAAGGGATAGCGAGGCGCCTGCGGTCCAGGTTCATCCGCTTACGCCGCCGGCCGCCGGTAACTGCGTATCAACAGTCCCGCGACGCACACCGCCGCCACCGCATAGATCGTATCGACCGCCGCGAGCGGCAGCAGTCGCGCCTGCGTCATCGCGGCAGGCGCGTCGATCAGCGCGTGCACCACGATCGCGAGCGGCAGGATGCCGCGCGAGCCGGCCCGCACGCCGCGCCACATCAGCACCGACAGGCCGATCTGGAACACCAGCGCCGCGATCCGTTCGAGCGCGAAAATGCCGGCCAGTTGCGGCGTCAGGCTCGCGAGAATCAGATGCACGCGCATCACGGCTTCGGCCGGCAGATTGCCGAGGTAATCGCCGAGCCGTCCGCGGTTTTCGAGCACCGCGAACACGAGCCACTGGAACTGCACGAGCACGCCGACCATCCATGCTTCCGCACCGCCGTGGCCGAGGCCGTAGCTCAGCGCGGCGCCATCGTCGGCGCGCAACGCGGCGGTGCGCGTGTCGGCGGTCGGGCTGGCGGCGGGGTTGGCCCCCGCGCTTGCAGCGACGCCGGTGGGCGCTTCCACGATCGACTTTTTTCGCACTGGCGGCCGCGCCGCCGCGCGCTTCATCAGAAGCCGCATACCGAAGAACCGCCCCACTTCCTCGCAAACGCCCGCCACCAGCGCACCATAGACGACGAACGCGAGCGGCTGCGAAAGGAACGCCGCCGTCGCCGCGTTGCCGCGCAGCAGATAGTCGTTCAGCGCACGCTCGATCACCATCGCGAACAGCGCGAACACCGCGACGCCGGCGATCGCGTCGCGCGGCCTGAGCGCGAGCGGACGGCGCAACTGCCGGTAAAGCAGAAAAGGTAAAGCGGCGATGACGAGCGTAGCGAGCGCGAGGCTCGCGAGGGTAAGCGGTGACACGACCATGAGTATCCTTGCGGGGTTCCTTGCAATCCCCGGCGCGCAACCGCTGCGCGCCGCAGCCCCGAATGATCGCAGATTGACCGGAAATCAGCGCGCGGTCGATGCACGCACGATCAGCTCGCCGGGCAGCAGGCAGTCGCGCGCGCCCGTCTGCGCGCCTTCGATGCGCTCGTGCAGGAATTCGACCGCGCGATAACCGATGTCATAGGTCGGCTGACGGATCGTCGTGATGCCGGCGAGCTCGG
This sequence comes from Paraburkholderia sp. BR14320, assembly GCF_040948665.1. Lineage (NCBI taxonomy): Bacteria > Pseudomonadati > Pseudomonadota > Betaproteobacteria > Burkholderiales > Burkholderiaceae > Paraburkholderia > Paraburkholderia sp. BR14320. The sequence goes on from NZ_JBFPKG010000063.1 coordinate 31,271, forward strand.
CCCAGTCCGGATCGTCGATCGAAAGCAGCGCGACGCGGCTCTGCCAGTGCGCGCCGTAACGCGCGTTCAGGTGCAGCGCGAGGCGCAACGCGACCGGCGCGTTGGCCGCGAACAGCGCGACGCGTGGAGCGGTGCCGGCCTCGCCCGGCGAGTCGATCGCACGATCCAGCTGCGCAAGGCCGCGCTCGACCGCAGTTTCATCGGCGAGATCGAGCACCAGCGTATGACCGCGCGCGCGGCCCTCGTCGCGCATCGCGCGATCGAACGCGTCGACGCGCAGCCGCCGCGAGCTGACCTGCTCGAACGGCTGCACGACGAACCAGATATGCTCGAAGCCCCGTTCGAGCAGATGCCGCGTGCCGAGCTCGGCGGCCGCGCCATTGTCGAGACCGACCATGTCGGCGACCAGCCCCTCCACGCGCCGATCGACCAGCACCGCCGGAATCCCGCCCTCGCCGACCGGCCGCAACGTCTCCTCGCGCACGCCTAACGCATTGACGATCACGCCTTCCACGCGATACGTGGTCAGCAGTTGCAGGTAACGGCGCTCCATCTCGACTTCGTTCGCCGCGTGGCAGATCAGCGGCATCAAACCGAGCGCGTGGCACGCGGCCTCGACGCCTTGCAGCACTTCGACGGAGTACGGATTGGTCAGGTCGGCGACCAGCATGCCGATCAGCCGGTTGCGGCCGCGCTTCAGGCCGCGCGCCATCTGGTTCGGCTGGTAGTCGAGCCGCGCGATCGCGGCTTCGATGCGCGCGCGCAGCTCGGGCGACAGCGCGCTGAACTCGCCATTCAGATAGCGCGAGATGCTGGTCTTGCCGGTGCCGGCTTCCCGCGCGACATCGGTGATGGTCGCGCGGCGCGTCGGCGCGGACGACGGATTGGGTGGCGTGCCCGGCGGGGTCGTGCTCATTCGCTGATCGTTCGTGTCGGTCCGAGGGCGGCAGCTTGCGCGCCGCCCTGCGATTCACTTCGCCAGGACTTCACGATTGACGATGTTGGTCGTCAACGTGCCGTCGAGCGCGGCGACCAGGTTCTGCGCCGCGTTGAGCGCCATTGCATGACGGGTCTCATGCGTCGCCGAGCCGATATGCGGCAGCGCGACCACGTTCGGCATCGACAGCAACGGCGAGTCGGCCGGCAACGGTTCGGTGTCGAACACGTCGAGGCCCGCGCCGTGAATCGTGCCGTTCTTCAATGCGTCGATCAGCGCCGGTTCGTCGACGGTCGCGCCGCGCGACGCGTTGATCAGGATCGCGCTCTTCTTCATCGCCCGCAGTTCGGCCGCGCCGATCAGATGCTGCGTTTGCGGCGTGAGCGGCACCTGCAGACAGACGAAATCGGACTGCGCGAGCAATTCGCCCAGTTCGACGCGCCGCGCGCCATATGCGTCTTCCGCCTGGCGGTTCGCGCTGCGGTTGGTGTACAGCACCTTCATGTTGAAGCCGAGCGCCGCGCGTCGTGCGACCGCGCCGCCGATCCGCCCCAGGCCGACGATGCCGATCGTCTTGCCCTGCACGTCGAGCCCGAACTGCGCGGGCCCGATGCTGGTGCGCCACTGGCCCGCCTTGACCCAGTCGGCCAGTTCGACCACGCGCCGCGCGGACGCGAGGATCAGCGAGAACACGGTATCGGCGGTCGATTCGGTCAGCACGTCCGGCGTGTGCGCGAGCACGATGCCGCGGCGCGTGAGGTCGTCGACGTCAAACTGGTCGTAGCCGACCGAGATCGTCGACAGCGCCTTCAGCCGGCTCGCGCCTTCGAGCATCGCCGGCGCGATCTTCACGCTCGCGCCGATGCCGCCGTCGGCATCGCGCAACGCGGCGACGAAAGCATCATGCTGTGACGGATCGACTTGCACGACCTGCGCATGCTGTTGCAGATAGCCGAGCACATCCTCGGGCAGCGACTTCCAGGCGACGATCTTGTTCATCAGCTAATTTTCCTTGCGACGGGGGGACGAGCGGGGTCGCGTTGTTCGGCGGCGGCCGGCTTGACGGCGAGCGTCAGGATCACCGCGGCGACGAGCGCCACGCTCATGAACGCATACGATGCCGCGGGCGAGCCGGTCGCGCCGTTCAGATAGCCGACCACGTACGAGCCGACGAACGAACCGAGCGCGCCCATGCTGTTGATCAGCGCCATGGCGCCGCCCGCGACGTTCCTGGGCAGCAGCTCCGGCACGATCGCGAAGAACGGGCCGTACGGCGCATACATCGCGGCGCCCGCGATCACGAGCAGCGCATACGAGATCCAGAAGTGCGCGGAGCCGAGTCCGTACGACGCCGCGAACGCGATCGCGCCGATCAGCAGGAACGGCCACACGAACACCTTGCGGCGGTTGAGTTTATCCGATGCCCACGAAGCTGCAAGCATCGCGATCGTCGCGACCGCATACGGCAGCGCAGACAGCCAGCCCGTCTCGACCATGCCGATCGACGAGCCGTTCTTCAGGATCGACGGCAGCCACAGCACGAAACCGTACACGCCGATGCTCCAGCAGAAATACTGCGCGCACAGCTTGATGACCGCGGGCGTGCGAAACGCCTCGCTGTAGTTGCGCACCGGCTTGATCGCGGCCTGCTCGGCGCGCAGCGTCTGCGCGAGCGCGTCCTTTTCCGGCTGCGTGAGCCAGGACACCTGCTCGGGCTTGTCCTTCACGAGGAACCACCAGCACACCGCCCAGAGGATCGCGGGCACGCCCTCGGCGATGAACATCTGCCGCCAGCCGAACGAATGCACCAGATAGCCCGATACGACCGACATCCACAGCACCGTGACCGGATTGCCGAGAATCAGGAACGTGTTGGCGCGCGAGCGTTCGCTCTTCGTGAACCAGTTGCTGATGAAGATCAGCATCGCCGGCATCACCGCGGCTTCGACGACGCCCAGCACGAAACGAATCGCCATCAGCGACGGGATGTTGCTGACCATGCCGGTCAACGCCGCGCAGCCGCCCCACAGAATGAGGCTCCAGAACACGAGCTTCTTCACGCTGCGGCGCTCGGCGTAGATCGCACCCGGGATCTGGAAGAAGAAATAGCCGAGGAAAAACAGCGCGCCGATCAGCGACGCGAGCCCCTTGCTGATGCCGAGATCCTGGTTGATGCCGGCCGCCGCCGCGAAGCCGAAATTCGCGCGATCCAGATACGCGAGGCTGTAGGTGATGAACACGATCGGCATGATCGTCCACCAGCGGCGAATCGCAAGTGATGAGGTCATGAAAGTCTCCCTGGACGGCGTCGTCCTCGAATCAATGATGAAAAAATCTGGGCGCTGAGAGCGCTCTTGTTGTCGTCGATGCGGGTCGTCGATGCCTCGCAGTCCGATGCGCGTCAGGCCGCGATTGCGATGCCCGGCACCTCCGCCAGTTCCAGCGCGTCGAGTTCGGCGCGGCTCGGCAAGCCTTCGGAATCGCCGATCACCTGGATCGCGAGCGCGCCGATCCGGTTGCCGCGCGCGACCGCCTGTGCGAGCGTGCGGCCTTCGAGCAGCGCGCTGATCACGCCGACCGCGAAACCATCGCCGGCGCCGACCGTATCGACGACGTTCGCGACCGGCCGGCCGGCGATCGTCGCGGCATCGGTCGCGGTGCGGTAATACGCGCCCTGCGCGCCGAGCTTGACGATCACGCCGCGCGCGCCGCGCTCGAGGTAGAACTGCGCGATGTCCTCCGGCTGCGTGTAGCCGGTCAGAATCTCACCCTCGCCGATGCCGGGCAGCACCCAGTCGGCGAGTGCCGCGAGCGCGTTCAGGCCTTCGACCATCGCCGCGCGCGACGGCCACAGCGTCGGGCGCAGGTTCGGGTCGAACGAAATCGTCCTGCCTGCCGCACGCATTTCGCGGGCCAGATGGAACGCGAGTTCGCGCGAACTCGCCGAGATCGCCGGCGCGACCCCGGTCAGATGCAAATGACGGGCGGGCAGCACGTAGTCGGCGACGTAGTCGGCGAGCGACAGATGGCTCGCCGCCGAGCCTTCGCGGAAGTATTCGACCGCCGGATCGCTGCCGTCGTCGTTCTTCGACTTCAGCTGGAAGCCGGTCGGATAGCGCGCGTCGGTGCTCACGCATTGCTGGTCGATGCCCTCTTTCGTCAGCGTGTCGCGCACGTACTGGCCGAACGAATCGTCGCCGACGCGGCTCATCCAGCCCACCCTGAAGCCGAGTCGGGACAAGCCGATCGCGACGTTCAGATCCGCGCCGGCGATGCGCTTCGTGAAGTGCCCGACGCCCGCGAGCGGGCCGGTTTCGGCGGCGACGAACATCGCCATCGCTTCGCCGTAGGTGATCACGTCGAGGGCTGGGTACGGCTGGGTCATGCTGGGCTCCTGGTGGTGCTTCTGATGCCGATGATTCATGTTGCGTTGCGTTGCGTTGTTTGCTGCTTCGGTTGCTGCCTTGCTTGCCGCGCCCGTGGGTCTAAACCCGCGCGAGCCAGCTCACATAGTGCGCGGCATCTGCGTCGATCCGGCTCGGGTCAAACGGAAACTCGATGCCGCGCGGCACATCGCGCGGCAGCTGGTCGAGGACCGCGCGGAATGTCGCGTCATCGTCGGCCGGCGCAATCGCGAAGCGCCGCGCGCCTTCGCCCGTGGTGGTCTTGCAATGGATGTATTCGACGTATCGCGCAAGCTGCGGCGCGATCTGGAGCGGCGCGACGTCGAGCCACGCCCAGTTGCCGGTATCGAAAGTCATACCGAGCGCGCCCGCGTGGCCTTCACGCGCGAGCGCGTCGAACAGCCCGACGAACTGCGCGGGCGAGCCGCCCTGCGCCAGTTGCCCATTTTCGACGACGAGCCGTGGCTGCGCGCCGTCCGTGGTGCCAGAGCCGCTCGCCACGTGCGCGACGATCGCCGCGCCGTGAGCCTCGCCCGCGAAGCCGCCGAGTTGCAGCTTGACGAAGCGCGCGCCGAGCGCGACCGCTTCGTCGAGCGCCAGACGCAGCGCGCCGGTATCGAGCTGGCCGTTAGCCGCGTACAACGATGCCGGGGTCGAGAACACCGGCCACAGCCCGAGATCGGCGATTGCAGCGCCGAGCACGCGCAGCCGTTGCGGGTCCGCGTCCGCGTCGCTCGCAAACAGCTCGCGGCGCACTTCGAAACCCGCCGCGCCGGCCCGCTTTGCCGCCTGCGCCCATTTCAGATGGCCGTCGGCGCGCACGGCGTTCACACCGAACGCGCTGGCGACGATCACGATGTCAAATGCATCAGCCA
>NZ_JBFPKG010000064.1:0-36135 GCF_040948665.1 Paraburkholderia sp. BR14320
TCTGCTGATACACCAGCTCCCACGGCGGGAAATCATTGGGCAGCATCCTCCACGGCGCGCCGGCACGAGCCATCCAGCGCAATGCATCAAACATGTCGCGCAGTTCGTATTTGCGCTGGGGCGCGTCAACGTCCATCAGCGTCAGATACGGCGCCGCGAAACTCCATTCCTCATCCGACACATCTGTCGGATACCCTTTGCGGTCGGTTCTTTTCATCCCGCCAGGATACCAGGTCTCAATCGAAGTTCCTAACACGCTCTAGAATTGCATTAGTTGTTCGGGGATTGCGACGCCCTCAGCGGCGAGGTCCGGAATTCGCTTGCAACCTTAGTGACGAATTGCTGTCTGTCAATTCGCCAGTTTGCGATTGCCGTGTTCTGACTGCGCTAGTAAGGCTTCGACGACCTCGAAACCGATGCAATCAATCGGGTCCAGCCAGCGTAGTTTGGCAATCAGCTTCAGTGCAAGGGCCCGTTTGCCACGCCGTACGCTGATGAACGCAAGCGCCTTTAGCGTAAAGAGCCAAAAGCGCGGCGGCCCGGGAATGGAGAAGTCCGCGTCGCTCGGCTGTACTGCGCACCAATCACTGCTGATCGACGCTTCCCAGGCAGCGACCGCCAAAGCCCTCGTTGCGACTCTGTGCGCCTCGCCAAGTTCTCCCCGGTTTGCATGGAACTTATATAGCAGATAGTAGGGTGGCAGGCAGCGCGGATAGGACAGGATGGCGGTCCACAACGCGGCGGCCACATCGTCATCGCTGCCGCGGCGGGTTCTCTCGATCAGCTGTAGTACGCCGGCCGGAACTTCACCGCCGAACAGATCCGTTGACTCGATACCAGAAATTAGATTCATCAAAGTTTCTCCGGATGTAATAAGGCGCTCAGCCGCGGGAGCGATACTGAGCTTGTTCGTTTAACCGAACTTGAACTGTATGCCATATCCCCCGCGCGGATAGGCCCATTCAACATTATGGTGTTCGGTGCACAAAATGCGGCAACTACCGCATTCGAGGCAGCCGTCGGTGACCAACGTGACTGAGCCGTCGTTCTCGTTCCGATAACAGGAGGCGGGACACACGAATGTACAGCTCTTATCTGTGCAATCGTTGGTGCAAATGTCCACGTCTTTTATGCGGACGTGCGGCCGCCCGACGTCCACTCGGTAGCGATTTTGAAACAGCTTTTCGTCGATGTTGGCAGTGATCGTATTGTTCATCGGAAAGCCCTCCAGAATTTGTATGCGTCGCCGATCAGCCCTGTCACCGAGCGACTTTTACGGAAGCTGGTTATGACCTCGCGTTTCTTGGTCTTCTTGTCGATGCCATCGACCGTCATCATCGTGCGGGCCGCTTTCGCGACGAGATCAGGGTATGTGGTAAAGAACTGGGGATTATGGTGTAGGATCTTCGGCATATCGCGGTACTTGTGCAAGTCCTTCATCACGAAACTCTTGTCTAGCGCGTCCTTATACGCTGACAGCGTGCTGGCACGGTAGCCGTGGCGGCCGGCCGCTTTGGCGGCTATTGCTGTCTCGGCGGCGAGGCGCCCCGTCGTCATCGCGAGATTGGAGCCCTCTCGGTGCGCGGCGTTGACGAAGCCGCCCGAGTCACCGATGATCATCCAGCCGTTACCGTATACTTGCGGGATCGCATTAAACCCTCCTTCGGGAATGAGGTGCGCGCAGTACTCCTTCATCTCGCCGCCCGCGATAAGAGGAGCGATGGACGGATGACGCTTCATTTTCTCGAGAAGCAGATACGGCGTTGTGCGATTAGAGTTCTTCTTGAAGTCGCTCAGCATACAGCCGACACCGATCGTCAGCGACTCTTTGTTCGTGTAAAGAAACCCAGTCCCTGCCATGCCATCTGTGATTCGTCCAACCATCTCTATTACAACGCCTTCTTGATCGGCAACGTTAAACCTCTCGCGAATTGCCTCCTCGGGCATGAAGAGGATCTCTTTCACAGCTAGTGCGACGTTGCGCGCTTCGATCTCACCATGAAAGCCCGCTTTGCGGGCCAAAGTTGAGTTGACGCCGTCAGCGAGAATCACGACATCCGCATAAACTTCGCCGTGTTCGCGGTCGCACTGGACGCCGACAACTTGGTCTCCGTCAAGAATCAGGTCATTCACCGTAGTCTCGCAGATCAGTAAGGCACCGGCCTCACGGACCTTCGACGAAAACCACTTGTCGAATTGCGCCCGTATGATCGTGTAGCGGTTATACGGTGGGTTGTTATAGTCGTCGCTACGCGTGTGTGTGCCCACAAACGAAGTATCGTCGAGCATCCACATGCGCTGTTCAATGATGTGGCGCTCAAGTGGCGCGTCGTCACGGAAGTCTGGGATGATTTCTTCAAGTGCATTGGCGTAAAGAATCGCACCTTGAACGTTCTTGCTACCGGGATATTCGCCGCGTTCAATTTGAAGTACTTTGAGTCCACCTTTAGCCATAACATAGGCCGCAGCGTTGCCCGACGGTCCGGCACCCACGACGATCGCGTCGAATTGCGACGATTCTCTCATCTAACTCTCCTGGTGTCTCGCATTTGCCGAAGTGCCAAGTGTTCCTTGCAGGCGTGCGTTAGCGCGGGCAGCAACTGCAGTGCGTCCCCGACGATGCCGTAATGCGCGCAATCGAAAATAGGTGCGTTGGGATCGGTGTTGATTGCGACAATCACGTCCGAGCTTTCCATGCCGACGCGATGCTGGATTGCCCCCGAGATGCCGGCTGCGATATAAAGTTTTGGCCGCACGGTTTTGCCAGTTTGCCCGACTTGTCGATCCGCCTCGACCCAACCTGCCTGCACGCACGGGCGCGTAGCGCCGACTTCACCACGGAGTACGCGCGCCAGATCAAACGCGAGTCGAAAATTCTCCGGAGTTTTGAGACCCTTGCCGCCGCTGACGATCACATCCGCATACGGAAGGTTGATCTGAGAACTCGTCGTATCGGCGACAAAGTCGAGCAATTTGGTGGCAATGTCGGCTTCGACGAGCCCCAGTGTTTCCTGCACGACCTCGCCGACGCGGCCTTCTTGCGCTGAGGGCATCGCCATGACCCGTGGGCGTACCGTCGCCATCTGCGGGCGATATGCAAGCGTCATGATCGTGCAGAGCAATGAGCCGCCAAACGTCGGACGGGTGGCCGCCAGTGACCGGGAGGTCGGATCGATGTTCAGTTCGGTGCAATCGGCGGTGAGCCCAGTGAGCAGGGTTGTCGCAACGGAGCCGGCGAGATCCCGGCCCATCGAGGTCGCGCCGAGCAGTAGAATTTCAGGGTGGTATTTGTTGACCAGATCGGTCAGCCCCTTCGTGAATGGCTCATTGCGATAACCACGCAACACTGGGTCGTGAATGACATAGGCTTTGTCTGCTCCAAGGCTGAACGCCTCAGTTGAAAACTTTTCGAGGGGCTCATCCGTGCCGCCGAGCACCGCCACGCAGACGTTGCTGCCAAGTTTGTCTGCAAGCTTGCGCGCCTCGCCGAGCAGTTCCCACGACACGCTATGCACGTGGCCGCGGTCGTGCTCAAGGAAGACCCAGACACCGGTGTAGTTTTTCAGATGTTCCGGTAGCTCCAGGTTGCGGCCTCCGGCATTCAAGGCCGGCTGCTTTTTCGTGGCAACGGTCGAGTTCATAAGTTCCTCTTCATTAGCACGTCTGCCTCCAAAGTCGGATGGCGAGCGAACATCCTATGCACCAGATCCAACGAGACGCCGCGCAGGCTCGCCATATCCACTGTGAGCATCTCGGCTTTTTGCTCGCGCGGTGTTGGGCCGAACACTTTGCTCACTACGGTATGTGAGCCTTTCAGCCCAATTTTGCTAACGTCCTCGATGCCGGCCTGCTCGCGATTCCATTTCCGTACCGGAAAAGCTGCCGCGTGGATCATTCTGGGCAGCGACGCGAAGCGAAGTTCGTTGGTGTTCTCAAGCATCGTCACCAAGCATGGCAATCGAGTTTTGAGTACGTGTACGCCGCCTTCTGCGCGACGCTCGACGACGATCGAGCGTGCGGTGAGGTCGATTTCCACGATCCTGGACACGTAGGTGAGCAACTGGAAGCCCATGCGTGTAGCGATGCCGGGGCCGACCTGAGCAGTGTCGCCGTCGATAGTCTGCTTGCCAGTAAAGATCATATCGACCGGCTGTTCCTTGGCGATTTGTCGGATCGCGGTAGCCAGCGCATATGACGTTGCCAGCGTGTCGGCGCCAGCGAAAGCGCGATCGGTGACGAGTACAGCCTCGTCGGCCCCATAGCTGACGCATTTGCGAAGTGCGTCTTCAGCCTGCGGCGGCCCCATGCAGAGTGTGGTTACAGTACCGTCAAAGAGGTCCTTCAGCCTCAACGCTTCCTCCAGCGAGAACAGATCGTACGGGTTTACGATGGCTGGGACGCCTTGACGCATGATGGTGTTGGTGACAGGGTGAACGCGGATCTGTGCCGAGTCCGGTACCTGCTTGATGCAAACGACAATATGCATTGGGTACTCCGGGGTCAGGCGTCGCCGCGTGCTGGCAGCGACGCGCGCAGCTGGTCAAGTGAGACGACCCGCCGTCCGTCCGATTCCTGAAAGACTCTGAAAACCTTTTGCTCTGCGGGCGTGGACAAGACGAAGTCGTTGTAGGCCTTATTCAGTAAACATCGATAGATAGAGAACACAGCCGCCGCGTTATTACGCGGTAGCGCCTTCTGTTGCTCGATGTACTGAAAAAAACGCTTGAGAATGTGCAGGCGGCTGACGTTCACTACCTTCTCATCGTATGAAATGTCAAAGAATTGCAGGAAGTCTTCCGCGGACGACAGGCGATGCAGTTGTTCGATAACTTCTTGCACGTAGTTTCTCCTATTGGACCAATGCGCACCCGATGACGGCTTCAAGACACCTTAACTCGGGTGCCACGTGCTTGGGTCAGGAAGCGATGCAGATCGGCTGTCCCCGGCGCCTGTTTGTACTGTGTGGCAAATGACCGGATACGTGCAAGCAACTGGGGCACAAGCCGCTCAGACACTTTGACGCCAAGAGCGTCGTAGGCGTCACGCACACTTTGGGATCCAGAATGTTTGCCGAGTATCGTCGACCGGTGCCGGCCTAGTTCTGCGGGATCGAATCCCTCGTAGGTCGTGGGGTGCTTCGAAAGGCCGTCGGTATGAATGCCTGACTCGTGCGTAAAGACGTCCCTACCAACAATGCTCTTGTTGGAGGAAATAGCGCGGCCAGACGCCCGTTCGACCAGCGATGAGATGTCGCATAACGCAGTTGCGTCAATGCCGGTGTCTCGTCGGAGCAGATGTCGCGTGCCCATGACGACTTCCTCAAGCGCTGCATTGCCGGCCCACTCACCCAGGCCGTTGACGGTAGTGCTGGCGTGGGTCGCCCCTGCCGAGAGGGCCGCTAGCGTGTTGGCGGTGGCGAGTCCGAGGTCGTCGTGCGAATGGATTTCGATTTCCAGGTCCACGGCGGCGCGAATTGCTGCGATAGCGTGGAATGTCTTGAAAGGATCCAATATGCCTACGGTGTCCGCAAATCGAACGCGCTGAGCCCCATGCTGCTCTGCGCATCGCGCAACTTCTAAGATGAACGAGGGGTCCGCACGCGAGGCGTCTTCCATACCGAGGGAGATCTTGGGGTGGCTTTTCGCAGCCTTACCAATGACGCGTGCGATGCGCGCTAGCACCCAACTACGCGGCTGTCGTAGCTTGTGTTGCAAGTGAATATCCGATACCGGGACCGAAAGATGAATCATGTCGGCATCGCAGCGTAATGCCGCGCTGAGGTCCTCGTCGGTGAGTCGCCCCCAAACCATCAGACGAGCGTCGAGGTTCATGTCGACAATCGCATCAATGCACGCCATTTCGTCTTCGCCCATGGCTGGAATGCCGATATCGAGTTCGGAGACGCCAGCTTGCGACAGCGCGGCGGCAATCGCGCACTTTTCCTCTGTGCGAAATGCGACGCCAGCGGTTTGCTCGCCGTCGCGGAGTGTCGTGTCATTGATGATTGGGTTGCTCATGTCGGATCGCTTCAGTTGTTGGCCATGGGTTGCAAACGTTGTGCCAGGTGATGGTCTACACGTCAAAACAACGCTTTGCGGTACCCTGTCGGCGCCACACGAACGGCCGAAGCTTGCCCTTCAGGCGGAGGATCGCGGATGCCCCACGCGCGCAATGCGGCAGTGCCGGGTGATTGAGAGCGTATAGTGGCCTACCAAAAGCAATTTGTGCTCACGACGAGTGCGTTATTTCTGTCGTGACAGCGACAGAATACGGCTTGGTTGTCGGCTTTTGGTCAAGACGCGTAGGAAGAACATTGAGTTGGTTGGCCAACTCACGTACCGATACCAATGGAGTTCGAGTGAGTGGCATGGATTTCGCTGATAAAGCCGGCGAACCACTGGAGGCTTTGGAGAGAACATCCATGCAAGATTGCGCGAATGCCAGCACGCTGTCCTCGACTGCGCCTGTCGGCATCCAAAAGACACTAACCCTGAGGGTGACCGGACATGCGCTTGTTCAGATCGACGGCTGCGACACCCACGGCCGCGCAGACAAGTCGGGCTGCAGTTCGTCGGACGTGCCTGAGCGCGAGCCGGCAGAAGTATGGGAAAGGATAAGCAAGCATCCTTGTTTTTCGGAAGACGCGCATCGCCATTACGCGCGAATGCATGTGGCGGTGGCGCCCGCCTGCAACATCCAATGCAACTACTGCAATCGTAAATATGACTGTTCCAATGAGTCGCGACCCGGCGTCGTGTCGGAGAAGCTGACGCCGGAGCAGGCCGTGAATAAGGTTATGGCCGTCGCGGCCAAGATTCCGCAGTTGACGGTGTTGGGCGTTGCGGGTCCCGGTGACTCGCTCGCCAATCCAAAGAGGACTTTTGACACTTTCCGTATGCTCCGCGAGCGCGCTCCGGACATCAAACTATGTCTGTCAACGAACGGACTAGCGTTGCCGGACTTTGTCGATGAGATTTGCAGCAACGCTGTTGAGCATGTGACGATCACCATCAATATGGTGGACCCCAACGTCGGTGAATTGATCTATCCGTGGATTTTTTGGGACCACCGGCGCGTCAGGGGCAAGGAGGCCTCGCAGATCCTTCATGAGCGGCAAATGCAAGGGCTCGAAATGCTCACGGCGCGCGGCGTGTTGACGAAGATCAACTCGGTGTTGATTCCGGGCATAAATGACGAACACCTGATCGAGGTGAACAGCGAAGTGAAGAAGCGCGGTGCTTTCCTGCACAATATCATGCCGCTCATCTCGGACGCTGAGCATGGCACGTATTTCGGACTGCACGGACAGCGTGGCCCTACTGCTAGCGAGTTAATGGTCGTGCAGGACCGTTGCAAGGGAGGCGCTACGTTAATGCGCCATTGCCGTCAGTGCCGTGCGGACGCAGTAGGTCTACTGAGTGAGGACCGCCGCGACGAGTTCAAGCTCGACGGGATCGACGACATGGAAACTAGGTCCGACGCTAATTACCGTCGGGAACATCAGCGCCGAGTGGAAGTGCAACGCAATGCGCAGCGCGACGCGAAACAGACTGCAATGGCTTTGGTGAAGGCGAGCGAAGTGCCGGCCGACCTGAAGGTGCTGATCGCTGTCGCGACGAAGGGAGACGGCCGCGTGAACGCACATTTCGGGCATGTCTCCGAGTTCCAGATTTTCGAGGTCAGCGCTGGCGGAGTGATCTTTGTGGGACACCGCCGCGTGGAGTCGTATTGTCGGGGCGGCCATGATGATGAAGATCGCCTGCCACCGCTCATACACGCGATCAGCGATTGCCACGCTGTACTGGTTGCGAAGGTCGGTTTGTGTCCGCGCAAGGAGCTGTCGCAGGCGGGCATTGAGCCGGTGGACCAGTACGCGTACGAAACAATCGAAAAAGCCGCGCTGATATGGTTCATCGAATATTGCAGCCGCATCACGAAAGGCGTGACCGTGCACGTGGAGCGTGGCGCCCCCGGGATCCGGCAGAAGACGTCGATCACTGCGACGGCTGCTGCTGATTGAGCGGCAGACGGACAAATGGATCGGCGCTGCCCGCGCGCTATACAAACCATCATTACAAGGAGTGCCATTATGCCCCTGAAGATCATTGCCTCGACCTGTACCGGCTGCTCGGCCTGCGAGCCGCAGTGCCCGAATGTCGCCATAAGCGAGAAAGGTGGCGTGTTCGCGATCGATCCGAAGAAATGTACCGTATGCGAAGGACAGTTTGATACTCCGCAGTGCTTGGCGGTTTGTCCCGTGGACGGGTGCATTGTGATGAGCTAGCATCGCTAGCCGCGGGCAGCACATTGACGAATCGTCAAACGACTGCTAACTGTTACCATGCCGACATCATGTTGACCAAATTTTCTGTTACCGCTGCCGCGGAAAAGTTTATGCGCCGTGTGGTGCGTTTTTCCGGCTTGCCATCAAGTGCTGGTTTTCGTCTTCTTGTCAGGACCGGCGGATGCTCTGGATATGACGCCGAATTCAGTGCCGAAGTAGAGGCTCGGACCGGCGACGAGACCATCGAAGTCCACGGACTGCGAATTTTCTTGCCGGCAGAAAGCCGCGTTTTGCTAGATGGTCTGAAGATCGACTTTATCGAAACGCCAGATCGGTCAGGTTTCGCATTTATTAAGGAGGACCAACGGTCGGTCGTCGCGGTCAGTGCCGATGTCGCTCGGATTGATGTGAGCGCGATCGGACGCGGGTGACGCATTCATCGACCGCAGTTGTCTTGAGCTAGCAGTTCGGTATGTCACGGAGGAAAAGTATGACTGGAACTGACAACGATGACCTCATTGAGCTCACATTTGCGCCTCGCTTCAGCATTGGTGAGCGCGTCGCTTCGCGCTTCTCCATCCGTAACGACGGCACCTACGCCGGTAAGGCTTTGGGTGAATCGCTCGTCAGCAAAGGCGACGTGGGGTATGTGATCGGAATCGAAACCTTCCTGCAACGGTTCTACATCTATGCAGTTCACTTCGTCGAAATCGACCATCGCGTCGGCATGCGCGCCAAGGAGCTATGCACGCTCGACCACCTTCCCCATGACGTGCTCGCCCGTTTGGGCGAGCATGCGGCCGATCTATGCTGGATAGGTCTTCGTATCCCCGAGGGAACTGACCACAATGGAACCGTCGGACGCGGCTCGTGTAATGGGCATGGTTATGATGCACCGGACGGTTCGCAAGTCAACGGAGCCCGTCTAGTCGTCGGCAATCCGCGTCACGGAGTTGCGGGACCTTTGCAACGGCGAAGTCTATTTTAGGCCGGTGCGGAAGCGGCTTTCTGGTTAAGGCTTGGAGGCTTGCCGAAATGGCCAGAAATACGTGGTGCCTGCGAGTCTTGCGATGCGCTCAATCAGTCAATTTTGACGGGCAGGCGGTCGCTGCACTGAGGGCGAGATCGCGCCCGGCTGGACGGTCGTAAGGGAAGAAGGACGATATCGGTCTATCAGAGCTGGGAGGCACTGGTCGCAGTACAAGAGCCACCTACGACGAGCGCTGTGCTTCTCGGCCCGATCGTTAGATTTATTGGATTTACTTGTTGAAGTGCGAATCTTTTAACCGACCTTGGAACTCTCAACGTGAAACTAATGATCCGCATGGACAGGAAAGGCATACTCAGCGCCTACGTGCCAAAGAAGGATCTCGAGGAGCAGATCGTCTGCATCGATGGCAAGAAGATGTGGGGCGGAGTGATAACGCTTGCGAACGGCTGGCGATTCCAGCTGCCGGAGATGGCGGCCGATACAACGCTTCCTGTCACCGTAGAAGCGCGTCGCGTCGCGGGTGAGCCCGACTGACATGGCACTTACAGCAGATCAGATCAGTACTATCGCCGAGTTGATGCTGAGCGAACCGACGCTGCTGGAGGCTGCCGCAACCTGGCGGAAGTCGTATCCCGATGTGCGAGTCATTCGGATTAGCGCGGTCGAGCTTGTCAATGAAAAACCCCTCCTCCAGTTTCGGGGCCGCCGCGTTTATCTCGCGACGTCGACAGGTGTCTGTGTTTCCGTGACAACAGACGCAAGTGAGGCCAATATGCTCATCCTTGCAGAAGACGGAGTCTACGATGGAAACTGAGGGAATTTCACTTACTGAGCCTGCGTGCGGGCCGCGGGAGGTCGAGCTGGTTCACGCGGTCCTGCAATCGTCGTGCTGGAGCGACGGACCAATGCTCGATTCTTTTGAGACTGCATTCGCAGGCTGGAGCGGCCGTGTCCATGCGGTCGCAGTGGCGAGCGGGACGCTCGGCACTTGGATTGCGCTGCGTGCGCTCGGCATCGGTCAAGGCCATGAAGTCATCTGCGCATCGCATACATGGCATCAGATCGCGCATGCGATCACCCTCGCTGGCGCGACACCGGTGTTTGCCGACATCGACTACTGGAGCGGTTGCCTCGACGCGATGAAGGCACAAGAGAAGATTGGAGATCGGACGCGTGCAATCCTTGCGGGAAATACGAACGGACATCCGGCCGCGTGGCAATCGTTGCGCGAGCTTGCCGATTTGAATGGTCTGAGCCTGATCGAGGATAGCACTGAGGCGCTCGGATCACGCTACCGCGGGCGCTGCGTGGGGTCGTTCGGTAAAGTGACGGTTTTTGACTTTTCGCCACCCTCCGCGTTGTGTGCGGGAGAGGGCGGAATGCTCGTCACGGACGACGACAGCTTGGCGCACGAACTGCGTTACTTAAGGCGACGTCTGAGCGCCGATCGAAAGTCGGTCTCCCTCGGTGCCCGGGTGCCGCTGCAGGCGGGTATGAGTGAAATCACCGCCGCGCTCGGCCTCGCACAACTGGCAGGGCTCGAGGAGCGGCTCGCCCAACGGAAGCGGGTCGAAGCCTGGTATCATGAAGCGATGGAGAGCTTCGAAGGCATCAAACCACCGTATCAGGCGGAGGACGTGGACGAAGTGAATTGGATGCTTTACGTCGTGCATCTGGGCAAGAGGTTTACTCACAGCGCGCGTGCTCAAATGATCGACGACATGCTGGCTTCCGGGGTAGAAACGGCAGCCTACAGCCATCCGTTGCATGAGCAGTTTCATTACATGAAGGCCGCCGATGCTATTGGAGGTCGACGAGGCTGTCTGCCCGATACCGAGCGGATTGGCGATCGAGCACTCGCGTTGCCGCTGCACACTCAGCTTACTGTTCAGGATGTGAAGTACATCGTCAAAACTTTGAAGGACACGGCGACCAACGTCGGTGCGGGGGCCGCGATCTATCTCTAGGTAGAACAACGGAAAGAGAGAAGAAGGTAACATCGGCCATGTTGTCGCTGCGCCTTTATTAACCCTCACGCAACAGTTTGCTGCGGTCCGCCGTCGAGTAGTTGCTGAAATGTCCCTCGTGCGCCGCTTGACGGCGGGCCGCAGCGATGATTGCCCTGCTGCGCGCTGGGGCGGACGGTGCACTGACCTGCTTCTCCAGTTCGGTGCTCTGACAGCGGGGGCAGGCCACGGGCGAGTTCGTGCGCACGAGAGTTTCGAAACGCAACCTGCAGTTGCGACATACATAGTCGTAGAGCGGCATGACGAGGGGCAGGTCAACGGGAAACATTATCGGAGAAGACGCCGCGCGCGCTCCCCGGGTCATAATAAGGCGATTCGCCGGCTGAGACCAATTTGGGGCTCCTGCGTTCGTGTGCCGCGTGCAGTAACTGGAGTCCCAAATCGGCAGCCATGTCGAGGGCGTCACGGCCGTCTGGCGCAACGAGACTGTCATTCGCGCCGAGCGACAGCAACAGCCACATAACCTCAATTCGACCGGTGGCGGCCGCCTGCATCAGACACGTCATATCGTCCGCGTTTAGGTGATCAAGAGCGAGTCCTGCACCGACCAACCGAAGGATCGGTCCTGGTGCGCCGCCCAAACATGCATACCACAGCGCATGGTTTCCTTCGTCGTCGAGGGCGCTGATGCGTGCGCCTGATTCGAGTAGCGCAGCGACAATGTAGTCTTCGCCGTGCAGCGCCGCCAGCATTAAGGGCGTAATGCCGTCAATGCTGCGCGATTGAGTGTCCGGGAAGTCGTGAGCATCGAGCCATTTCGCAACCGCCACGCACGGAGGTGCATGAAGATCTGCGTCGGCGTTCGCGGTATCCGTGTGCGTGTGGCTCGGGCTTTCGAGTAGGGGAGTCTCGAGTGACGCGGTTTGACGTGATGCGGTCTTGGTGCGCAGTGACATGCTTTCGCTCCGGTGGAGGTGATTGGAATCGCCGTCACATTCTGAAACGCGAGGCAGCGATTACATGCGGGCGACCTGCCGTGACGCTGTCGTCAGACGGGCCTGTTTTCATTTGGATCGCGAATCGGTCCCATCAGTTTGAGGCCTTCCGCGTAACTTATCGTGTCAAAGGAAAAGCTAAATTGCATCGCCGCATCGACGATAGCATCGAGCTTCCCGGCAGTGTCTGTCCTCTTGAGGTCGCCCTTCTCCAGGTAAAGGAGTTCGAGCATCTCGTTGTAGACTGTCGATTCGAGTATCGGCAAAACATAAAACGTCGCTTCTTTGTACGGCACCTGAAAGCGGCTGGACAGATCGATGTTGTCACAGAACAGGAAGTACTTGCCGTGGTGCGACAGGGCCTCGCCGAGTACTTCTCCGACATTCGTCAAGTGTTCAAAACTCAGTAACCAACCTGCGAAGAATTGGACGTGTGGGTCGCCAGCATTCGCGACAGCCATCACCTGCTCGCAAGAGAGCTCGGGCGGACGGGCCTCGTCGGCGAGGTGAGGCCCAAATCGTAGCGCCAGCTCACCGCGAAAGCCGAACCTGTCAGCCGCATTTGTGCGGCCCTTAAAGACGGGGTTGAGGAGGCGCCCCTCGCGATCGAGGCGGGCAAATGGTGTCCCACTGAGCGCAGGAGAGGTTAGCGTATCAGGCATTCTGTAATCCTAATTGGAGAAATAGCGTGGCATAGTTAATCTGGTGCTGGATCGTGCCTTTTCAGCGGGCAGCCAGAAACTCGCAACATCCGTACCAATGCTGCATGCTGGCCAATACTGCGGTAAGCCGGGTCAAGCGGGCGACAACTCTGCACGTGGATGTCCATTTGGGGCAAAGGGGCGTGCGGTTTGTCAGGAAGACGACGTCGAAATTGTCGGTGGCCGAAATTGGAGAGTTTGCGGATGGCCTCGCTGAGCAAGCATTTGGCGGATTCAGGGGCTTGTGGCATGGACGTTGCAGGGACGAAGGGCGCGGACACACTCCGGCCGATGCGTGACTCTAGAAGAAGACCATATAGACACAGCAGGCTGAGGACTTGGTCGTGGCTTTTCAGTGCTGATTCGCACCTATGGTTTTACCTTCTAATCTCAATGGAGTAAAACAATGTCTCAACTTCGACAAATTGCCTTCTACGGAAAGGGCGGCATCGGTAAGTCGACCACGTCGCAGAATACGCTTGCAGCGCTTAGCGACCTTGGGCAAAAGATCTTGATCGTTGGGTGCGATCCCAAGGCCGACTCGACACGTCTTATATTGCACGCGAAAGCTCAGGACACCATCCTCTCTCTCGCGGCGGAAGCCGGTTCGGTCGAAGACCTCGAACTCGATGACGTTATGAAGATAGGCTACAAGAATATCCGCTGTGTCGAGTCGGGCGGGCCTGAGCCAGGCGTCGGCTGTGCGGGTCGGGGTGTCATCACATCGATCAACTTCCTTGAGGAGAATGGCGCCTACGACGGAGTCGACTACGTGTCATACGATGTGCTCGGCGACGTCGTTTGCGGTGGTTTTGCAATGCCTATTCGCGAGAACAAGGCACAGGAAATTTACATCGTGATGTCGGGAGAAATGATGGCGATGTACGCCGCTAATAACATCTCGAAGGGAATCTTGAAATATGCGAACAGTGGGGGTGTGCGTTTGGGCGGACTCATTTGCAACGAGCGCAAAACCGACAAGGAACTTGAACTGGCCGAATCAATGGCAGCGATGCTAGGCACTAAATTGATTCACTTCGTCCCGCGCGACAACATTGTGCAGCATGCGGA
This sequence comes from Paraburkholderia sp. BR14320, assembly GCF_040948665.1. Lineage (NCBI taxonomy): Bacteria > Pseudomonadati > Pseudomonadota > Betaproteobacteria > Burkholderiales > Burkholderiaceae > Paraburkholderia > Paraburkholderia sp. BR14320. The sequence continues at coordinate 14,010 of NZ_JBFPKG010000064.1, forward strand.
ACTTCGTCGGATGACCGTGATTGAGTACGCGCCGGACAGCGAGCAGGCTGGGCAATATCGCGCGCTTGCGGAGAAGGTTCACCATAACGGCGGCAATGGCGTGATCCCAACCCCGATCACAATGGATCAGCTCGAAGACTTATTGATGGAAAAAGGAATTATAGTGCAAGTCGATGAGTCCCAAGTCGGCAAGACCTCCGCCGAGCTCACCGCCTGACGAGTGCTGGACGACGGTAGCCGTGCAGCGCACGGCTACCGTTTCCGCCAACGACAGTCTTCACTTATAGGATTTTCAATGACCGCGACGGTTGAAGAACGCAAAGCTGCTAATAAGGCCTTGATTGACGAAGTGCTGCGAGCTTACCCTGAAAAAATGGCTAAACGGCGGGCCAAGCATTTGGGTTCCTTCGAACAGGGCAAGCCTGACTGTGGTGTGAAGTCAAACATCAAGTCTTTGCCGGGGGTGATGACGATTCGGGGCTGCGCTTACGCGGGCTCGAAGGGCGTCGTCTGGGGGCCGATCAAGGACATGATTCACATCAGTCACGGACCTGTCGGATGCGGGCAGTACTCGTGGGGATCGCGCCGCAACTACTACGTCGGGACGACAGGAATCGATGCGTTTGTCACGATGCAATTCACGTCCGACTTCCAAGAGAAGGACATTGTGTTCGGCGGCGACAAGAAACTCGATAAGATCGTCGACGAGATTCAGGAGCTGTTTCCGCTGAACAGGGGCATATCCGTCCAAACCGAATGCCCAATCGGCCTCATCGGTGACGATATTGAGGCAGTATCTAAAAGGAAGAGCGCGCAGTACGGCGGGCACACGATCGTACCGGTGCGCTGTGAGGGCTTTCGAGGCGTATCGCAGTCACTCGGGCATCACCTCGCAAACGATGCGATTCGCGACTGCGTGTTCGACCGCGCCGAGCCGAGACAGCGATCCGCGCTGGAGTCCACGCCGTACGATGTCGCGATCATTGGCGACTACAACATTGGCGGTGATGCGTGGTCGAGCCGCATTCTCCTCGAGGAAATGGGCCTGCGGGTCATCGCGCAGTGGTCAGGCGATGGCACTCTCGCAGAACTTGAGAATACGCCGCGATCTAAGCTCAACCTGCTTCACTGCTACCGTTCGATGAACTACATCAGCCGGCACATGGAGGAGAAGTATGGCACTCCATGGGTCGAATACAATTTTTTCGGCCCGACAATGATCGAAAAGAGCTTGCGCGAGATTGCAAGCCGATTCGACGACACCATTATGGAAAACGCCGAGAAGGTGATCGCAAAATACCGTCCGTTGATGGATGCCGTCATAGCCAAATATAAGCCGCGGCTTCAGACGAAAAAAGTGATGCTGTTTGTAGGTGGCCTTCGCCCACGCCACGTAATAGGCGCGTACGAGGATCTTGGGATGGAAGTTGTCGGTACCGGCTACGAGTTTGCTCACAACGACGACTACCAGCGCACAACGCATCACATAAAAGAAGGCACTCTGATTTACGACGACGTGACTGGCTACGAATTCGAGAAGTTTGTCGAACATACGCGACCAGACCTCGTCGGCTCCGGCATCAAAGAAAAATACGTCTTTCAGAAGATGGGCGTCCCATTCCGCCAGATGCACAGCTGGGATTATTCTGGCCCATATCATGGCTACGACGGCTTCGCTATCTTCGCGCGGGACATGGACATGGCGATCTCGAGTCCTGTCTGGAGTCTGTCGAAAGCACCGTGGAAGAAGGCGGCGTGAGCGCTGTTAGCGGCATGGCCGCGCTGATCGCCGGTTGCATAGAACATCAATACAGGAGCCAATCATGCCCCAATCAAGCGACAAAATTCTCGATCACGAACTGCTGTTTCGCGAGCCGGAGTATCAAGAGCTCCTTCGCAATAAGAAAGATAACTTCGAGTTCAACCATTCCGACGAGGCGATAAAGCGGGTTGCCGAATGGACGAAGACAGAAGATTATAAACTGAAGAACTTCGCCCGTGACTCCCTGACCATAAATCCAGCCAAGGCGTGTCAGCCTCTTGGTGCCGTATTCGTCGCGAACGGATTCCATAAGACACTGCCTTTCGTGCATGGCTCGCAGGGCTGCGTGGCCTATTACCGTTCGCATTTTTCGCGACACTTTAAAGAGCCGACGTCGTGCGTCAGTTCGTCCATGACAGAGGATGCGGCCGTGTTCGGTGGTCTGAACAACATGATCGACGGTCTCGCGAATGCATACAATCTCTACAAGCCCGACATGATCGCCGTATCCACGACCTGCATGGCGGAGGTGATTGGCGACGACCTCGACGCGTTCATCAAGAATAGCAAGCAGAAGGGCAGCGTGCCACAAGATTACGACGTGCCGTTCGCGCATACGCCCGCGTTTGTCGGCAGCCACGTGACCGGCTACGACAATGCGCTCCAGGGCATCCTGAAGTACTTTTGGGACGGCAAGGCGGGCACTACTGCACCACTTTTGCGAGTTCCTGACGAGAGCGTGAACTTTATCGGAGGGTTCGACGGCTTCGTGGTCGGAAACATGAAGGAGATTCGGCGTATCTTCGATTTATTTGGCGTAAGCGTGAATATTATTTGCGATCCATCGGGAACTTGGAACACGCCGACTGATGGCGAATTTCGGATGTACGAGGGCGGGACTACGAAAGAGGAGGTCGAACGTGCGCTGAACGCCAAGGCAACGTTCGTCTTTCAGGAGTATTGCTGTGAAAAGACCAGCAAGTTCCTCGCCGATCATGGCCACGAAGTCGTGTCACTGAATGCGCCTGTCGGCGTTTCAGGTACAGATCATTTCCTCATGGAGATTTCGCGCGTGACGGGAAGACCAATCCCGGCTGAACTTGAAAGGGAGCGTGGGCAACTAGTTGATGCGATGGCAGACAGTCAGGCGAGTCTGCACGGCAAGCGGTATGCGCTCTATGGCGATCCAGATCAGATGCTCGGTTACACGAACTTCCTGCTTGAGTTGGGCGCGGAGCCGGTGCACGTGCTCTCGACGAACGGTAACGAGGGGTGGGCGGAAAAGGTTAGGGCATTGCTGGACGCGTCGCCATATGGTGAAGGATGCAAGGTCTATCCAAAGCGCGATCTATGGCACTTGCGCTCGCTGCTATTTACGGAACCAGTGGATTTCCTGATCGGCAATACACACGGAAAGTACTTGGAGCGCGACACTGGTACGCCGCTCGTCCGACTCGTGTTTCCGATTTTCGACCGCCACCATTACCACCGCTATCCGACGTGGGGGTATGCGGGGGCATTACGCGTTCTGTTAGCGCTGCTGGATGAATTCTTCGAGACACTCGATGCAAGCACGATTGACATCTCGAAGACCGATTACAGCTATGACATCATCCGGTGAGGGGTGGACCCGTTCGGGGCTGGGCTCAGTGTCGAGTGCTAAAAGGGGTGGCAGTTCAACCCGCCGGAAAGCATGGATATTGGGTCTCCCTAATTGCTCGACGTCGCTGGATTCGGCTGCGTTGCTGTTCCAATAGCATCCTCAAGACCGAAGCGCGAAGGCAAGAATCGACATTAGGAGCGGCGCGACGATTGCTCCGGACCTTTCGCGAAGCGTCGGCGGTTAGTCGACCAGAAGATGACGGTCGACTCCTCCGCGCTGCATTTTGCCATTCATAGCGCTACTTAGAGGCGTTAACAAAATGAGTCCTTCAGCCTTCGCCAAGAGATGATGCCGCAGGGGAGTTTGATGAAGGCTTGGTGGATGAAGGCAAGGCGTTCGAAGCGGATGCGCAGTCGCCGGAAGTTGTGAAGCCACGAAATGGTTCGCTCGACGACCCTGCGGGTTTTGCCAAGGCCGCTGCCATGAGGGCGGCCACGTCGGGCGATTTCGGTAGCGATGCCGGCTGCGTGCAGCGGACGGCGGTATTTGTCGTGATCGTAGCCCCGATCGCCCTGAACGATGCGGGGCTTCGAAAGCGGCCGGCCGCGCTTGCCGGCAATGGGTGGGATCGCATCAACCAGCGTATGAAGCTGGGTGAGATCGTGACGGTTGGCGCCGGTGAGGATTGCCGCGAGCGGGATGCTTTGAACCAGGTTGCGCGCGGACGGTGGGATTCGGTCCCGTTTTTGACCTGCACCCACCGCGCGGATCGAGGAGGAGTCGACGAAGACACGGGACCAGTCAATCCGGTCGGACTCGCGTAGCTTCGCGAGCACCACTTCGTGTAGCCGGTGCCAGACGCCGGCAGCCTGCCAGTCTCGTAGACGGCGCCAGCAACTCATGCCACTGCCGCAGCCCATCTCGCGGGGCAGCAGGTCCCAGCGCAGGCCCGTCTGAAAGCTGAACAGGATGCCGGTAAGCATGGCCCGGTCATCCAGTGGTTTGCGTCCGGGATACCGTGAGCGGCGAGGTTTGGGTGGGGGCATCAAGGGTTCAATGAGTGCCCACAACGCATCAACGAGTAGTTTGGCCATGGCCTCCTCGTCACCGAAACAATGACGAGGTTAACAGCAATCGTTGGAAGTTAACAGATCAAAGCAATCATTTTGTTAAGGCTTCTTAGTGCTACTGAGAGCCACACGGCATATCGCAATCCCACGATCGGTTGCAAAACATTTCGGGAAGCATTGCGCAATTCGGAGCGCGGACGGAGAAGTGCAAGAACTCATATGGCCTGCGACGCGGTAACGCACACAAGCACTGCGTAAAACATCAGTTGATTGCGATCAACGCTATCGGCCACGAATTCGGACACAGTGTAGAAGGTTAATGGCTAAAGGTAATGACAATGATAAAGCAACTCCGTAATGTGGCTGCAGCACTACTCCTTATGTCGCCATTTGGACCGCACGCAGTTAACGCCGCCGACAGTGAAGTCGTCGGAAACTACGTAGGTGATTGGTTGGTACGCCTCCGCGCGATAAGCATTGAACCGCAAGTTCGCAGCACTGACACGCTTTCCGCGCTCGATGTCGGCGTAAGCAACGCGCTGGTGCCAGAGGTCGATTTCACTTATATGGTACGGGACAGCATCGGCGTGGAGTTGATTCTTGGTACCTCACGTCATCACCTGACGTCGAATCTCGGCGACCTTGGTGGCGTTAACGTGCTGCCACCGACATTGTTATTGCAATATCATTTTAATCATGCGGGACGCGTTCGACCGTACGTTGGTGCCGGACTCAACTACACGCTCTTCTATAACAACGGATTGCATGCGGGAGGTGTACCCGTCTCTATAAAGAATCACAGCTTTGGTCCTGCGCTGCAGGTCGGGATTGACGTGCAGGCATCAAAGAGTCTATTCGTTAACGCCGACATCAAGAAGATATGGATGAAGACTGACGCATCGCTTGGCGGCTCGACAATTGGCGCCTTGCATCTCGATCCGCTGGTCATTGGTATTGGCGTCGGGGTGAAGTTCTAGACGTTGCGAATCTCAAGCGACAGACGGTTCAGTGAACGGCTGGCTTCGCTCCTTGTACAGTGGTTAACTTGGGAGAAGATAGGGCATGACAGAGAGGAAAGCTTTTAAGGAGTGGTTAATCCCTATCGGTGGTTGGCTGTTCGTTTCTCTTGCTGGGTGTAGCCCCAAGTTTCTCGTCCTGAGTCCCAAGGGTAGCGTAGGCGCGGCGGAGAGATCACTCATCGCCTCGGCCACATGGGCCATGCTGCTGATCGTAGTTCCCGTTATTATCCTCACGCTTACCTTCGCGTGGCGCTACCGCGCGTCGAACCGCAGCGCACGCTACGTCCCGACCTGGGTTCACTCAACGGCGATTGAAGTGGTGGTCTGGGCCATACCCGCTGCCATCATTCTATTCCTCGCCATCCTTACGTGGCGTACCACGCATGAGCTCGACCCTTATAAACCACTGGAATCGGACGTGAAGCCCATCAACGTCGAAGTCGTCGCGGTCGACTGGAGATGGCTCTTTATCTATCCTGACCTCGGCATCGCTACAGTGAACGAATTGGCGGTGCCTGTCAGCACGCCGGTCAATTTTCGCATCACGTCGGACTCGGTGATGAACTCTTTCTTCATCCCGCAACTTGGCACTCAAGTCTACGCGATGGCCGGCATGCAAACGCGGTTACACCTGATCGCCGACGAAGCGGGCGACTTCACGGGCTTCTCGTCGAATTACAGCGGCAAAGGCTTCTCCGATATGAAGTTCCGTACGGTGGCTACGAGCCAGCGGGGCTTCGATGCGTGGGTGGAGACGGTAAAAGCTTCATCGACCCAGCTTACGATGGATCGGTACGCAACGGTCACGCAGCCGCACGCAAACGCGCCCGTGCAGTACTTCTCGAAGGTCGACCGGAGGCTTTTCGACAAAATCGTCGGCAAATACAACAACGGCAACGTCGCGGATTTCACTGTCTCATCGTGCGTAACCAAAGGGTAAACAGCCATGTTCGGAAAACTCACATTAGACGCGATGCCTTTCGATCAGCCCATCGTCATGGGGGCGTCGGTGTTTATGGCGCTTGTTGTCCTCGGCGTGTTCTGGCTGGTCACCTTAGAAGGCAAGTGGAAGTACCTCTGGGTCGAGTGGCTCACGAGCGTGGACCACAAGCGCATCGGCGTCATGTACATGATTGTAGCCGTGCTCATGTTGGTGCGCGGCTTTGCCGACGCCGTAATGATGCGCCTTCAACAAGCCGTGGCGTTCAATTCGCCAGGCTATCTGCCGCCGGATCACTTCGACCAGATCTTCACGGCGCATGGCGTCATCATGATCTTCTTCATGGCGATGGCGCTCATGGTAGGCTTCTTCAATCTCGTCGTGCCATTGCAGATCGGCGCGCGCGACGTGGCGTTTCCGTTCCTGAACTCGCTTTCCTTCTGGTTGACCGCAGTCAGCGCGGTGTTGATCAATCTGTCCCTCGTAGCTGGCGAATTCGCGAAGGTCGGCTGGCTCGCGTATCCGCCGCTTTCCGAGCTGAAATTTAGTCCTGGCGTTGGAGTGGACTACTATATATGGTCGATCCAGCTCTCGGGTGTCGGCACCTTGATGTCGGGCGTGAACTTCTTTGTCACAATCATCAAGATGCGCGCGCCGGGGATGTCGCTCATGAAGATGCCCGTGTTCACATGGACGGCGCTCTGTTCGAATGTCCTCATCATGGCGACGTTTCCCATTCTCACGGTCGCCGTAGCGCTGCTCGGCCTCGATCGTTATATTGGCACGCACTTCTTTACGAACGAACTTGGTGGCAACGCCATGTTGTACTTGAACCTGATTTGGGCGTGGGGCCACCCCGAAGTGTATATTCTAGTGCTGCCCGCTTTCGGCATCTATTCGGAAGTGATGGCTACCTTCTGCAAGAAGCCGCTATTCGGTTACAGGACGATGGTCTACGCATCGTGTGCGATCATGTTACTTTCGTTTCTTGTTTGGGCGCACCACTTCTTTACCATGGGCTCAGGCGCCGACGTCAACGCATTTTTCGGCATCGCCACAATGATTATCGCGATTCCGACCGGCGTCAAGATCTTCAATTGGCTATTCACGATGTATCGCGGGTGCGTTCAATTCGCTGCGCCCGTGTTCTGGACCATCGGTTTCGTGGTGACGTTCTCTATCGGTGGCATGACCGGCGTGATGATGGCGATTCCGGGCGCGGACTTTGTGCTTCACAATTCGCTTTTCTTGGTCGCTCATTTTCATAACGCCATCATTGGCGGTGTGGTGTTTGGCTATTTAGCTGGCCTGCAGTACTGGTTTCCGAAGGTGTTCGGTGTCAAGCCCGATGACAAGCTCGGCAAGGCGTCGTTCTGGTGCTGGTTCGTCGGCTTTTATGTGGCCTTCGTACCTGTTTATGTGCTCGGCTTAATGGGCGCGACGCGCCGCACAAATCACTATGATGTGGCTGAATGGCAACCATACTTCATTGTTGCGGCGCTCGGCGCGGCGATCATCGCGGTGGGGATCCTGTTACAGGTTCTGCTGTGGGTGATGGCATTCGTGAACCGCAACGAGGCCGAATACAAGGATATGACAGGCGATCCATGGGATGGGCGCACGCTCGAATGGGCAACTTCCTCACCGCCGGCGGTCTACAACTTCGCTCTCGTTCCGAAAGTGGAGGACATTGACGCCTTCGCGTACATGAAAGAAACGGGCCGCGGCCTTGGGCTGGCGTCAAAGTACGTGGACATCCATATGCCATCCAATACGTCGGCGGGTTTTTTCACAGGGATGTACAGCTTGGTGCTGGGTTTCGCGGCCGTATGGCACGTCGCGTGGCTCGCTTTGCTAGGTTTCATTGGGATCGCCCTCACGATGATCATAAAGAGCTTCGACAAGAACGACGGATATTACATTCCCGCGGCGATGGTCCGTGAGATCGAAGAACGGCGGTTTGGCACCGGAGACCCGATGGGGATTAACGGTTCAGTCGCCGAGGAGGCTTACTGATGTTACAGAAAACCGTTGGCGCAGATTTTTCAGAAGTCGATTATCAAGATCATCCGCAATCGCACTCGGTGTTCGGCTTCTGGGTGTATCTGATGACCGACTGTATGCTGTTCGCGGCGCTCTTTGCTACGTTCAGTGTGCTGAGGCACCAGTTCGCCGGTGGCCCTACGGGTCACGATCTCTTCGATCTAACCGGCGTGGCGCTGGGAACCTCTGTGCTATTGCTTTCTAGTATCACCTATGGTTTCGCGATGTTGGGTGTGCCGCGGGCAAGGAGCGGTGTCGTGCTCGGTTGGCTCGTGATCACATTCATTCTTGGCGCGTCGTTCCTCGCGCTCGAACTTCGCGAGTTCTCGCAGCTGATCGCGGAAGGCGCGGGCCCGCAGCGCAGCGCGTTTCTCTCAGCCTTCTTTACGCTCGTCGCTGCGCACGGAATTCACGTTTTCTTGGGCCTGCTGTGGATGCTCGTACTGATGATGCAAGTGCTGCGGGTGCCTCAGCTTGGTGAGCAGGAGGTCCGCCGGCTAACGTGCCTGAGCCTATTCTGGCACTTCCTCGACGTAGTATGGATCTTCGTGTTTTCTTTCGTCTATCTGGGGAGCATGCTCTAATGGCTTATGCGCAGACTCACGCGGGGTCTCATGGCAGCCTCACTAGGTATCTCGCGGGCTTCTTTCTTTCGGTATTACTTACGGCCGGCGCATTCGGTATTGGGCTGTACGATGCCCTCGATGCAACTACGGCCATGATCGCGATCGCCGTACTCGGCTTTGTGCAAGTTGTCGTGCACCTTGTGTGCTTCCTACATCTGACCCTCTCGCGTGGGCAGGGATGGAACGTGCTTTCACTCTGCTACACCATACTAGCCGCTGCGTTCCTGATCCTCGGCACGGTCTGGGTGATGCAGAACGTCGGTATGCTGATGATGTCGCGTTAGTCAGTTGCCTGCGGGTTTTGTTTTCCGGCGCCGGACATGCACTAGCCCCGCACCCACTTCCATGCGAGCTGGGTTCCCGCGAAACGCCGATTCCGCTCCACGCAACAGAATCGCATCAGGAATATGTTCCTCTGCCATGTGATCCGTACACCTATTCGCCTATTTGGTTGATCGCTTGCAGTTTCACCTAAACAAGCGAGTTATGGCCGTCGGTTTCGAGCGGCGGCCAGTGAATGCCGCGGGTTCGGTTCGCAATCGTCGGTTTTTGTCGGCACTTTTCAGGGACCAAAGGCTCAGTCGCCCCGCTTGCGCTGTTGACGACAGTACGTCAGCTAAAAGTGAATTCGGTGTGCTGAAGCGACGCGAGCAAGGTGAAAGATATACGGAGCAATTTGCATCGCGCCCCTGAGAACCGGCCAATGGTGAGGCCTATGATTAGCCAGGCGGCATGCTTGATCAAGGCCTTACCGGACAAAGCCGTGACGACGCTTCGGACGTCGACATCCGGCACTCGCGGTCGACAAGCACATCCAGCCGAGTTCTTCGAACATCATCGCTTGCGCTCAATGCACGACGCCGAAGAACAAAATTGCGCCTTCGGCTGCGTCAGGCCCGCCTTGAAGTAGCCTTCCAACCGGTCGGCGGTCACTTCGTCGAGAATGAAGGGCGGGTGAATGTAGCCCGCGGCGAATGCCTGGTCGTACCAGTCGCTGAGCCACGCGCGAAGTTGGATCATTTCCTTCGGCAGAATGCTCAAGGCATCGTCGTGCGTATTTCTTTCCCCGGCTCGCTGAACGATGAGGCGGCGGTGAGAAGACGTGCCACGTTGCGTTGGCATGGCGAGAGAGGTAGACCGAGCACGCACCGGTCGGCGGACCCATCTGTATGCGCGCGCGGCATGTTCCCACGTGAAACGAAGTGGTCCAGCAGGCGGACAAGCGCCCAGTAATTGCGCGTCGGGCCAACGAGCTTTTCGTGTTTAGAGCGCAGCGATGTGTAGGCCGCGATGGTTTTCCCCTCGATCTACGATGGTTCGATGGTATGGCGATCGGAGCGGGCGTCCAATCGGAGCCGGACGAATGTTGTCTCACGAAGCGCTGGTTGAAGCCGTCAGGACTTCCTGAATCGGATCGCCCTTGTGCGGCGGAAATTGAAGGTTTACCTATCGGCGGGCTTTCTGCGCTAATGGCGTCAGGATGTCCTGACGCGTGATTCAGGATCTCATACTCTGATTTTGCAGTAAGCGCTGAATGCGGTAGGAAGTCTGCTAGTCGATAATGAACATGAAGACATGCAACGTCGACTTGACGAATTATGATGGGCTATCTGTCGGAGAGGGAGAACGTCGTCTCGCAGATCGACGCGATATGTCTGCGACTGTTCGACACTTGGTGCGAGACGCGCAGCTTGACGGCACTTGCGTATCTGATGCTTTGCTGGCCATTGCGCGACAGTAGCCCCAGCGCGCTCAGGCGCCTTGGCGAAACACTTCGCGATTTGCGGCGGAATCACGCTAATCGGATCGACGACTGTGACTTCCGCGCGCTCTGCGAAGTGGCAGATCTGATCGACGAATTGGCCGCGCCGTGCAGAGTCACGCTGATGGCGCGAGCGGAGTAGGGAGAGAAAATGCAAGCATAAGCGCAAGATTCGTGGAGCGTGCGGCGGATTTGACGCTGCGGTGCGCGTTGTCGCAGCGGACCTTGAAGCCGACAAGGGCGCGTAGACTAGGCTCTGGATCGAGGTCCAAATATTGGACTCCCACAATGGCGGCACTCGCGCGAATATTTGGGATAGGAACCGGTTCGCGTGAACCTGTGAGTGGAAAGCGATCTTGCAACTCGTGGAGCGGTATCTCGAATGAAACACCGCATCATGACCGATTTGGCCGCTTTGGTCGCGCACAAGGGCACGATTCTTATCGTCGACGATACGCCGGGGAATCTCGGTGTGATTGTCGACAGCTTCGAGGCGCACGGCATTCGGGTGCTGACGGCGCTCGATGGGACGGAAGCGGTCGAGCGTGCGGTCTTTGCGCAGGCGGACGTGATCCTGCTTGAAGTGGAGATGCCAGGCATCGACGGCTTCGAGACCTGTCGACGCCTCAAGCACGATGAGCGCACGCGCGACATCCCGGTCATATTCATGACCTCGCTCTCAGGCAACGCGGACCGCGTCGAAGGTTTTTTGGTGGGCGGCGCCAATTATGTAACCAAGCCGTTACGTGTCGATGAGACGCTGGCTCGCGTTGGCGTGCACCTTGAACTGCGGATGACGCACAAGCAGGTGCTCGCGCAGAACCACCTGCTGCTCGCGGAAGTAGCCGTGCGAAAGAAGACGGAAGCGGTGCTATCGGCAGCGCGCGACGATCTGGAGCACCGCGTCTCGTTGCGCACCGAAGAGCTCGCGCATGCCAACACGAGCTTGCTGGCGCAGATCGACAAGGGGAGGCGTGCAGACGCTCGTCTCAAGGAAAGCGAGGCTCGCTTTCGCGCGATTGTCGAAACGAGTCCGGTGCCGCTGTGCATCACGTCGATGCCTGACGGACACATCCTGTACACAAACCGGCCGCTGCGTGAGCTCTTCGGTATGGAAGAAGCCTCGTCCGCCAATATCGACGATTTCTATGCCGAACGTGGCGAGCATGAGCGTCTGATCGAGGATCTACAAACGAAGGGTGGCTTGCGCAATACAGAAGTCAAATTGCGGCGTCTTGACGGTACACGATTCTGGGCGATGGTGACGGCACGCGTTGCGACTTACGACGATTCTCCGGCGATCTATGTTGGCCTGAACGACATCACTGGGCGCAAGCAAATGGAGCAGGAACTCGTCGAATCGCGCGAGGAGCAGCGCGAACTGTCCGTGTACATGGAGGCGATTCGCGAAGAAGAAAGAAGGCGCATTGCGATGGAAATTCACGACGAACTGGGGCAATTGCTGACTGCGCTTAAGATGGACGTGTCCCTGCTCAAGATGCGTATAGCGTACGACGCGGAAGCATCAAAAAAAGCCGACGATATGCGCCAACTAGTCGAAGGCACGATCTCGATGGTGCGAAATGTCGCGAGTCATTTGCGGCCCGCCGCGCTCAACTTCGGAATTGCGTCTGCCCTTGAATGGCTTGTCGACGAGTTCAACCTCCGGAATGCTATTGTGTGTGAATTGCGCATCGAAGGCGGAGAACCCTCGCTGTCCGATTCACATGCCACGGCCTTGTTCCGCATCGCACAGGCGTCGCTGACGAACGTCGCGCGGCATGCCGTCGCCACACATGTCGAGGTGACGCTTGTTTCGACGGCGGCGAAGCTCCTGCTGCAGGTGCGTGACGATGGCCGCGGCTTCGACCAGCAAGTCGTGAGGGGCGACTATTCATATGGCCTGCTCGGCATGAACGAACGCGCGCGGCTGATTGGCGGATCGCTTTCAATCGAAAGTGCGCCGGGCGCGGGCACCATGGTTTCAATTCACATTCCGCTCGATGGCGGACTTCGAACATGATCAGGATACTCATCGCAGACGATCATGCAATCGTCCGTGGTGGACTCAGACAAATCATAGCTACTACGAGCGATATCGTCGTTGTGGCGGAAGCGGCACAGGGGTCAGAAGTGATCGATGGGTTGCGCTCGCGGGCAGTCGACCTTTTGTTGCTCGACATGACGATGCCAGGCATCAGTGGTGTCGTCCTGATTCGCAGAGTACGGGCGGAACATCCTTCATTGCCGGTGCTCGTACTGAGCATTCACGATGAGGCTCAGGTCGCGTCCCGCGCGCTGCGCGCGGGAGCGACGGGGTATCTGACCAAGGACAGTGACCCGGAAGTGCTGCTCGCAGCGATCCGCAAGCTCGCGGAGGGCGGGCGTTTCCTCGACCCGAAGCTCGTCGATGCAATGGTCTTCGATACTCAGCGCGACGACGTGCCTCCTCATAAAGTACTGTCGGATCGCGAATTCCAGGCGCTGCAGATGCTCGCGGCGGGCAGGAGCATCAATGAAATCGCCGAGACATGTACGCTCAGTGCGAAAACTATCAGTACACACAAGATGCGATTAATGCGCAAACTCGGGCTGTCCAACAACGCCGAGTTGATTAGATACGCGATCCGGCATGGGCTGATCGTCGAGTAGAAGGATGCTGGCAATCGCCTGATGAAATGAAGTTACGAGTGGTCGTCAGCGAGTTCGCACGCATTTCTCTTGCCGCGCGGGCGACATTGAGGGCGCTAAGGATGGCTGGCGCAATGGATTGTAAGAAGTATCTGCCAGCGATTCACATTTCGCGACCGGGTAATCGAATTTTACCGCTCCTACAGATATTGCTCCACGGAATTGGGATTTGACTTGGACCGGTAAGCCTTTGCTTGCATCCAGCGGTGATCCGCGAAATGCCGATAACGTCCGTCGCTCAGTCACGCGTCTGGCCTGTATCACGATGGCGCTACGTCGCCGAGTGGCGCTAGATAATGCAGCGCTTCGATACCGTCCAAGGATGATTCCACCAAGTTCACGGTAAAACGAGCGGCGGCCGGGATGACCGTTTGGCCTGCCGAGATTCCCGAACCGGCTTACGTCAAGCACATCTTTGTCAAAGCCAGCGCGCGGCTCAATAGCCGTGCCGAAAATGGTAATCAGCCGACCGTGAACGCGAGCGACGCATGCGTGGCTTTCGCGATCCTGAACGCGCGCAAACAGCTCGCGGCACGCTTCACCGCGTGGCGGCGTTTGGCAGACATCACCGAAATTCCGTCCGCTTTCTGAGCCAGCGTTTTCCCTCCCCGCTAGGTTAGACCGTGGCGAGGAGATCCTGAATCACCCCACGCACCACACGTTCGAGCCCGAGAGTTCAACTAGAACCCGGACAGCAGATTGCATCGAAGGCCTAGAGTTCATCTGGCTCGTTTGACAGTCTGGATATACGGAAGCAGTCGATTACCAGCGTCGCCACCACTTGAAAGAAAGCCTGATAAACCGGGCGCGACCATATAAGGTGTAAAGTAAGCGCGAAATAAGGCGCACCTAGCCTCCGTAGTCGGGAAGATGCAAGCTGCGCCCGCAGACTTGGATTGCGGACGCAGATAATGACCGACACTGACTTTGACTTTTTCCCCCTGCGGGTGATCCGGACGTGTGCTGATGGCAAGCATGGATCCAACCCGGAGGGCAAGCGCAAGCTGATCGAGGCCTGCCGCCTGCCTGGCGCATCGCTGGCTGGCTTGTCGCTGAAGGCCGGGGTGAATGCGAACCAGTTGCACAAGTGGGTGCGCCTGGAAGAGCAGCGTGAATGTACTTCTGTCCAAATGCCGATCTTGGGCAAGCACCATCGGCATTCGCGACAGTCGTCACAATCGACGACGCGGCCCCGGCGTTGGTCCCAAGGGGAGCTGTGCCACCCGCATCGGAATCGACGCCACAGCGTGAACCTTCTCGTCCTTCGCCGCGCCCGGCATCGCTGGCGGGCCTGTCGGCGACGCTTCCCAATGGGGATCTCATTGAGCTCGAGTGTACCGGGCGCGACGCTTCACTCGTGACGGCGATGACCGCAGCATTGCGAGCGCGCTGATGTTCCGCTTCGATACGGAGCTGCGAGTCTATCTGCACCGCGAGCCGATCGACTTCAGGGCTGGGATCAACAGCCTCGTCAACCTGGTTGAGCAGTCGATGCAGATCGATCCGCTCGCACGCGCCGTGTACGCGTTCAGCAACCGGCGGGCTAACCGCATCAAACTGTTGCTGGGGGAGCGTAACGGCTTCCGGCTGATGCTGCGCCGCCTGGAAGCAGACCGGTTAGTGTGGCCGCGCCGGCAGCAGGCCGTCATCGAACTGACGACCGAACAGCTGCATTGGCTGCTTGAGGGCATCGACATTGAAGCGGTTCGTCGACATCCATCCCGCCGCTATCGGCCCGAGACGATCGACACAAACCTTGATTGATATCAAGGCGGCACGTAAACCCGTTTCGGCGGTTGCATCGCTATCGTGAGAGGCATGGACACACATCTTCTCTGGACTTCTGCCGGCCGCCCAAGCCTATATCCGTGAGCTTGAGCAGGGTACTGCTGACCTGGCCCCGCGCATACAGACCCTCGACGAGCAGTTGGGGCTTGCACAAAGCCAGCGCTTTGCGCCCCGCAGTGAGAAGCTCAAGGATCGCGTGTTCAACGAAGCCGAACAAATGGCCCAGGCCTACGACGACGCTGATGACGCGTTCGCGCTGCCTGACACCGGACTGCCGCAAGTCAACGAGCCGGAAGGCGGCAAGCGCGGGCGCAAACCGCTGCCGGCCAACCTGCCGCCCCAGCGCATCGAATACGACGTGCCTGAGGACCAGAAGATTTGCGCCTGCTGCGGTCACGGTATGCACCGCATGGGCGAGGATAACAGCGAGCAGTTGCACATCGACGTCAAGGCGTCGGTGCTGCAACAGGTGTGGTTCAAGTACGCATGCCGGCATTGCGAGCGCCACGCAGACCGCACGCCGGTCCTGATTGCGTCGATGCCTGCAGGCGCTGCCGGGCAGCAATGCCAGCGCGTCGGTGATCGCCACCGTCACGGCCGGCAAGTTTGTCGACGGTACACCGCTGTACCGGATGGCAGACGTATTTGCGCGCGCAGACATTCCGGTAGGCCGTGGCACACTGGCCAACTGGATCATCCGGCCCGCCGAGCTGCATTACAGCCGCCTGTACGCAGCGCTGCGTAAGACGCTGCTCTCGCAGCCGCTGATTCACGGCGACGAAACCACGGTGCAGGTACTCAAGGAGCCCGGCAAGAGCGCGCAGAGCAAGAGCTATATGTGGGCGTACCGCAGTGCCGAGAACTGCGGGGAGCCGGTGGCGCCAGCCGGAGCGCAGTCAGGAACATCCGAAGAGGTTCCTCGGGGGCTACAGGGGCTTGCTCATGAGCGACGGCTACGCTGCGTGGCGCACGGTCGAAGGCCCAACTCACTTCGGCTGCCTGGCCCATGCGAGACGGACCTTCGTCGACGCGCTCAAGGGGCAGAGGAAACCCGGTTGCCGCGTAGCGCAGGCACTCAAGTACTTCGAGGCACTGTACTAGGTCGAGCGGCTTGCCAAAGGGAATCTGCCTGAAGGCGAGACGCGTATCGGCTACATGTACCGCCTGCGCCAGCAGCACAGTGCTCCATTGCTCGAAGCATTCAGGAAATGGCTCGATGAGCAGACCCCTGAGGTGTTGCCCGAGAGCCTGCTGGGCAAGGCAATTGGCTATACACGCAACCAGTGGGAATACCTGAGCCGCTATGTGGCAGATGGGCTTGCCCCGGTAGACAATAACGTCATGGAACGCGATATCCGCCCCTTCTGCACTGGCAGAACTTCGGGGCTGTTCAGCGACACCGTTGCCGGAGCAAAGGCGAGCGCCATGGTGTACAGCTTGATCCGGACCTGTCGGGCCTGCGGCGTCGAGCCCTATGCGTGCCTCGTACACGTGCTGACCGGAGTCGCCGCAACGCGCGCCGGATGCGGACATCAGCGATCTGCTGCCGTTCAACTATGTGAAGCGCAGCGCCGAGTCGAAAGCGAGCTGACACACAAGACGCGCGCAGGCCGCCACGTCGGCGCACACTCCCCGAACACAATTGGAAACGTCGCCGGTCAATATCGACCGTCGCGATGGGGCTACTCACGCGCGCAGAATGCAAACGATTCCTCATTCGCTGTGCTAAATCTCGCGCTTACGGTGTAGAAGTATTGATCACGGTGACGCGTCGGAGGACGCCGGTAATTAGGACCCGCTCGATGCCGGGCAATGCGCACGACGGTCATCTCATGGAAGAAGCGCTGGACTACGCGGCGATTCTAAGTGACGTCCAACCTGAAATCGTGATCGTCGACCGTGGTTGCCGGGGGCGCCGAACCGGACAGCGTTAGGGTCTACCACCCCGGTCTGCGCCGTGGCATCACGCGAACGTTGCGCGTCATGATCCGGCGGCGTAGCGCGATTGAGCCGACCATCGGGCATATGTAGACGGATGGCTCGGTAGAACGCACTTCCAAACGATTAAAATATTAAACAATCGTTATGGCATTAAAAAAACGTTTTATATCAGTGTGACTGGTAATTAGTGATATCGTGGCATTTATTTTGCACAGTATCAGAATCCGAGGTTTAGACCTTGTGCGCGGCAACGAATTTGCGCAGTTATAGGCATCCCCGTCTGGCGCTCGATGGCCTTCGTTACCGACGTGGATGATGGCTAGTTGACGAGTGTTTTACTTACAAAGGAAGGCATGAATTTCTTTCGCGAAAACGTTCTCCGCGCTGTGTTGCTGCTATGCGTTCTTTGTGCAGGATCGGCTCATGGCGCTATCACTGTCTGGGACTCCGCCGGACCCGATGCGGTATTGACCGGCATAATATGCCTATACAGGAGCTGTCACGCTTGAAAAGGCCAATGACTTGGTTTCTGCGTTAGAACAACGCCAATCACGGGCAATGCGGGCCACTGAAAATCAGTGGCACAAGATTGTCGCGCTGATCTGATGAAGTTACCTGCCGGCGGGACGTCATAGACCCGCGAGGCAGTTCTGGGCGGCAATGGGCGTACTTGCATGGATTCGACCACGGCTGAGCCGTGCGAGGGCGTGCGCGTCGCGTTCTATCGGGCAACACCTACGGAGGCAGCATGACCTGCATTGTGGCGCTGACAGATGGCAAGAAGGTTTACATGGGTGCGGATTCGGCGGGAGCGGGGGGTGGGTCCATCACCGTGCGCGCCGACCCCAAGATTTATCGGGTGGGACCGTTCCTGATCGGCTTCACCACATCCTTCAGGATGGGGCAGCTTCTGGGCCATAGTCTGACCGTCGCGCCGCGCCCTGAGGGCACCGATGTGTTCGCCTTCATGTGCACGACGTTCATTGATGCGGTACGCGCGTGCTTTACCCGCGGTGGGTTCGCGCGCAAGGACCGCGAACACGAATCGGCTGGCACTTTTCTGGTTGGGTACATGGGGCGCATCTTCCACATTGACGACGATTATGAGGTTGGTGAATGCGCCGTGAACTTCGATGCCTGTGGTAGCGGCAAACAGGCGGCGCTGGGCTCACTGCATACCACCGTCGGTGTGCCGATGCGGCCGGACGTCAGACTCGAACGCGCTTTGGCCGCGGCGGCCGAATTTTCAACGGGAGTCCGTGGCCCGTTTCGGATCGAAGTGCTGGACGGCCAGACCGCTCAACGATCGGTCGAAGAAGAGGTAAGCGACGTTTGATCTACCAGCCGCCCACTTACGACGAATGGGTGATGGTTGAGCCGCTCTTCGGTTCGCAGACACTTGGCCTGGGCCGTCCGCGCGTCGCCAGTCTGCGGGCTGAAAGGCATCGTGCATGTGCTGACCAAGGAATGCCGCTTGGGGCATCTGCTGCAGAACCTCGGCTTCCCGTCACACATTACCGCCCGGCACAACTCCAAGCGCTGGCAGCAGAAGGGCACGATGGACGTCGTGCTTGCGGCTCCCGGGGTCGCTCGGTCGCGTACTGAGGCCGAGCCATGCCCAGAAGGCGGTCGGCGTACACGTCGCGCGCGGCGGGAATGAAGATCTTAGTCACGGTGCGGTACGAAAACCCCTTCGCCGAACAGCAGGCAGGTTCTCCGGAGAATCAAGATGGTGCAACTGAAAGTGGCTAAAGGCGAGAAAGTCTTCGATTATTTGGGAGCGCGTAGCATTCGGTCACTGATGTTCTATGTGAACGGAAAGGAATACGACAGATTGGTCGTGACGTCTATTTAAGGCTGAAGGAAACGGTCAAGAAATGGCTGCCTCAATACGATGTCGTTGGGCCTGAAATCATCGAGGGTCAGTCAGGAGCGAAGAAGTGGTGCGCCTTCAACGACGATGCAGCGCTCAAGGCGTCGTCAGTAGCGAAGTTACAGAACGAAATGACGCAGAACTAGAGGGAGCAGGCCAACGCGAATCCTTGCTGGTGATCAGAAATTCGAGGCAGTCTACAGTATTGACGGCCGATTCTTCCGGCGCTTCATCGGACTGGCGCGGACGCGCCCGCGCGCGTGGCGTTCGTGGCTCGTGTCGGTGTGCATGTTGCGTTTTCGATCGTGGACACTGCACTCGGTGCCAAGCTGTCGTTTCTCACCACAGAAATGAGGGTTGCACTGGTGTTGCGCCACGCGGTGCATTACTGCCACCTGTTCGCCCTTTTTACGTTGGTGAGTCTTGTGATCAATGGTGGCGTGGTTATCTGTTCTCCAGCTTATAGTCAGTCGGTTGACCTTGCACCGGCACGCGTGACTGACACGCGACCTGGTGCGGGGTTATCTGCGCGGCCGTGCGCATTTTCCCGTCGAGCAGAACCTCTGTGAGGGTCGGGCATCGACCGTCGCTGCTCGCGTATCACACCCTAGGGCTGAAACTGCAACCGGATAGGAATGTGCGTGAAAAGGTGGAGCGACTAGGACGTAGTGGTTTTGAGCGCTGCAGTTGGCCGAGATCCGTTATCGTGAATCAACCAGCGATATGCGGTGGACTAGGCAAAATCTGACACTTGTTGGGTTTTCATGCTGGCGCGCATCAGCGCGGAGGACGTAGCGGGTAGCGGCGATGCACGTCGCGAACACCGAGGAGTCCGAGACTGAGGAGCAAAAGGTAACCCGTGCCAAGGTCGGCACGCTCGGGTTGGCCCATCAACTTGGCAATGTCAGTCAGGCCTGTCGGGTAATGGGTCACTTGCGGTCGAGGCTGCCGTTGCCGAATAGCGGGGAGGGAAAGCGCTTGTTCAGAAAACGGACGGAACTTGGGTGATCTCTGTGAAACGCCGCTACGCGGCGAAACGTTCCCCGAGCTGTTTGCGGTAGGGTGAGGCGCATAGCAGATGTCGCTTGAGCGTGAAGTGCTGTGAGATCGAACCGAAGCTCGATGAGAAAGTCTGCGTGCGCTCAGGATCGCGGAAGCCGCGCATGCGTCGCTCGCGTTCACCTGTCGCCGACTGAGGACTGCTTTCGGCCCGATTACTGACCTGAGCGCGGGCTGCGCCGGAACGCGCGACTTGCTTCAAACCTTTGAAGATAAAAGGTTCATCGAAGGAAGCCGTGGAGCTTTAGGGAGCGATTGCGTAGCCTGAGACCTGAGTTTAAGGAACTCAGTAGGCGGGGTTGTTCGATCGCATGGCACTGCAGGCACTGGCGTGCTGGACGGGTTATCGTTGGGGTGCGTGGAATGGCCGCAATGTGAAGGCCAGACGCTATCGCTGTAACTGAAGCCGGTGAGGCAAGGCTATGTACCGCGAGCAGTGCGGAGCGCGGTGCCGGCAGATCCATGAGACGACGGTTCGGTGCGTCCGCGATCTCCCGCCGTTCGAGTACCGGGTGGTGCTGCATGTGCTGCGCCACCGGGTTTGGTGCGCCATGGTCCACGTCTGCCAACCCAGATCGTAGAAGGCAGCCACCGCCTGTACGCTGAGCGCCTGCACCAACTTCTCGCAGGCCTTGGCATACCACGGTCAAGTTGATCGACAAGATGCGCCTGCGCGCTCGTGTGACCGAGCCGGACTGGTCGATGATCCTCTATCTGTCGACGGACGAGTTTGCGCTTCACAAGGGTCATCGCTACGCGGTGGTGGTGGTCGATCCGATCGGCCGACAGGTGCTCTTGATCGGTCCCGGACGTTCCCGCGAGATCGCCCGGGCCTTTCGAGCGGCTTCCTGAAGGCGTAGCCGGGCACATCCAGGCAGTTGCCATCGATCTGGCGATGGCCTATGAACTTGAGATCACCGCCCACTGCCCACAGGCGGAAATCGTCTGCGACCTGTTCCAAGTCGTCGCCAAATACGGGCGGGAAGTCATCGATCGCGTGCGCGTCGATCAGGCCAACCAGCTTCGACATGACCGGTTAGCCTGCAAGGTCCTGGAGTCCAGCCAATGGCTGCTGCTGCGTAACCGCCGCACCCTGAAACCTGAGCAGTCGGTGCACCTCAAGGAGTTACTGGCCGCTAACCAGCCGCTGTTATGCATTTACGTGCTGCGCGACGAACTGACACGGCTGCGGTTCTACCGCAAACCCGCTTCGGCAAAGGAGTGGGAGAGTGGTTCGAGCAAGCCCTGCAAAGCGGGATTACCGCTCTGAAATTTGGTCGTCCGATGCTGGACGGGACATGCCCATCACGGTTCGTCAATGCAAACGCTCGAACTAAGTCGCTGACAAGAATCGCCACGGCATCAAACGACTCGGGAAACCGATTTTCGATTTTCGAGGTTCTCCAGTGCGCGCGCATTAAGCTGCCATCGACGTCGGCACTAATAAAAAAAAAGGAAGGGCGGATACTGGTGAGCCGCCCCGGGTTTTCCGGAGACCGTTTTGCTTGCGTCATGCCACAGTGACAGACTCAGCGAGATTTGCATAGTAAGCGGCTTCTGCCTCGGCAGGTGGAATGTTGCCGATGGGGCCGAAGAGCCGACGATTGTTGAACCAGTCCACCCATTCGAGCGTCGCCATTTCAACGGCCTGCAGATTGCGCCACGGTCCGAGGTGATGGATCACCTCTGCCTTGTACAAGCCGTTGATCGTTTCAGCCAGTGCGTTATCGTAGGAGTCGCCCACGCTGCCCACTGACGGCCCGATGCCAGCCTCGACCGGAGCTGGAGAGGGAGAACCGTGAGCTGCGCCAGGTTAATGAAATCCTTGAGCCGATCCTGCTCCTGCGTGCTTGTGCCCGGGCGCAAACCCCGATTCCGCTCTTCCTTGCGCACCCAGCTGCGCAGTGTCTCGCCCGAGCAGCCAAACTTCGCCGCGATCGACGCGATGA
>NZ_JBFPKG010000065.1:0-34455 GCF_040948665.1 Paraburkholderia sp. BR14320
GGAAGGCCAGTTCGCCCTCATCGACGACCCGGTGGGTCTGGACATCGGCCCGTTCAAGGGAAAATCCATCTCGATTCACTGGGAGCTGATGTTCACCCGCGCGATGTTCACCACCGACACCCTCGCGAGGCAACAAGCGTTGCTGCGCCGCGCGGCGCAGCTGGTCGATCTGGGCCGCCTCAAGCACACGCTGACCCGCCGCATTGACGGCATCAACGCCGCAGGTCTGATCGAAGCGCATGCGCTGGTCGAGGCGGGCAACATGATCGGCAAGGTCGTCGTCGCCAACCACTGAACCCTTCTGAGAACGAGCATCAACATGACATCGCAAATCATCAGCACGACAACGATCAGCCTGGAAGCCGCGCAAGCACTGCTGGCCGAGGCGCGCCGCGCCTGCGCCGCGCGCGGATTCGCCGCGACAATCGCCATTACGGACGCGGGAGGTCACCTGCGTGCTTTCGAGCGCGCGGATACCGCCCCGTTCCTCACCGTTGGCGTCGCCATTGACAAGTCATGGACCGCCGCATCGTTCGGCATGGCCACGCACCAATGGAATCAGTACATGGCCGAGCCCGCCGTTGCCCCGCTGGCACACCATCCGCGGCTGACGCCGGTCGGCGGTGGCGTACCGATCTTCCACGAAGGGCATCTGGTTGGGGGCATCGGCATTTCTGGCGGCGCATCCGTTCAAGATCATGAGGCCGCTGAGGAAGCACTGCGTAACGCAGGGTTTCTGCAATAGACCGTGCGCTACCCATGAGGCGCCGGCGCGGATGACCGGATCACTTCGATAGCTGCCGCCGAAGCTGTGGTTGCTCAAGCGGCGGTTCAGGGTCGGGTCCGGCCGACCGCGTCGGGCAGAAGTCGGGCCAGCAACAGTCGTTCGCGAACGGCAGCTTCCTGGCATCCCTACGAGATCGCACGCCGATCACCCGAACGGATTAACGCACAGGTGGGCACCCGCCGGAAGCCGGCACTCTGATTTGGGCGCGGAGCACTGCTTGGGACCGTGCAGGGTCACCACTTTGGGAGCCTCGCGTGCACGCCATCCATTCCGCTATCCACGTCACACGCAAGACGACCAGGGCGCGACGGCGGTCATGCTGCACATTGCCCAGCGAGGATCTTGCGCACAATTTCCACAACGTCATCGTCGGGGCAGTAGTACACGGGCTCAGTTGTCCAACCAGGCGCAATACCGACGACATATGCACACGCCTGCCCGTTGTGAGCATCGACGTCCAGCCGCACGAGTGGGGTAACGTTTGCGTCTCTCATGCGGCCGATAAAGACGGTGAAGCAAGTCCCTGCCAGTCGGGGAATTGTGTATTTGTCGCCGCTTATATCCAATACGCGGAGACTCTCCTTTAGCGGGTCTGAAGGACGACGATCGTGCGCCTCGGCATTGCCTTCAATATCGCATAGGTGCGTCAGTTCCTCCATACGGCCACAGAAGTCACCATCGCTATGCGTCGGATGTGGCTGCTTCCAATACTCGCAGTGGTATTGGTCGTAATAGCGTCTATCAAGGACCGTTCGGGCATGGCTCACAGCCGGGCAGATCAACGCGCGCCAGCCCGTCCCCCACCTGTCGACATCGAACAGCCAGCCAGCGAATGGAAGGAAAGTGGCCGCATATTCAGCCTGACCTTCGACAACAGAGAATACTTCGCCGCCTATCAGTTCCACGCCGAATGCCAGATCAGTGTCACGTCGGCCTGGGCACCGTCCAGCTCGAGGTAGACGGCGTCCTCGTGGCCGAACAGCTCGCCGTAACGTTGCCAGCCCGGCTGACCTTCTTCCTTCTGGTTGTCGATTGTTCTCCTGGTGTTCATGTGCCTGATTTCATGACGATGCGTGACGCGTTCTTTCAGCGGCATCTCCAGCTTCAGGCGAGCACCGCAAGCTTGCGGCGCAACGCCCGCTGCACCGCAAGTGAAGCGATGCCCCTGCTGGGCGGACACGCGACGAACCGGCCATCGGAGCTGCCCGCCAGGGCAACACTCGGATGGTCATCAAGCGCGAGCCAGTTTTCAGTCTTCCTTCGCAGGGCCTCATCCAGGATCTCGGTGGCCCGCGAGGGTGCATGTACCTCGACGACACCGGCGAACCGTTTGCCAAGCGGTCCCAGCAGCCGGACAAGGCTTGCGTCGTCGAACAGTCTTCGCCAGTCGGAACTGACTACGATCCTCACCGACGGATACGGCGCGAGAATCTGCTCGAGAATCGGGAGCCATACGAACAGACCCGGGTTATCGAGCAGATGAAAGTCTTCGTCGAGCGCGGGTTCGCCCAGCGGGTGAAGGACACCGTCGAAATCAAGGAAGAGCAGCGGCTCAGTCATGGCCATCAGGGATATTCAGGAGTGGTCGGGCCAGGCGAGCCAGTCGCGTCGACAATTTCCCGGCGATACGGCGCCCTCAAGTCAATCACCGGTACGTCAGTGATAAGCGTCAATCGCGCTAGCGCCATTCCTTCCAAGTGGCTGGAGTCGGTATAGACAGAGCCATCGCGTACCGCAAGGTCGCGCAATACTGTCTCCCACAGCGAGGCCGCCGGCGTCTCACCCGCATAGAACATACTGTGGCTACCATCGCGCCACGCCAACCGCGCCTCCGATCGTGGGTTGGGCGAAGTCGCCACATACTCGACGGGGAAAACATGCCAGTAAGAACCTCCTGCCGGCAGGCACCCAACATGGACGCAGTGAAGGACTTCTTCCTCACCAGCGGGCATCGCGGTCTCCACGAAACTCACGTTTTGCGACTTCGATTACACGTTCTGCGTCGCGCGGAAACACCGCCGCCGGAGTCTCGTTACCAAGCTGTGCATGAGGAGAATAGAGCCAGAAAGCCCGACGCCATCCGCCTCTGTCATCGTCCGCTCCCGGTAACACGGCAAGCAGCTTTGCCACCTCGGAACGGAGTTGTCCATGAGTGTCAAACTGGAAGTCGGGATGCCGGAACGTGCGTTCCGGCGCGTCCCAGACGCCCAGCAATGCGCCGCCCGACCGCAGTCTGGCCGCGTACTGAGCGGGGTTTTTCCCGACGGAAGCCCCTGCCATTTCCGCAACGCGCTTGCCGTCGGGCCAGCCCTTCGCCAGCAGCTCGTTGCGGAAGTCGATCGCGGCCTGATGGGACTTCGCAGGCGACGCATCTTCAACCACTTCTCGCTGCGGCCGGTCCCGCGAACCTGCCTGCTCGCCAATCGAATCCAGCAAACCGAGGACCTCGCTGGCATTGCCCTCTACTGCGAACACCTGACTCATGTCTTCGAACCATCTGGCCAGATCGCCCCACGAATGCACCCGCAACGGTTCGACCCCTCCCCGACCGCTGCTCTTGGCTTGGAAGAAGGTCCATTCTCCGGAACCAGTCTTTACAGCCAAATCGTGGATATGCTCCCTGAAGGCCGAGTCGGGACGAGCCATCTGTTTAATGAGAATCAGGCTTTCGTAAGCCGATGAAAATGGCGCTGTGAGAGACGTCTCGCCCTCCGACACGCGCGAAAAGAAGACTCTCAAGCGCGCCCCGTCGCCCGAGGCTTCGGCCAATACCTCGCGCTCGTCAAGCTGACGCCACTCGATCACGGGAAGGTTGCCCCTCCGCGCCACTTCCATATAGCCGACCGAAGACATTTCCCCTCCGCTCTTCCTAGGCACGAAGCCCAAACAGCCCTAAGCATAGCGCCCGATATTCTAGTTATCAAGGTTATTCTCGGTAGGCTGCGAATTGCTGACCTATGGGCAGCGCGTTCTTGGCTCGTTCAGGGCAGCATTCCGCCGGCGCAGTCGACGAGGGACGATAGTACGTCTGCCGGGTGTCCACAAATGAAGGGTCGGATAGCTCCAACTATCCGCCCCTTCATTTTTTCGATCCCATCTCTCCAGCAAGCGGAAGCTCTCCCTGGGGCGGCCCTGCCGCGCGCTCAGACAAGCCGCCTTTTGCCGCCCAGACAGTTACCATGGTGAGGTGGGCTGCGCCGTGAAGGCTCCGTTAGACATGTCGGGTGCCCAAAATCGCACTGCTCGAGGCTGAGAAAGCACGCTGGGCCGAGTTGTGATCTACGTTGCCCAAGGGCGGCGGAGGTTTTCCTCGGACGCGGGATATCTCCGCCCGATCCGGTGGGACGTGCCGGACTGTCTCCGCTACACTGAAATTGACCGTAGTTCGAATACGCCGCCATGCACCGCGCTCCTCCTTCCCTGGAACAAATCCGTCGACTCGCCCGCATACGTGATCTGGCTGCCTACGTGTGGGAGTCGGAGACCGATGCGTTAGCCTGGATGGAAGTCGCGCATCCCGAACTCGATGGGCGCACGCCCCACGAAGCGGCCGCGACCGAAGAGGACACCGCGCGCGTAGAAGCACTACTTTGGCGGCTTTTCTATGGAATTCCGGGGTGAACGTGAACGCGCAGCGATCATTCAGGAAGCACAGTGACCGTAAACCGGTGGAGTTCAGTGTTATCCTAAGATCGACAGCACGCGCGATCGTCACAAAAACGGTCCTGAGTCTGCGGCCCGACGAGTTAAAACAACTCGCGTCGACCGGCAGCGCTCTCCCTTTCGGGCATCGGCAGGTAGGCTGTCTTGATGCAGCACGATTCCGGACGCACGCGCGAGGGCGACTGCGAGCACCCGCATGACCGTAGCGTGTGGCCTCCGCCAACTGAACCGGTACACCTTTACTGCCGAGGGTCATACGGGTTAGCAGTTTGAGATGTTGGCGAAGACGATTCCGGACCGCTTGTCGGCGGTATACGGCGCCGCAAACCGTGTAGGCAAGGCCCATGTCGATGAATTGCGCAACGGGATGGCGCAGACGACCTCGGGCTTGAAAATCTCGGCGTAGTGGTTTTAAAAGTGTCGTCCTGGTCACCCGGTATTTGCCTGAACAACTCTGTGTACGTGCAATTGGCTCGACAATTGGGTTGCCGGCACTGCGGGCTGACCATTCGCGATCCACTTGCGCTGCGTCCTTTCCGTGAGTGACAGATCGAAGGGCAGTGCGTACCGCTAATTCGATCCGAAGCTCGGCGGTGGGTCCCAGTCCGCTGGCACGAGGCCCAGTTGCTTCGCGGTCGCTGTGGGCAGACGTATAAGGGCCGTTCCAGCCGCGGCCTCCATGTCGGCGATTAGTGTGACGTTGATCTTCACACCCGAAATTTCGAGGTATAGGACGTCATCTTGCTCGAACAATTCGGAATAGAGGCGCCAAGCTGGCAGGTTCCCCATGCGCTCACTGTTGCGAATCAATATTCTGGTGCTCATGGGCGTTTTCCGTTATGTCATTGCCGGAACAGCTCCAGCGCGTTAAGAACGGGCTTATCATGAATCCTCGTCCAAATGGGCCGGACAGCGTGTGGTCATCCAGCCATTCCTTTTGGTCAGCTGGAGGGCAGGCTTCTCTCCAGTTCGTCAAGCATCTGTGCTTCGCCATCTTTGGATTCGGAGCAGGACACGCTCGCTTCTCCACTTGGGCTCGGAAAGCCGGCGACATTCGGCATAGTGGTTTCGGATCGTCGCGCTGCCAGGCCCTGACACGTCGATTTCAATTACATCGCCAACGTGCCAGCCTTGGACTTCGAGTTCCGCCCACAGCGCGTCGGGAAGTTGAAGTACGCCATCACCGCTGCCGTCGGAGGCGTCCCGGATGTCGACTGTCCAACGTTCGTGGAATATCACAATATGTCCTCCACTAAGCGCCGGCTGACGGCCCTTATGAGCGGGCGACAGGATCCTCTTGTGGCGCCGGGCGGATAGGTAAACAAAGTGTTCCGTCGTGGGGTCTACTGGAGAACATCGGCGAGCCACTTCGCGATGCCGACAGCTCGTATGCCGATAGCCGAGTCGGGTGGGCCGAACGCGCTCCACGCTTCGCCCGCTCACGCAAGCCGAATCGCTGACGGCGTGCTTCCAGCTGCTGCGCTCGCCGGAGGGTACGGGCCAGACCATCGAGCCTTGAAAGCGGTTATCGATCATGTCATCCCGCGCCTCCCACCGTTGTCACATGACCCAATCCACTGGCAGGGCGCCGCCAACCGCTGCCCCGATTGGAAGGACCCGACGGTGCATCGACGCCAACTCGGTCACCACATGTGCCGTCGGGATCCCACACGTCCATGAGCGCCAAAAGCGCTGTTAACGTTCGTCACCGGATGCGGCTTGCACTTGCCTCATGTGCACGAACTATATTGCCAGCAATGCAGTATGCGAGTCTCCCACGGCTCTCCGCCTTCACCAGCAGTTCGGCAGCGCTGCATCCGCCCGGGCGCTCATGTGGGATGACAGCTAGGTGGCTAGCAAGAGTTATGACGCCATCTGCGCGCTTCATCGATCTTCGCCCCCCTCAACATCAGCGACTTGGAGAAAGTTGGGCGCTACGACACAATTTCTCGGCGTCCGACTCGCCCGCTCCCAGACATCGATGTTTGGGACCAATCCCCGCTCAGCGTTCCCCACAGGGTTGGAAGTGAACTGTTCGAGAGAGCAATGTCAGCGTCTGACGGGTAGTGCCGCAAGAGTTGAATGGCCAATGTGCGGACTAGGCGGTGGTCAAACCGCCCTGTGTGACCAGCGAGTATCGCGAGTAACTGTCTCGTCCCGCGCACTGAGCGAGTCCGTTCTGCAGGCGTCGTCATTGTCACTCCCCACACCCCAGCCGAACGACACGCCGGCCGGCTCGAATTTGACCATTAATGACACTATAGTCGCATATATGCGATTTTCAAGCCGCGGAACTCGACCTTTAGTTGACTACAGTATTACGAATCGGATCGCGGACTGAAGAATCAACGCAATCTCGGCGCGACCATACCACCGGCGGTCGGTCTATTGAAGGGATGCCGAGTTCAGACCTGCCAGAAGGGAGACAAAGCCCAGCAGAAGATAAAATTTGGGTCAGGTTACGTCCGTGAGGTCTACACGGAAATCAGTTCGTCCCAATGCTCTCATGCACTGCAGATAAAACGCGAAGCTAAAGCTACCTCGAGAGAGCTTGTTAGCGATGGATCGTTCAGTCTCGCTGACGCCGATGTCCGCAAGTAACAGGGCAAGTTGTCGATAGCTCACCCCGTGCCGAACAAGCTCGGCGCGGAGCACGTTTCTCGCCACGCGATACCAGTCCATCCGCCCTTACCCCAGCCAAAAGGCGGATTATTCCTTGCTTCCCCCGAATAAGCTCCTATAATCTCATATGTACGACTTAAACAACATAAAAGAGATCCAATCGCCTCTTGAGAACGAGATGCGCGTGAATGCCGTCTCGCGGCGTCAATGTCCCAAAGGGGCCGCTCGCAGTCATCGCGGAGGGCGCAGCATAATGGAGATGGCTGGCTTCTGCCTCCCATCTCCTCTCATTGCAAGAGGCAATTTTCATTGGCAACTGCATGATCGGCCCCCTTATGCGCAGACCTTTGAGGAGTTACACGCTGGCACGCGCTTCAGACGGATGAGTATCTGGACAAAGGCGACCTGGTTCCAATGTTCTGGGTCTACGGCCCAAAGCAACCGGCCAATCTTCGAACCCGATTCGAATGCGAGTGGTACTCAGACATGGTGCTCTTTCTCAATTTTGACGGCGTGCTACATCCCAACGCTGTGCAGTTTGACAAGAAAAACCAACCGCTTCTGGAAGCGCGTGGGCATAGCCTGTTTGAAGGCAGTAAGGTCTTGGCAGAAATCGCCTCGGACTTCACAAGCCTTCGATTAATTCTTAACACATGGTGGACATACGCGATTGGGCTAGATGGATGTCTTCGCCATTTGCCGAAAGTCCTGTCATCCCGGGTTGATGGTTCAGTTCTGCCGCATTCCAGCCTGTGTAGGACACTTCCGCATCGCATATCGCTGGCAACCGACGCAGTAGCCAACTCGGAGCCACCAATCCTGATACTTGACCATGCAGACGCCAGATATCCCGAGCACGTCCTTTACCTAGCGTTTCGTCTTGAACCACAGGTCGGATTGATGGACCCTCAGTCTGCGCGGGCATTCCGTCGCTTCGTTTCTCGTGCAACAGAGCGGGCAGCCAGGAGCACTGAGCACCGGTAAGCGCTATTGACGAGAATCGTCGATCTTTTCCGGTTGCTTATGTATTGCACCGCAAAATATTATAACGACTAACGACTAACGACGAAGGGCAAAACAGCCATTCAATCGTTGAGAGAAGTCGCTGATGAGACGAGCTGTTCCCTATCCAGCGAGGCCGGAAAGCTGGCCCACTGACTATCCGCCGCGCTCCATCCTGTTCAAAACTACGCCGTACGGCTTTGACGGAGAAACGCGAGAAAACGTCGTGAGTTTTCTCCGGCGAATATCCGATGCGCATGGGGTGCTGCCGCGTTCGTTGGCCTATCACATAATAGTTCCGACAATGGGCATTCCCACGCAACCATCCGCAGATTTGATGGCCGATGAATGCTATCGCCTTCAGCTTTGCGGATTGGGCACCAAAACTGAACACTGGATTGCACTTTTAAACCAGCTTACCTCGCGCTCAGACCTCCGAATATTGACGTTACTCCCCCTCAAAAATCTCGTGTCCTCTTATCAACTCATCGAGCACGCGAATCGGTTTTGCCCCGCTTGCTACGCGGAGGACGAACAGGCCGGACGTCAGAAGTACGACCGGCTCCTGTGGACTATCCGTTGTGTTACTGCATGCCCAAAACATGGATGTCGATTGATCTATGAGCCGAGAGTAAAGGGGCATAGCCCCCTATCGTTCACGGTTCCTGGCGTCTCAAGAATCGATGGCAGCAGTCTTTCAATAGTTACCAGCGAAAGAGCGGTAGCGAACGAAGTAGTGGTTTCCAGAATGGTGGCCGAATTGCTTGAGGATATATCTCGAATCAGCGAACAGAAGGCATCGTTATTACCAGACTTCTTGACTCACGCGGCTGACTCCTTATTCGACGGAAAATTCGCAGCCCTTGCTCGGCATCTCGGACTTTCCAAATCTCAAATCCATGGCTGGATCCACGAAGGTATTCTACCCAGCCTGCCAGGTGTGATTCGAATTGCCTATGCCTTTGAGTGCACTGTGGCAGACGTTCTGCTGGGAAACATGACCAGACTGAGGCTACGTCAATGTTGCAATTTTACCCATGGGTTATTTTGTCTGACCCGCAAGGCTGGTTACAAGACGCACCGACAGGAAATGCTTGCCTCGCTTTCAACTTTCATCAAATGGAATCCCGATGCAGACGCTCAGGAAGCAGCACACCATCTGGAAATCTCCCCAAAATTCCTTCGAGAAAACTTTCCGACGCATAATGTAGCCCTCGTGAACGCCGGTCGACTGCACAGACAACAGATTGCTCAGGCACGGCGCGACGCGAAGGACGATGCGTACGAGAAAACGCATTTTGCTCTGGCCGCCAGCGGAGTGTACCCCTCCAGGCGAAAAGTAACAAAACGACTCAAGGCGCTGGGGATCCAGCTGACTTTCGCTGATGAACGGCGCGCCAGGAAGAAGGCGGCCGCGGCATCTAGGAAGGAATACACGGTCATTGACCGATTAATCGCTTGAGCTTCTGGGTTGTAGTGCTCGAAGCGCTCTCGGCATCGGATCCGGAAACGAGATATGCCACGTCGCGAATTTGTGCGTGGTTTAGAGCACGCATCAAAGGAGAAAGACGAACGCGCCACAGGATGAGCGGCCGCGGATGCACGAAATATCAGTTGCGCGGTCACTCAAGTCACGAAGAAGGCGCAGGCATTGACTCGTCCGGCAGACGTGATCAGCCACATTGACCACAAGTAACCGGGGCAGCATGAGCTGGTCAAAAGCATACGGAGAGCTGCTTGTACGATCGGTCCGACGAACGCAAACTGGTTAGTAGGGCAGGCTATTGTCGCAAGCCCGGGGAACCCGACCGGGTTCGATGAAGCACGATCGGGACGAAGTGGCGGGAAGCGCCGATCCCAGCTCTTACAATCGTCGGCCCGTCGAATACATGAACGCCGCTGCCAGACAGGAACTGTTCCACGGCTGCCCTTAAGTCCGAGACGGAACTGGCTCTGCGATGTATGAACGACGAGCGATGCAACCATCACCTCGGACGCTAATCGGAAGGACGCAACGCTTACCGCCTCGATGGCGCGAGCTGGCTTTCAGCGTCTGTTCTCCAAGTTGCGATGGTCTCGCTAGAATCGACTCGGCCCTACTGCTTCGCACCGGACCGGTAAAGAGTGCGTACCTCCCGCTTAGTTCGCCAGAGGCGCCGTATCTTGCGACGGCGCAAGTAGGTTTTCCCCAATGCTTTTCGGACCACGATACGACGCTCACGATCAGTGATGTCGCTACGGCGCCCCATACAATAACGGCGCTTCCAATGCAATCCCGGGCCGCGCCTTGATCGCTTAAGTATGCGCCGGCGCACATTCGCTTGATTACGAATTAACCGCTCCAAACGTGGCCGACGTCGTCTCCGAATATACCCATCAAATCTCATCGGAGGATTCAAAGACACCCCAAGGTAAAAATAATCGAAACCATCAGGAAGACTGCTCCAAGTACATTTGAGCAATTCCGGACGCTGCCTGATTTGTCGCGCGGCAACGAGAATATTTGTCGGCGATGACGGGGAGCGCTTCTGCGCGTGCTCCCGCAGCGACTTCCTGTCTCGCAAATCCGTGGGTTCTGGATACAAGCCTGAGATCTGTTCTGCGGGTGGGTCCGGCTCGAGTACCTGCCACGTGGATACAATCCGCAATTCGTGTGACAGGTGGATGGCGTCTTCAAGATCATCAAAAGTGCTGTTGACGTGGCGAATCCGCGAATACCAGTCCTGAAAAAAACGGCCGAACTCTTGCCAAAAATCCTTCCATAACAATCTTTCAAAAGCAGCGTCGTCGGGGACCGCATGTGAAATTGAGGTTCGCCGAACTTTACGAGCACGACCCGACTGACGAGTGCCGCCCGAGGCGGCCCCGGCTCGAACCTGTACGCGCATCATCAAGTTCATAAGAAAGTGTGCGTAAGCGTACTGGAGGATGCCACCTCTGGATTGCCCCCTAGCGAGACAAAAGAACAAAGTGTTGAAGAGCCTCCATCCCTTACCGCCAGAAAGATCGGCGAAGATTGAGTCTCTGATTGCTAACCAATCGGGGAGATCGCTGCAGCTGCTTTCCAGGAAGGGAGGGACGGGGACCCCGTAAGTCCGCTCCAGCTCGACAGATTGCGCCTCCAAATGCGCGAGATCGTGAGTCGCGCGGGCCGCCAGCTGCCAAATTAGTGCACTATCATTTAACCAAAGATCGACGAACTGGTTCTTGCCTGCCAGATCCCGCTTGCAAGCTTCGACGGTGCTATTTGCTCGTTGAACCAACTCCCGGGTCTCTATGCCCAGTTCAAGGTCACTCCAACGGCGCCTCGCAGATTCGAACGTTACTCCCCGTCGCTCGACAATCCTCGCTATCACTGTAGCGCTGTCACTTCCCGCGAGTGTACGGGCCGCCCGTAAGATCAGGGCCGCCTTAACGTAGAACAGATCGTTCTCACGACTCAGCGTCGAAGGCTCATTCTTATCTCGAAGGAATTGCTGGTAGCAGCCCGGTGAAGGATCGTATACATGGACCGGCAGAAACCCATAGAACTTTTTTGGCATAATGTCAAGGTAGCGATTTGGTTGCATCTTGACCTAGCAACCGTCTTTCGATCCTGGTACACGTGAAGGTATGTACTCCAACATAAAAGAGGCCTCTCCATGTACTGGCAGCTACGCAATAGTCCACCGCATCGAGTTCATCGCATTGTTATTTCAGACCGCGCCAAGCAAGCGACGCTTGTATTTAATTGCCTTCAGAATGGGAAGCCGAACCAAAAATGCGAAAAAATCAAAGGCTCTGGACCGCGGGCGTTTGCCATCGCAATGCAACGGCCTACCAAGACGACCAACTCATCGCGGCATATACCAGGTGAAGAAGCCCACAAAGTCCGTATCGACCATACGAAGCTCGACAGCCAAATCACCGTACGGGATTATGACGACCGAGCCTACCGGATGAGCATGGTCCTCACCGTCTTAATGGACGAGGAGACACGTACCGTTCTAGCTTTCGATCTCGCTGCTCATCGACCGAGTACAGTGAGTTGCATGACCGCCCTTCGCGTTACAGTCGCACCACACACGCATCTGCCGGATATCATTGTGTGTGGTAAAGGCAAGGAATTCCATTCCAATGCATTCGACAGGTTTTTCGGACTCGAAAATATCACCATCGGCTGTAGACCCGCAAGTCAATCACGCTTCCGTGGCGTGATTGAGCGCTTGTTCGGAGTCGCTAAACTGAACTGGTTCACAACCGAGTAGCGTGAATGATCTACGGCCGGGAGGCACAACGCGTCGCAACCCTTGGGTTCCAAGACGATCCTCCGGCCGCGGGAAACGGCGCGGCCGAATGTTCAGCGTCACCGTTGATGGCCAGCTCATCTTCCGCGCTTCGGGTTCGACTCGATGTATCAGCCCCTCCCGATCATCTGGCACGCGTATTGAAGACGCTGGGGCACGTCGCCGAACTGCCGGTGTCCGCCGCTTGATTCCATTCTCTGAATGATCCCGAAACAGCCACCCAGAGCGAGTGAAGCCGGCCGGTTGAGCCCAAGCGTCCGGTCGGCCGAATCGACGATGTGCTCGCGACAGTTCTCAGGACCGGTCGCAACAGAATCGCGTGGGGTGCCGCAACTTCCGTCGCTGCGCGACTCCCTGTTCACCCGGGGGCTCGGCCGCGGCGACCCCAATCATCTGCCGGGCATTCCCAATCCCGTCGACTCTCGCTGAATTGAAAGCGCCCGAGCGGAGAAATTTGCATCCCATCACTCCACGTGCATTTAAGGACCGTCATGAAGCTGTTCATTTGCCTAGCCGGACCTGGAAACGGAAACGCTCAAGTAAGCCGCGATGGGGGGACGCATGCGTAGAGTCAGTTCCTCATGACGGAGAACGTCAATGAGCATTCAGCTACCTATCGCTTTACCTCCTTTTTCCACGTGGCAGGAGAATGAGAAGCTTTGGTCCGAGGACGTTCCCCTAGACCTAGTGAGGCCCTATACCGACAAAGAACTCCTGACGGCACTCGAAGAGTGGGGAACGCCCGACAAAGGGCGAGTGTACATAATCCAGTCGCGACTGCACGCCCCAACACGCAAGGTTCAGGGTCGAGCACGTAACGTGGTGAGCCATTACAACTCCCATAAGATGGGCCGGCGTGTCGCAACGGAAAGCAGGAACGTTGAATTCCCGGCGGTGCTTCGATACGACCTAGATGTTGTCACACGAGAATTCTATTGTCAGCCCATGCAAGTTGGCATACCGACAACAATCAAGAGAAAGTCAAAGGATGGGATTGAAACCGAGTACCGGGTAGTCGTCCCCTATACCCCTGATATTCTCCGGCTAAAAGCCGCTGGGCCGCTTGTCGAGGAATGGAAAAACGAAGAGAAGCTTATAAAATTGGCGGAAAAATATCCATGGAGATTTCATAAAAGCGAAGGCGATGCGACGTGGCACTGTCCCGAGCGTGAAAAGTTTTTTGCCGAAATGGGCATCACTTATTGCCTGCGCTCTAGCTCGGAGCACAACCCCATTTTTACATCAAATCTTGACTTTCTAAGGGATTATCTCGTCGCGGACTCGACAACGCTCACAGCCGATACCTGGAGTGCAATCGAACGAATCATAGGCAAGGCCGGAGCGATGAGTCTTGCCAGGCTCAACGAAAACGCATTCGACGACGAAACACCGTGGAACGACAACGAAATCCTTCCAACGCCGCCAGGGAGGTTCCGCGTAGATGACGTATTGCAGGCCATCGCCGAGCGACGACTTTGGGTTGACCTTGACTATGATGACCTATCGGACGCTCCGAACGTGATCGTTTGCGCCAGTCGCGAGCAGCTCGAGGGGGTAATATGGCGCCGCCCCCCGCCTCATGCTGTAACGACGTATTTTCTTTTCAATGTCCAAGTCGGCAGCGAATTTATGTTTCGCGGGCAATCCGACGTGTATACGGTTTCCGCAATGCCAGCTGGCTCGGTTTTGTATAACGATTCTTCATCCAAGCTATTCGGCGAATTGACGGAGCAACAGTTCGAGACTTTGCTACATCGTAAAGATATTCAGCTGCTATCGACTATGATTCGCTGCCGATTGACCGTCCCATATAATTTGCTTAGGATATCTTATGAAGATCACTCGCGAACAAGCTATTGCTGGTAGTCTTAAAGACAAGGGAAATTACATTGCAGGACTGTTCATTCCTCATCGTAACCAGACCTTGGTCACAAACACCATCGCTGACACTCTGTTGAATCCCGTCGCTGGACTATCCATCATCCTGCTGGTCGGCCCACCTGGTGTTGGCAAAACTACGATGGGGAAGATCCTTCTTCAGAAACTCTTAGATTCGTTCGCTATTGAGATTCAGGAAGACCCTAGCATCATTCCCGCTTTTATGAGCGAGGTGGATGCACCAGACAAAGATGAGGTCAATTTCGTATTGCTCTATTGCCGTATGTGCCACGACTTGCTTGCACCTAGCCCAATGGACGGCCTAAACATCGTCAACGAGCTGAAGGAGCCTCTAGAACAACTCCGTAGTAGCCGAGTGATGTTCGAACGTGCCCTCTGGGCACGTAAAGTCAAAAATCTAATTCTGGATGAAGTACTGCATTTTACGAACACGAATACAGACCCGGCGCAGTATGGAAACCTACTGAAATCACTGTCCAACAGGGCAAGATTCAATCTCCTTTTGCTGGGGGCATATGGAAGCGAAAATCTTATAGAAGCAACTGGTCAACTTGCACGGCGTATCGTGGTTGTGCATTATCCGAGATACAAGGAAACTCGAGAAGATTTCAGGGCATATTGCGCCGCCGTGAAGTCGTTCGCCGAGGCTCTTCCGGTCCGGTGCAAGGTGGACGTTAAAAACTGCATGGGTTATCTCTTCAAGGGTACATTTGGCCTCCTTGGCCAAACCTTTGACATCCTCAAAGAATCCATCAAGCCTTGCATCGCAGACGGTGAGAGGCAATGGCGTGACGAATACATTCTCCGGTCGATGCCTTCCCTGAAGGCACAACTAAAGATTGCTAAAGAGACTGTGCGCGGCGAGATGACCATTATGCCCTTTCTACAGGGTAATGTAATGCACGCATATCTCAACGAGTCCCAAGTTCGCGCGGAGTTGGAACTAGAGGCTGAACGAGCCAGAACGCGCCGCGCATGGTAATGAGATGACGTCAACGCTCGAACCGGTTTGCCGTCCGGGAGGTTGGTCGGATGATACTCTTCCCCGTTCGGCACTGTTTGGTTTGGCCCCGGAAGGCTCCACCGGAGACACGCTCGAGGAACTTTCGAGCTATTTCCGCCGTCTCAGCGCTCACCATAATCTTCTACCTTGGACGCTTGCGTTCCACGCAGTTACGCCTTTGATTTGCGGCCGGAAGCAAAACGTAGCTAATACCTGCTACAACCTTGACATCTGCGGTGTAGGTGAACGCGCGGTGAAGTGGTTAAACGCGCTCAACAGGTTGACGCTGCGCCATGACCTTCAATCAACAACGTTGTTGTCCCTTCGTTCTGTCGTGTCGAACTACGGACTCATTTCGCCAGTGGAACGCTTTTGTCCGGGATGCTATGCGAACGACGAACGGGCTGGCCGGGAAAAATACAATCGATTGCTTTGGGCAATCCGGTGCGTGACCGCGTGCCCTTTGCATGGGGTCGCATTGAAGCCAGTACCGCAAGCGCAGTGCAGATTTGGGCGGATATCCTGGCTTCCTGGAGTCTCTGCATTCGATGGCATGAGTCTCGCCAATGATATTGCCGAGGAAGCACGTCCGCATGAAATCCGGATCGGCTGGCTCGTTGCGGAACTACTAGATCATGCCAATCTGCACCCGAACTCTTTCAGCCATGCGCCCGCGATTCCAGCTTTTATTCGACACGCCATCGAAGTTCTATTTAAAGGAAGCCTCGCAGATTTCAGCCGGCACCTTGAAGTCCCTAGCAGCCAGCTTCATAACTATATGACGGGAAAGACGCGCCCCACCCTTCCTTGGATAGTTCTGATTGCATACTGCTGCGGTTGCACTGTCTCGGACGTGTTGAATGGCACCAAGAGCATATTGACAAAACGGGCGTTTCCTCCCCTCAAGGAAGTTGTCCTCGTGCGGCGAACTGGAAGAGAAGGGGGGAAGAAGAAGCCGAAAACAGTCCTTATTGCCGAACTTAATAAACTAATAAAGTCCGGAACTGTTACGTGCCGGAAAGAAGCGGCGGATACGCTTGCTATCTCTGTCAGTTATTTGCGCAGGCTTGCGCCAACGCAAGCCGCGTTCCTAGTGGAGCGTGGCAAGCAACACAGGAGGCATCTTGCAGATGCGAACGAAGATGCAAAATTTGCAGAATTCTATCAGTCTTACAGTTCCCTCAAGGAGGACTCAGGCGCATTCTCGGTCGAGAAGATACTTGCTGACGTACGGGCAAGAACAAAAATAACGCTTTCCTACTCTCAACAAAGGCGCTTTAAGAGGAGACTCAAAGACCTGACAAGTAAAGGGAACGAAGGCAAGCTAGCGCATGGAAATAGGGGGCGTCTTCATCGAGACTCTAGTTGAACAGCGGTCCAAGAACAGACCGACCTCCTAGCGCGTACAACCAATTCCTGTCGTAAACGACATCTGTAGATTAACTCCACACTGATCGCGGTCAAAACCGTAGTCGCTGGCAATGTCGGCCAGCACAGGATTTAGCAAGCGGCGACTCGATGTTCTTATGGCGGAAGGCAGCCGGAGTCGAACCGACCTGAGAGCGTCTGACGCCCTCAACTGGGTTTGAAGCCCAGCCGCACCACCGGATACGAATGCCTTCCTACGGTGATTGAATGACGCGTGCCCGATAGAAACAGGCCGCAAAAGCCGGATCAACGCAGATCGAGCCAGCGGCTATCCGTGCGCACGAGGTGCAGGCCACGGTGGAAGCGAGTATACCCAACCCGGTCGAAGAACTCCAAAAGCTGGATCGCGCGTTTTCGGCCGAGTCCGGTGGCGTCGCGAAACGGCGCGGCCGCCACGGTGCCGGCGTTCTTCTGCGCCTCCGTCGCCGCGATCGACGCAAGTTCGCGAATCACCTGCTGGTGATAGAACAGGTCATGCACGACCTGGAACAGCTCGCCCTGACGCGCGAGCTTGCGCAGCAACTGTCGCATGCGCTCCTCCGGCACACCGTGCGCGTTCGCGAGCTCGCGCACCCACGGCGGATCGAAACGTCCCGCCTCGATCTCGGGCAGCAGCGTCGCGGCAAGCGCCTGATCGGCTGCGTCGAGTGTCACGGTGTGGTCGGGCAAGTGCAGCCACGGTCCGCGTCTGACGAGCTCGCCACGCGCCGCCGCATCGTCGACCAACGCGCGCCACAGCGCGTCGTTGACCAGTGGCGCCGCGATGCGCCGCAAGCGCGACACGTCCGGGCCCAATTCATCCGGCGAGCGCTCGTGATATTGCGCGAGCGCGCTCGTCACGCGCCCGGCAAGGGCATGCCATGTCGCGTCCGCGAGCAGCAGTGCGTCATGGCCCGGTAGTTCGATCGTGCGCGTCCCGGCGGGCAACGCGAACGTGGCTGCCGGCATGCCCGTCAGGCGCTCCAGCAACGCCCGCGACAAACCGTGCGGCGCGCGCGCGAACAGCGCATCGAGCGAGCCGGTGTCGAGCAGCGTCTGTATCGCGTCGAGCCGGTCGAAGCGTTCCGCCGAGCGCCGCTTGCGCGCCGGAGCGAACGGATCGAGCACGTGCCCGCCGCCCACCGTGCGATTGGCCTGAGCGTTACGCACGACGAAGCGATCGCCCGGCACCGCGCACAGCGGCCGTTCGAACACCAGTTGCACGCGCGCGCGCTGACCGGGCGCGAGCGTATCGCCTTCGAGCAGCGCGACATGCGCAACCTGATGCTGCGTGCCGAGATGCACATGCAGCGGCGTCCAGTGTTCGAGCGGGTGCGGCGCGTCGGCGAGCAGCGTCAACGTGACGTCGATACGCTCACTGCCTTGCGACAGTCGCGGATCGACGATCCAGTCGCCCCGCTCGATCGCACTCCTGTCGATGCCCGCCAGATTCAGCGCGCAGCGCTGACCGGCGCGGCCGGTTTCGGCGGGGCGATTCTGCGCATGGATACCGCGCACACGCACCGGCTGATCTTTCGGCGCGAGCAGCATTGTGTCGCCGACGTTCACGCTGCCTGCTACGACGGTCCCCGTCACGATCGTGCCCTGCCCCGCGAGCGTGAACACACGATCGACGGCGAGGCGGAACAGGCCGTCATCGCGCTTGGTGCGCCATGCGGCGGCCTGTTCGCGCAGATGCGCATTCAACGCCGCGACGCCCGCATCGCCCGCGCGCGTCGCGCAGGTATCGAATACCGGCGCGTCGCGCAGCACGCTATCGCCGACGAACGCAGTCACTTCGTCGTGCACTTCGCGCAGTCGCTGGTCGTCGACGCGATCCACTTTCGTCAACGCGATCGCTCCGCGCCGGATGCCGAGCAGTTCGACGATCGCCAGATGTTCGCGGGTTTGCGGCATCACGCCGTCGTCGGCGGCGATCACGAGCAGCGCGAAGTCGATGCCGCTCGCGCCCGCGGTCATCGTATGCACGAGCTTTTCGTGGCCCGGCACGTCGATCAGACCGAGCACGTCGCCGTTCTCGAGCGGCACGTACGCGTAGCCGAGCTCGATCGAAATGCCGCGCGCTTTTTCTTCCTTGAGCCGGTCCGTATCGACGCCGGTCAGTGCCTTCACGAGGCTGGTTTTGCCGTGGTCGATATGCCCCGCTGTACCGACGATCATGCGTGCCTGTCCTTCAGTTGCTTTCCGGTTGCGCGATTAGCTGTGCGATCAATTGCGCTTCGTCGGCGGCTTCGAGGCAGCGCAGATCGAGCCGCAACGCGTCGTCCGCGATCCGGCCGATCACCGGCCGCGCCATCTCGCGCAACTGCTTTTCGAGCGCGAGCAGATGACGGCCGCCGCGCTTGCCGTCGGTCATCCTGATGACGAGGCCATGGCTCGGCAGCACGTCGACCGGCAATGCGCCGCTGCCGATCTGGCTGAACATCGGTTCCGCCGCCACGGTGTAGCGCGCGCCGATCGCCTGCTGCAGCGCCGGTAGCACGCGCAGCACGGCAGCGTGAATGTCTTCGGCGGCACGCGTGAGGAGCCGTAGCGTGGTCAGCCGCTCCGTCAACTTCTCGGGCGCGCGATACAGCCGCAGCACCGGCTCCAACGCCGCGAGCGTCAGCTTGCCGACGCGCAGTGCGCGCTTCAACGGATGCTTCTTGATCTTCGCGATCAGATCGCGCCGCCCGACGATCAACCCGGCCTGCGGCCCACCGAGCAGTTTGTCGCCGCTGAACGTGACCACATCGGCGCCCGCCGCGACGGTCTCGCGCACCGTCGGCTCGCGCGGCAAGCCCCATTCGGCGAGATCGACCAGCGTGCCGCTGCCGAGATCGACAGCGACCGCGAGCCCGCGCGCGTGCGCGAGCGGCGCGATCTCGTCGATGCCGACTTCCTTCGTGAAGCCGCTGATCGCATAGTTGCTTGCGTGGACTTTCATCAGCAGCGCGGTGCGCGCGTTGATCGCCTGTTCATAGTCCTTCAGATGAGTGCGGTTCGTCGTGCCGACTTCGCGCAGCTTCGCGCCCGCGCGGCTCATGATGTCGGGAATGCGAAACGCGCCGCCGATTTCGACGAGCTCGCCGCGCGACACCACCACTTCCTTCTTCGCCGCGAGCGCGGACAGCGTGAGCAGCACCGCGGCCGCGTTGTTGTTGACGATGGTTGCCGCTTCGGCGCCGGTCAGCTCGCAGATCAGATCGTCGATCAGGTCGTCGCGGTCGCCGCGCATGCCGGTGGCGAGATCAAACTCGAGGTTGGCCGGTTGCGTGAGCGCGGTCATCACGGCGCGCACCGACTCGTCGGGTAGCAGCGCGCGGCCGAGGTTCGTGTGCAATACGGTGCCGGTCAGATTGAATACGCTGCGCAGCCGCGACGCGTTACGTGCGAGCAGCGCCGCGGCGACCGCCGCATGCAGCTGCGGGGTATCGAGCGCGCTCACCGCCGGGTTGGCCGCCGCATCGCCCGATTGCGCGCTGATGCGCCACGCGTCGAGCGCATCGCGCAGCGCATTGAGCACCTGGGTGCGCCCGTATTCGCCGATCAGCGGTGCGAATTCCGCCGACGCCATCACCTTGTCCACCGACGGCACGCGCGCCATCAGCGCACGCAATTCCGAGCTGCTCACATCGCTCACGAGCAATCCTTATGTCGTGTTGAACTTGCGTCTGGCCAGGTCGCCGTCAGGCGGACTCGTCGCCCTCCGCTTCCGTCGCGCCGGCCGTCTGCTCCGGCCACAGCCATGGATGCGGCGACGCGCGCCGGTAACCTTCCGCGCCCATCAGCAGATCGAGCGTGAGGCTCGCGAGGTCGTCCGCGAATGGATCGAACTCGTAGTCCTTCGCCTGGATACCGATCTTGCGGTAAGTATGGCATTCGTCGCACGACTCCGCCTTCAGCACGGCGTTTTTCGTTTCGGCTTCGCGCGTGGCCGCATCGGCGTCGGGCGAGCCGGCCACGTGGTACGCGATGCCTTTCGTCGAATCGCAGTTCGAGCATTTGCTACGGACCATATGCCATTCGGTCGCGCACAGCCCGCATTGCAGATAGCGATAGTTGTCGTACGCGCCGCCGATGCGCAGCGTGCTCGCCACCGGATGCGAGCCGCACACCGGGCACAGCCCCGGCGTGTCGAGATACGGCACGGCGCGCTTGTCGATGTCGGCGGCGAGGTCGGTCCATACGACTTGCAGCGCGGCCATGATGAACGGCGCGCTCGCCGGCTCGACGTCGGCGAAGCGCTGCGCGAAGATCGCGTCGGCCTGCGCTTCGAGCGTGGCGACGTCGAGCGAGCGCAGGCGCGCGAACACCGCGACGAGCGGCGGCGTCAACGGACCCGCGGCTTCGATCTTGTCGAGCAGTTGCAGCAGCACGTCGCGCCACGCCGGATCGCGCGCGCCGGACAGCGCCGGAATTAG
Source organism: Paraburkholderia sp. BR14320 (assembly GCF_040948665.1). Classification (NCBI taxonomy): domain Bacteria; kingdom Pseudomonadati; phylum Pseudomonadota; class Betaproteobacteria; order Burkholderiales; family Burkholderiaceae; genus Paraburkholderia; species Paraburkholderia sp. BR14320. The sequence goes on from NZ_JBFPKG010000065.1 coordinate 21,094, forward strand.
CGGCATCGAATACTGCTGCGCGCTCGCGATCAGCTCTGGGCTCGGCGGCTGTGCCTTGAAGTGCGTGAGCACCGCCTGCTGCGCATCGGCCAGCGCCGCCATCAGCCGCAGATAGCCGGCAATCGGATTGCCGCGCGAGGCGAGCTGGCGCAGGCGCGCGGCGCGCGGCGCGAACACCGCGAGCCGCTCCGGCATGCGGATGCGGGGTATTGCCGAGGGATCGAGCGACTCGATGTCGGCGGCTTCGAGAATGCGTTGAGCCAAGTTATCGACCTCTGAAAACTGAAGAGCCGCCGCCCGTCATCGACGTGGCGCGGCGGCCCGGTGCGCGGGGTGCTGCGTGCGGCGCATTGAGACACGCGCTGAGGCAGCGCCGATTGAACATACTTTACTTGCCGATGATTTCTCTGAACCAGTTCGGATGGTGCTTGCGCGCCCAGCCATAAGTAACGGTGCCGCGCGTCATCGCACCTATGGAGCCCTTGACCCACAGCGCCGCATAGATATGCACGATGATGCCGACGATCAGCAAGAACGCCGTCACCGCGTGCACGACCGCGGAGAGCCGGATCAGGCCAATCGGGAAGTAGAGCGAAAAATAGCGCCGCCAGATCACGATGCCGCTCAGCAACAGCAGCAGCATACAGATCACCATCACGAAGAACAGCAGCTTCTGCCCGGCGTTGTACCTGCCGATTGCGGGCAGGCGCTCCTCGCGGTTGTTCAGCACGTCGCGGTACTGCTTCATCCACTGGATATCCGCCTGGTCCAGATAGTTGTGATGCCAGAAGCGCAACGCAAGAATCAGGAACGAGATGAACATCACGCAGCCGATGAACGGGTGCAGGATTCGCGTCCACTGTCCGCCGCCAAGCACGAAGTACAGAAACGCCATCGACGGATGGAACAACGCGAGACCGGACAGCGCAAGCAGGATGAAACAGATCGCGGTGATCCAATGGTTCGTGCGCTCGTTCGGCGTATAGCGCACGATCAGGCGGTTGCCCTTCACGTCCGTGAAGTCGGTGTGCTCAGAGTGGTTCATTGCTTACCCTCCCGCGAACGGCGTGCCTCTTCGGCTTCCTCGACGGCGGCGGCTTCGTCGGCCTCGGTCACCTCGTTCGGACCGACGCGCGTGTAGTGGAAGAAGCCCGCGAGCGCGGCGATCCCCATGATGGCGAGCCCGATCGGCTTGGCTATGCCCTTCCAAAACGTCACCATCGGACTGATGCGCGGATCGTCCGGCAGGCCGTGATACAGCGACGGCCGGTCGGCGTGATGCAGCACGTACATCACATGCGTGCCGCCGACCTTTTCCGGGTTGTACAGGCCAGCGTTCTGGAAACCGCGCTCCTTCAGATCGACGATGCGGTCCTCGGCCTGCAGCTTCATGTCCTCCTTGGTGCCGAACATAATCGCGCCGGTGGGGCAGGTCTTCACGCAGGCCGGCTCCTGGCCGACCGCCACGCGGTCCGAACACAGCGTGCACTTGTACACGCGGCGATCCTTCTTCGACATGCGCGGTATGTTGAACGGACAGCCCGCGATGCAAAAGCCGCAGCCGATGCAGTTCTCCTCGTGAAAATCCACGATGCCGTTCGTGTACTGCACGATCGCGCCCGGCGACGGACAGGCCTTCAGACAGCCCGGGTCTTCGCAGTGCATGCAGCCGTCCTTGCGGATCAGCCATTCGAGATCGCCGGCGGAGTTCTCGTACTCCGCGAAACGCATCACGGTCCACGAATCCGGAGTCAAGTCGGGCGGATTGTCGTAGACGCCGACGTTCACGCCGATTTCGTCGCGCAAATCGTTCCACTCCATGCAGGCGGTTTGACACGCCTTGCAGCCGATGCACTTCGACACGTCGATGAGCTTCGCGACCTGCCCGGAGGCCGGCGCGCGAGCCACCGGCGGCTGCGTGGTCGTGGCCGAGACGCGTCTGATGTCCAGTGATTGCAGTGCCATCTCTTTACCTTATGCCTTTTCGACCTTGACGAGGAACGACTTGGTTTCCGGTGTCTGCGAGTTCCCGTCGCCCACCGGGGGCGTCAGCGCATTGACGAGATAGCCCGGCCTCGCGAGCCCCATGAAGCCCCAATGAATCGGCAGCCCGACGGTCTGCACCTTCTTGCCTTCGACAGTCAGCGGTTTGATGCGCTTGGTCACGACCGCGACGGCTATCAGGTGCCCGCGGTTCGAGCTCACCTTGACCCGGTCGCCCGCCACCACGCCGATCTCCTTCGCGAGGTCTTCGCCGATCTCGACGAACTGCTCGGGCTGGATGATCGCATTCAGCTTCGCGTGCTTCGTCCAGTAGTGGAAATGCTCGGTCAGCCGATAGCTGGTCGCCGTATGCGGGAAGTTCTCGTGCGTGCCGAACGTGGCTTTGTCGGCCGGGAACACGCGCGCCGCCGGGTTGCTGACGACCAGCTTGTTGTCCGGATGCAGCGGGTTGTAGCCGAGCGGCGTCTCGAACGGTTCATAGTGCTCGGGGAACGGCCCCTCGACCATCGCGTCGCGCGCGAAGAACCGCGCGACGCCTTCCGGATTCATGATGAACGGATTCATGCCGCCGTCAGGCGGCTCGTCGACCTTGAAGTCCGGAATGTCGGCGCCCGACCACGTGCTGCCATTCCACGCGATCAGCTTACGCGTCGGATCGAACGGCTTGCCGTTGAGATCGCACGACGCGCGGTTGTACAGAATCCGCCGGTTCACCGGCCATGCCCACGCCCAGTTCAGCGTGTTGCCGATGCCGGTCGGGTCCGAGTTGTCGCGGCGGCCCATCTGGTTGCCCGCCTGAGTCCACGCACCGCAGAAGATCCAGCAGCCGCTCGAAGTCGAGCCGTCGTCGCGCAGCAGCGCGAAGCTCGCGAGCTGCTCGCCTTTCTTCGCGAGCACCTTGGTCGGGTCCTTCGGATCGGTGACGTCCGCGAGCGCCTTGCCGTTGAACTCCATCGCGATCTCTTCGGGCGTCGGGCTGTCCGGCCTCGCATACGGCCAGCTCATGTTCAGGATCGGATCGGGATACTTGCCGCCGTCCTTGCGATAAGCGTCGCGAATCCGCAGCCACAGCCCAGCCATGATCTCGAGGTCGCTCTTCGCTTCGCCGGGGCCGTCCGCGCCCTGCCAGTGCCATTGCAGCACCCGGCTCGAACTGACGAGCGAGCCGCGTTCCTCGGCGAAGCAGGTGGTCGGCAGACGGAACACCTCGGTCTGGATCGATGCGCTGTCGACGTCGTTGAACGGGCCGTGGTTCTTCCAGAACTCCGATGTTTCGGTCGCGAGCGGATCCATGATCACGAGCCACTTCAGCTTGGCCAGAGCCGCGCCGTTCTTTGACTTGTACGGCGCGGCGGCAAGCGGGTTGAAGCCCTGCGCGATGTAGCCGGTCATCTTGCCCTGACTCATCAGCTCGAAGACCTGCAGCAGGTCGTAGGACTTGTCGAGCTTCGGCAGATAGTCGAAAGCGAAGTTGTTCTCGGCGGTCGCCTTGTCGCCCCACCACGACTTCATGAAGCTCACGTGGAACGCGCGATAGTTGCGCCAGTAGCTCAGCTGGTTCGGCCGCAGCGGCTGCGCGGCGCGTTTCGCGATGTAGGCGTCGAAGTCCTGCTCCGCCTCCATTGGCAGCGTCATGTAGCCCGGCAGCAGGTTCGACATCAGGCCGAGGTCCGTCAGGCCCTGGATGTTCGAGTGGCCGCGCAGCGCATTCATGCCGCCGCCCGCGATGCCGATGTTGCCGAGCAGCAGCTGGACCATCGCGCCGGTGCGGATGATCTGCGAGCCGATCGAGTGCTGCGTCCAGCCGAGCGCGTACATGATCGTGGTCGCGCGTCCCGGCACCGACGTCGCCGCGAGCATCTCGCATACGTGCAGGAACTTGTCCTTCGGCGTGCCGCAGATTTTTTCGACCTGCTCGGGCGTGTAGCGCGAGTAATGCTTCTTCATCAGCTGATAGACGCAGCGCGGGTCCTGCAGCGTGGGGTCGACCTTGGCGAAGCCGTCGTCGCCGCGCTCGTAGTCCCACGAGGTCTTGTCGTAGCTGCGCTTGTCGGCGTTGTAGCCGGAGAACATGCCGTCGTTGAACGCAAAATCCTCACGGACGATAAACGACACGTCCGTGTAGTTCTTCACGTACTCGTGCTGGATCTTGTCGTTCGTCAACAGATAGTTGATCACCCCGCCGAGGAACGCGATGTCCGTCCCGGTGCGAATCGGCGCGTAATAGTCCGCGACCGACGCCGTGCGATTAAAGCGCGGGTCGACCACGATCAGGCGCGCCTTGCGGTGCGCCTTCGCCTCGGTGACCCATTTGAAACCGCATGGGTGGGCCTCGGCCGCATTGCCGCCCATCACGAGAATCAAGTCCGCGTTTCTGATGTCGACCCAATGGTTCGTCATCGCTCCACGGCCAAACGTCGGGGCAAGACCTGCCACCGTCGGGCCATGTCAGACACGCGCCTGATTGTCGAATCCAAGCATGCCAAGACTGCGAGCAGTCTTGTGCGTCAGATAACCCACCTCGTTACTGCTGGCCGACGCCGCGAGCATCCCGGTTGTCAGCCAGCGGTTGACCTTCTTGCCGTCTGCGGTCGTCTCGACGAAATTCGCGTCGCGGTCTTCCTTCATCAGCTTGGCGATGCGGTCGAGCGCGTCTTCCCACGAGATGCGCTTCCACTCGTTCGCCCCGGCCGCGCGGTACTCGGGATAGCGCAGACGGCTCGGGCTATGGATGAAGTCGATCAGGCTCGCGCCCTTCGGGCACAGCGTGCCGCGATTGACCGGATGGTCGGGGTCGCCCTCGATGTGGAAGATGCTCGTCTTCACGTTCTTGGCCTGGTCGCCAAGTCCGTACATGAGGACGCCGCAGCCCACCGAGCAGTACGGGCAGGTGTTGCGGGTTTCGGTAGCACGCGACAATTTGTACTGACGGACTTCGGCCAGCGCGGGTGTCGGCGAGAAGCCCATCAGGGCTAGGCTCGATCCGGCGAGCGAGGTGGCAGAAACCTTCAGGAATTGTCGCCGAGTCATTTGCGTCATTGCATGGCCTCGGCTCTTTTGGGAACAAAATTGATTATAGATGCCGTTTCACGACATGTACCTCGATCGTAGTGCATTGGCCACCCGGGTAAATCGGACATGCGAAAATCGGTTGAGTGAACGGCGCACCCTGCCTGCACGATTTATTCCAGGTGCCGGGCACCGTTCATGCTCAATGCGCGAATGGTGAAATTCAATTGACCTTCTCGACGGATTATTCGCTCCTATGAACTACTCTGCTTACTCCTGCCGCGCGGTAGCCGGCGCAGCCTCGCTTGCGCTTCTCGGCGCCGCACTGTTGGCCACCAACTCTCCCAGCCTTGCGCAGATTCCCCAGTCGGGCGGCTCTTCGCACATGGAAAGCCGTTCGTCCGGAATGGGTTCGAAGCCTGAACCGGCCGCATCGGCGGTTCACGAATCGCAAACGCCTCAGTCGAAAGACAGCGGACAAGGTAATGCGCGCGGCAAAACCGCCGGCCAGGGACAAAAAGCCCAAGGCGCCGGCGGATTCAACAATGGCTTGTATGGGACCGGCGCGGGCAGCAATAAATAAGGCATTGCAACCGCGCGGTAATTGGTTTGCTAATTGGCGACGGCGATCAATTCGCGCGGCGATGCGCAATTGCGTTAGCGCGTGAACAATTCGTTTCATCGCCTCACCTGCCGTTGGCATTTGCTTCGGGGTTAGTACTTTTTACGCGGGCGTTTATCGTTCGGATATACCGCTTTGGCATAAAGCCGGTTTGCGGCCCGCGCCGACGCTGCACAGTGTGAAAACTACCCTCATAATGCGGTCATTCGACGAACCCGAACTCCCGCTCTCATGACCCAAGTCCAAGCAAGCCAGTCGCCCCGCCTGACGAGCCTGTCGCACGGTGGCGGCTGCGGCTGCAAGATCGCGCCCGGCCTGCTCGCCGATCTGCTCAAGCGCAGCGCGCCGCTGCCGTTTTTTCCCGACCTGCTGGTCGGCAACGACACCGCCGACGACGCCGCCGTCTACAAGCTCAACGAAGACCAGGCGATCGTCGCGACCACGGATTTCTTCATGCCGATCGTCGACGATCCGTTCGACTTCGGCCGCATCGCCGCGACCAATGCGATTTCCGACGTCTACGCGATGGGCGGCAAGCCGATCATGGCGCTCGCGATCGTCGGCATGCCGATCAACGTGCTGGCGCACGACGTGATCGCGGCCGTGCTGAAAGGCGGCGAATCCGTTTGCGCGGACGCGGGCATCCCGCTCGCGGGCGGCCATTCGATCGATTCGGTCGAGCCGATATACGGCCTGGTTGCGCTGGGCATCGTCGATCCGAAGCGCGTCAAGCGCAACGCGGGCGGCCAGGCCGGCGACGTGCTGATCCTCGGCAAGCCGCTCGGCGTCGGCATTCTGTCCGCGGCACTGAAAAAAGACCGGCTCGATGACGCCGGCTACGCGGCCATGATCGGCGCGACCACCAAGCTGAACCGGCCGGGCGCCGAGCTGGCGCGGCTCGACGGCGTGCATGCGCTGACCGACATCACCGGCTTCGGCCTGCTCGGTCACACGCTGGAACTCGCGCGCGGCTCGAAGCTGACCGCGCGCGTGCGCTATGCGGACCTGCCGTGGCTGCCGAACGTCGCGAGCCTGGCGGAAGCCGGCATCTTCACCGGCGCATCGGGCCGCAATTGGGACGCCTACGGCCACGACGTGGTGCTGCCCGCCACGTTGCCGTCCGCCGGCCGCGCGTTGTTGACCGATCCGCAGACGTCGGGCGGGCTGCTGGTGTCGTGCGCGCCCGATGCGGTCGACGAGGTGCTCGCGCTGTTCCGCGCCGATGGCTTCGCCGACGCGCGGGTGATCGGCGAGCTGATGAGCGGGGAAGCTCGAGTCGAGGTCATCTGAGGCAGGCGGCTGAGGGGACGCGTCACCGGAGAACGCCGGCACGGACGCATAACCGGCCCGAACGAGCCGCGCATGCGATAATTTCGGACTTCCCGCAGTCCGTTTTGTCCCTACTCCCTTGAAAAGTCTTCTAGTCAGCCTCGATAAAGCCGACGATTTCGATGAAATCGTCGACGTTCGCACGCCGCTCGAGTTCGAGGAAGACCATATTCCGGGCGCGACCAACGCGCCAGTGCTCAGCAACGAAGAACGCGTGCTGGTCGGCACGACCTACAAGCAGGTGTCGCCGTTCGAGGGCACGCGGCTCGGCGCGGCGCTCGTCGCGCGCAACATCGCGCATCATCTCGAAACCACGTTCGCCGACCGGCCGCGCAACTGGCGCCCGCTCATCTACTGCTGGCGCGGCGGCAAGCGCTCGGGCTCGGTCACGACGCTGTTCAACATGATCGGCTGGTCAGCGCGGCAACTCGAGGGCGGCTACAAGAGCTATCGGCGCGCCACGCTGGAGAGGCTCGAAACCCTGCCGCGCCGCTTCAGCTACATCGCGCTCGTCGGCCCGACCGGCAGCGGCAAGACACGGCTGCTGTCGGCGCTGCATCAGGCCGGCGCGCAAACGCTCGACCTCGAGGCGCTCGCCTCGCATCGCGGCTCGCTGCTCGGCGCGTACACGGGCGTGCAGCAGCCGTCGCAGAAGCGTTTCGACACGCTGCTCGTCACCGCTCTGCAAGATTTCGACGTGAACCGGCCGGTGTTCGTCGAGGCGGAAAGCCGGCGCATCGGCACCGTCACGCTGCCGCTCGCGCTGCTCGAAACGTTTCATCGAGGCGCGTGCGTCGAGGTGCGTTCGAGCCGGGAGGATCGCGCGGCATTTCTGCTGCAGGATTACGCGCATCTGTTCGAGCATCCCGACTACTTCAAGGGACAGCTGGAACGGCTGATCGGCCTGCACAGCCGCGAGCGGGTCACGGGCTGGCAGCGGCTCGTCGACGACAACCGGCGCGCCGAGCTCGCGCAAGAACTGATCGAACTTCACTACGATCCCGCGTATGCGCGCAGCAGCGGCCAGCATTTCGATCAGCTGCCGAATGCGCTGCAACTCGATTTCCGCCCGAACGATGCCGACGTCGTCGAGCAGGCGAAAACGCTGCTCGCGCAGCTCGACACCCGTACGCTAGTCCTCGGTTGACTCACAACGACATTTAAGAACCATCATGCAATCAACCCTTCGGCAACCCCGCGTCACGCTTGGCGGGATCGTATTCCTGCTGATCGCCGTCGTCGGCCTCTTCTATGTGAAGTGGTTTCCGTACTACAACCGCGCGTTCGTCGCCGCGAGCCAGCATTCGATCGGCAAGTCGATCTTGATGGGCACGTCCGCGAGCGCCCCGGCGGCCTCGTGGCAGGCCGCGATCGACTTCGCGCTCGCGTACGGCAAGGCGATCTGGCAGGCGATGGTGCTCGGCCTGCTGCTCGGCTCCGCGGTGCAGGCGCTGATTCCGCCGCAGTGGGTCGCGCGCGCGCTCGGTCGTGCCGACTTCAACAGCGTCGTCAAAGGCGGCCTGATGTCGTTGCCGGGCATGATGTGCACCTGCTGCGCGGCGCCGGTCGTCGCCGGCCTGCGCGCGCGCGAAGCGGCACCGGGTGCGGCGATTGCTTTTTGGCTCGGTAATACCGCGCTGAATCCCGCGACACTGATCTTCATGGGCTTCGTGCTCGGCTGGCAGTGGATGGGCCTGCGTCTCGCGCTCGGCATCGTGATGGTGTTCGGCCTCGGCTACCTCGTGAACCGCATGGTCACGCCGCAGGAAGCGCAAGCGTCGCGAGAGGCCGTCGCGCAACTGGTCAGCGCCGACGATCCGGGCACCGCGTTCTCGCGCTGGATCTCGATTCTCGGGCGCATGACGCTGCGGCTCGTGCCGGAATACATCGCGCTCGTGCTGATTCTCGGCGCGGCGCGCGCGTGGCTGTTTCCGCACATCGGCCCGGACGTCGACAACAGCCTGCTGTGGATCATCGCGCTGTCGATCGCCGGCACGCTGTTCGTGATTCCGACCGCAGGTGAAGTGCCGATCATTCAGGCGATGCTGTCGTTCGGTATGGCCGCCGGCCCCGCCGGCGCGCTGCTGATGACGCTGCCGCTCGTCAGCGTGCCGTCGCTCGCGATGCTCGCGCGGTCGTTTCCGCGGCGCGTGCTGACGATGGTGGCCTGTGCGGTGGTGGTGTGCGGTGTCGTCAGTGGCTTGCTGGCCGTTACGCTAGGCTTCTGAGCCGGTTTTTGAGTTCGAGTCGTAGAAGAAGGAAGCATGAAACGTATCGCCGCTTTCGCCGTCACGTGTTGGTCCGCCGCCGGGCTGCTGTACGTTGGACAGCATTCGGTGGCGCTGATCGCGCTGAGCGGCGTCGTTGCTTTCGCGGGGTTCGATCTGCTACGGCCTTGAAGGCATCGTTGTTTTTCTCGTCCGTGCAAGCTCGTTTGCCCGTTGCGTTCGCAGTAGCGTTCGTGTTCGCCCGCGCCTGACCCGGAAAGGGCCTCGCGAATCGCTGCGAGCCATGACGCCACCGCGTGCGCGCCCGGGTCCACATGACCGATCGCTCGCTCGCCGACATAACTCGAACGCCCGCGGCGCGGATGCATCGAGGCGGTACGCGAGGTCGTTGCCAGCAGCTTGCCGACCATCGCATCGGCCGGCTCCAGCGCACCGCGCGCCACGCCGGGTTCGCCATGAATGCCGAGGCCCCATTCGATTTCGCGATCGCCCGGTTCGAAGCCCGGCTTGCCCGCGGCCGGCACCGTGCAGGGCGTCAGCGCGACGCCCATCGTGCCGAGAGACGCGGCCGCTTCTTTGGCGATCCGCGGGACCTCGGCCAACGGCAAACCGCGCGCCGCTGCCGCGCCCGCGATCTTGTGAACAGCACCGTGCCCGCTAGTCCGCGACGGCCCGCGTGATCGCCGCTCGCGCTCAACGCGACGTCGTCGGCGACGATCATCATCTCGACGGGAATGCCTTCGGCGCGCGCCATTTCGGCCGCGAGGCCAAAGTTGAAGCGGTCCCCCGTGTAGTTCTTGACGATCAGCAACGCGCCCGCGGGACCGGCCACCGCACGGATTGCGTCGAGCACGGCGTCGGTGGATGGCGATGTAAAGACTTCGCCAGCCACCGACGCGCTCAGCATGCCGTGGCCGACGTAGCCGCCGTGCGCGAGCTCGTGGCCCGAGCCGCCGCCGGAGATCAGCGCGACCTCGCCGCGCGTTGTCGAACGACGACGCGGCAGCGGCAGAGAACGCGTGAATGTGCACGAGCTGTGAGCCACGAGCGGATAACGAAAGCGAAGGGAACGTGATGCCGAACGGCGAAACTGCGGGAACGACGGGATGGATTTGACAGGACCGTAGACGAAAGCGGAACCGCTTTCGTCTACGTCACAGATGCGTTGGTAGGCTCGATTGGATTCGAACCAACGACCCCCACCATGTCAAGGTGGTGCTCTAACCAACTGAGCTACGAGCCTTTAGAGGCGCGAATTATAGAGACTCATTGCGGACTTCACAAGCCCTTGCGGCGATTTATCGAAACGCATGTGTGTTGATCAGTTCGTCGCGGTCCATTCGGTGTCAGGGTCCAATGGATAAACCGGCCGTTTCACGTGCTCGAATCTGAACAGACCGTAGTCCGAACTCGTGACGCCGCGGCTATCGCATTCGACGAGCGCCGCCGCGATCGGCAAGAATACGGGCCGGCAATACATGCGTGATTTGAGCAGCAGAAAACGCGCGCGGCGCGGATCGATGCCGACGCTCTCGAACACGCCGAGATCCCACGGCTCATGCGTGTGTTCGGTCACGACGAGTTTCACCGTGCCAGTGTCGAGCACCGCCGCGCGACCCATGTACGCGCGTTGGCCCGTGTAGGTCGGACCGCTGATCACGTATTCGCCGTCCGTCAGCGCGCGCACGACGCCGGTCAGGGCGAGCGGCGAACGCGATGGCAAAGCATCGTTTGTCAGCTTGTTGCCGATCGCGAGCGTGACTGTACTTCCGACTCCTGAGGCCGCGAGGGCCGCGACCGCCTGCGGGTCGCACAACGGCCCGCTGACGATGCCTTCGAGGCCCTGCTTCAATGCTTCCTCGAGCAGATCCATCGTGTCGCACGTGCCGCCTGACATGCAGTTGTCGCCATGATCGAGCAGCAGCACCGGTTTGTCGGCGCCGCGCGCGAGCGACGCCGCCCGCGCGACCGATTCGGCAAGCGGCGCGCTGCGATAGACGAAATCGTCGCGCTCGTCCCAGATCTGCCGCGCGACTCGCTCGGCGACCGCCTCCGCATCCGCGCGCTCGCCATTGCCGACTACAACGACGCTAATGCATGGCGCGTCGATATCGGCGAGCGAGAAGCCCGCCAGCACCGACACCGCGAGCATGCCCTCGGCCTCGGCGGCGTGCGCGGCATCGAGCGCGCGTTTCATCGCGCCGTCGGCGCTCGCGCTGCGCAGCGTGTGCGTGAGCAGCGGCGGTTGACGCCACGCGATGACCGGCTTTGCGTGGCCGTCGATCATGTCGAACAATAGGCGCGCCGCGTGCGCGCCAGTCTCGTACATGTCGACGTGCGGATAGGTTTTGAAACCGACGATGATGTCGGCGTTGTCGATCATCTTCTGCGTGACGTTGCCGTGCAGATCGAGTGCGACCGCGATCGGCGCTTGCGGCAATGAGGCACGGACACGCGCGAGCAGATCGCCTTCGCCATCGACCGAGTTCTCGGCGACCATCGCGCCGTGCAGATCGAGCATCACCGCGTCGCAGCCCGTCGCGGCTGCCACGATCGCGTCGCTGATCGTATCGTAGGCGGCGGCGTCCACTGGCCCGCTCGGATTCGCCATGGCGGAGATCGGTGTCACGATTTCGGCGTGGACGCGCTCGGCCGCGTCGATGAACGCGGCCATCGCGGTTTGCATACCCTTGTTTTCGTCGAACGCGGCGCGGCCGTAGCTGGGACCGTTGCGGCCGAATGCGGCCAGCGGGGTTTCTACCGGCGAGAACGTGTTGGTCTCGTGGTTCATTCGTGCGATCAGGATCTTCATGCGCGTATGCTCCCTGTCCTCGACGTCGCGCTCAGCTGCAGCAGCATATTGAAGCCGGCTTCCAGCTGATCGGCGCGCGTCCTCGGTTTCGTTGTGGCTGACGCCGTCCTTTCATGGAACGAAGATCGTCTTGCCGGGTGTGACGCGCGCGAGATAGACCGCGTCGTGGCCCGCGCCGCTGATCACATCCATCGGGAACAGGCACGTCGAGACAGCCGACCGTGCCGCGGCGACGCGGCGCATGATCGAGCGCGCGAGGCAGTTCACCGCATGGAGCCCGCATCGATGCTTCCTTGGGTCGAACGCAGCTGGATGGCGCTTGCGGGCCGGACTTGCTCCCTTCCGGCTTGCTGGTCGGTGTTGTTCCAATTGTCATGATAGAGAGGTTTGGCCAAGGCTGACGACCGGACGTCCGCGAGGTCGGAATGTGGCGACGCTTTTCCGTGGGCGAAGGATGGGAGGGAAAACCGCTGGATTCGAGGGTAGCAAACGGCGCACCGCGGGCGATGTAGGTGTCAATCCGCTCGACTACAGACGCCGCGACATGCCGGCAATTTGCGCGCAAGTGGTTGCCAGCAAACGTTTTCGTCGAAGGAAGCGGGTAAAACGCAATGAAGGCTCAACCTTTTGCGAAGCGCGCCGTTATTGCATGTGCTCAGGCAAACCCCTTGGATCTCCATGGCACAACCGATTCCTTTCCGCAACACCAGCGCCGCCCGCGCGCGGCATGCCAAAGCCATGCTGTTGCCCATCGCGCGCCAGATCGCCGACGATCTCGCGTTACGAGTTCATCTGTCGCTCGACGCATTGCGTCGCGGCGTCGGCACGAAGAGCGATGCACAGACGCTCACGCAGATCATGCTGTTGACCAGCTACCTCGCCGATGCCGGCTTCGGCTCGATGAGCCATGAAGAACTCCACGCCGCGGATCGCGCCTCGGCGATGGTGTTCGACGCAGGTCGGGAACGCGACGAATGGAAGCTGGACGAAGCGGGATTCGAGCTCTTTGCATCGATCGCGACGAGGTACGATCGGCAGTTGCATCGCGCTCCGCTTTGGGCGATTACCGAGGCCAGTGAAAGACTCGACCGGTTTATTGCAGGGGGATCCGATCGGGCGCCGGCGCGAAAGCGGGCATAGCGGTTTTAGAGGAAGTGCCGACCGCCTGAGCCGGAAGGACACGGATTTTAAGCGAGCGTGTCGGAAGTCGCCGGGTTACGCGGATGCGCTTCGGATCGGAAAGTAGTTGAAGCGCGCGGAATTGGCCGCGTAAACGCAAAAACCCCACCGCTGGGGGTGGGGTTTCTGGCTTGTGGGGGAGCCTGACGATTACCTACTTTCACACGGGCAATCCGCAC
>NZ_JBFPKG010000066.1:0-34158 GCF_040948665.1 Paraburkholderia sp. BR14320
ACCAAGGAAGGCATGTCGAACAAGGAAATTCACCGCTGCCTGAAGCGCTATATCGTCAGGGAGTTGTACCCGCTCATTCTGGCCGACTTGGCCGATTCGGCCCGCGCTTCTTGACATAGGAGCGTCAGATCGTAGGCCAGTCCATGCAAGACTCTGTACGTATCTTCGGAAAAGAGAAATGCTGCCGCACTTTTGGAGTTCTTCTTCTTCGACTCAAGCGCGTCTAGATGCACATCGGGAAACAGCGAGATCCACCGGAACGACGAAGGCACGGATTTGCCCGTCATGAGTTCGAACAGGTCGAGGTCGTACAGGGGTACGGCGCAGTGTGGAATCCAGCTCCGAGCGGCCTTCTCCATATAGTCGCCATTTCGATAGTCAGACTCAGGCAGCAGCGACGCCGAAGCGGCCAAACGAGCGTCCAGCCATCGTGCAAAATCAGCGACGATCTGATCCTTCGGGGCGTCGATCGAAACCATCAGGAGAGCGTATCGCTGGAAAGGCGACTCGGGATTGCGGGCCAGCAGTTCGTCGACGACCGCATCGGCCTCTTCTGGAGCAACCAAGGGCGTCGCTTCGTCGGTCAGGGCCTTCAGCCGGTTGAGAGTCAGTGATTTGACTGACGCCGTGTTCGTGGGATGGTCAGCCCCGATATAGCGAACGTCTGAGCCCAGCCACTTCAGGGGCGTCGCCTTGATCGACTCGAAGATCCCCGAGATGGCTTCGGGATTGCCTGCATTGAGCGCCCGACGAATGGCAAGACGATCTCCGACGAGGCGAGCCCAGTCGAGAGCCGTGAACTGGCTCAGCCCGGCGTAGTTGTCGAGCCGGAACCAATCCAGATCGTCAACTGTTGCTTGAGGAATGTTCCGAGATGGAGGCACGGCTAATCTTCCAGATACGGTACACGGACGACGAGTGAAAAGTCGGGGAAACAGGAATTGCGTGCGGCGCTCTCATCTTCACTGGCTGCACACGCAACGCTCCCGATGAACGCTCACAGTGACGCTGCCCACGCAGCTTCTTCACAAGTCTACAATGCTAAACGGCCTGGCACCGCCAAGCCGTTTCCTGTCCAAATCCTGTCCAAATCTGAGCCATGGACGGAGGACGAACTGAACCGGGAACCCGGTTACGGACTATCGCATCGCCAGTGAATGCGCAATTGCGGGGAGTGGCTCAAGTCCCTGATTCAGCAGGGATTTTTACTCCCACTCGATTGTCGCAGGCGGCTTGCCCGAGATGTCATAGACGACCCGGTTGATCCCGCGCACTTCATTGATGATTCGGTTCGACACATGCCCGAGCAGTTCGTGCGGCAGATGCGCCCAATGCGCGGTCATGAAGTCGAGCGTCTGCACCGCGCGCAGCGCGACGACGTACTCGTAGGTACGGCCGTCGCCCATCACGCCGACGCTCTTCACCGGCAGGAACACCGCGAACGCCTGGCTCGTCAGGTCGTACCACGACTTGCCGGTTTCCTTGTCGATCGTGTTGCGCAGCGTTTCGATGAAGATCGCGTCCGCGCGACGCAGCAGGTCCGCGAAATCGCGCTTCACTTCGCCGAGGATCCGCACGCCCAGACCCGGGCCCGGGAACGGGTGGCGATACACCATCGAGTGCGGCAGACCGAGCTTCACGCCCAACTCGCGCACTTCGTCCTTGAACAGTTCGCGCAGCGGTTCGAGCAGCTTCAGATTCAACGTCTCCGGCAGACCGCCGACGTTGTGGTGGCTCTTGATGGTTTGCGCAGCCTTCTTGCCCTTGCCCGCCGATTCGATCACGTCCGGATAGATCGTGCCTTGTGCCAGCCACTTCGCGTCGGTCAGCTTGCCGGCCTCGGCCTGGAACACTTCGACGAACTCGGCGCCGATGATCTTGCGCTTCGCTTCCGGATCGGTCACGCCGGCGAGCTTGCCGAGGAATGCTTCGCTCGCATCGACGTGAATCACCTTCACGCCGAGGTGATCGGCGAACAATGCCATCACCTGCTCGGCTTCGTTCAGGCGCAGCAGGCCGTGATCGACGAACACACAGGTCAGTTGATCGCCGATCGCGCGATGCAGCAGCGCCGCCGCCACCGACGAATCCACGCCGCCCGACAAGCCCAGAATGACGTGCTCGTTACCGACCTGCTCGCGAATCTTCGCGACGGCTTCGTCGATGTAATGGCCCATTTCCCAATCGGCCTTCGCACCGCAGATCTGCAGTACGAAGCGCTCGAGCATCGCGCGGCCCTGCACCGTGTGGGTGACTTCCGGATGCCATTGCAGCCCGTAGAAACGGCGCTGTTCGTCGGCCATCGCGGCGATCGGGCACGATTCCGTCGATGCCATCAGCGCGAAGCCCGGCGGCATTTCCAGCACCTTGTCGCCGTGGCTCATCCACACCTTCAGCATGCCGTGACCTTCGGACGTGGTGAAGTCGCTGATGCCTTCGAGCAGGCTCGTATGGTTGCGCGCGCGCACTTCGGCGTAGCCGAATTCG
This sequence comes from Paraburkholderia sp. BR14320, assembly GCF_040948665.1. Lineage (NCBI taxonomy): Bacteria > Pseudomonadati > Pseudomonadota > Betaproteobacteria > Burkholderiales > Burkholderiaceae > Paraburkholderia > Paraburkholderia sp. BR14320. The sequence continues at coordinate 2,488 of NZ_JBFPKG010000066.1, forward strand.
CGCAGATGGCCAATGTCGACCTTGCCGCCGAGCTGCTGCGCCATCGCCTGCATGCCGTAGCAGATGCCGAGCACCGGCACGCCGAGTTCGAACACGGCTTGCGGCACGCGCGGCGTGTCTTCCTCGGTGACAGAGCTCGGGCCGCCCGACAGAATCACGCCCTTCGGTGCGAAGTCGCGGATGAACGACGCGTCGACGTCGTACGGATGGATTTCCGAATACACGTTGGCTTCGCGAACGCGACGTGCGATCAGTTGGGTGACTTGCGAACCGAAGTCGAGAATCAGGATCTTGTCATGCATGGCAGCGGACGGAATCAGAAGTGAGCGGATATGGAATGCCGCGCACGAGGCGCGGCGATGAATTCAAAGCGGTCCACGCGGCGACGGTCTCAGCGCGGCGCGGACAGCAAACATTACGATGAAGCACAAAAGCAGGACCAACGGCGGAACTTGCCGCCTGCGATGCGCGCGAACGAAACACGGTAGCTTCGGCAAACGGCCTGGCGCGCGGCGCTTCAGCCATGAAACGGCGGGCGCGGTGCGCTGGGTACGTCGTTGCTGGCGTCGCGCGCGGCACGTTCGGACTCGCTCAGGCCGGGCTCGGTGGCAGCCGGACGAAGCGGCGCAGTAGCGGCAACGGGAGCCGCACCAGCCGGATTCACCGGTCGCGTGACCGGCACGACGGGCTCTGGCACCGGCTCGGCCTGATAGATCGGAAAGCCCGCTGAGGCACGTGGCTCGCGCTTCTGTACGGCATCCTTTTCGGCTTCTTTCGCGGCACGCTTTTCAGCCCGGCCGTCGGCCTTGCTCGACGAGGACTTGACCACGCCACCCTTCTCCCGCCGCCGCACCACACCCGACAGCCGCACGCCGCCGAGCCCGATCACCACCAGCGCGACACCGGCCAGCGCCGCCACCATCTGCCCGAAGCCGGTCAGCGACGGCGTATGCAGCCCCAGCAGCCAGACCAGCAGCAGCACGCCGATCAGCCAGTGCACATGACCGACCACCTTCGCGACCGTCGAGGTCAGCGCCCCGTCGAACGACGCATGCAGCGCGAGCCATGCGAGCCCGATCAGCGCGACGCCGAACGCCTGGCCGACCAGCATCGGCTCCGTTGGCACCAGTTGCAGCGCGTCGTACAGCGAGGTCCACGGCGTCAGCACGAACAGCAGGCCTAACGCCAGCAGCACCAACGCATCGAGGATCAGTACAACGCGCAGCAGTGGCTTCATGGGCGTTTAGTCCACGTGGTAGTTGGGCGCTTCCTTGGTGATTTGCACGTCATGCACATGCGACTCGCGCAGGCCCGCGCCGGTGATCTGCACGAACTCGGCCTTCTCGTTCATTTCAGCGATGGTGCGGCAACCGCAGTAGCCCATGCTCGCACGCACGCCGCCAATCAGCTGGAACAGGATCGCGTTGACCGAACCCTTGTACGCGACGCGACCTTCGATGCCTTCCGGCACCAGCTTGTCGATGTTCGCCGAGTTGTCCTGGAAGTAGCGGTCCGCCGCGCCGTCCTTCATCGCGCCGACCGAGCCCATGCCGCGGTACGACTTGTACTGGCGGCCCTGGTACAGGAACACTTCGCCCGGCGACTCTTCGGTACCGGCGAACATGCTGCCCATCATGACCGCGCTCGCGCCGGCCGCGAGCGCCTTGCTGACGTCGCCCGAGAAGCGCACGCCGCCGTCGGCGATGACCGGCACGCCCGTGCCGTTCAGCGCTTCGGACACGTTGGAGATCGCGGTGACCTGCGGCACGCCGACGCCTGCGACGATTCGCGTTGTGCAGATCGAGCCCGGGCCGATACCGACCTTGACGCCGTCCGCGCCGTATTCGACAAGCGCCCTGGCAGCCGCGGCGGTCGCGATGTTGCCGCCGATCACCTCGACGTGCGGGAAGTTCTGCTTGACCCACTTGACGCGCTCGAGCACGCCCTTGCTGTGGCCATGCGCGGTATCGACGACGATCACGTCGACGCCGGCCTGCACGAGCAGCTCGACGCGCTCTTCGTTGTCCGCACCGACGCCGACCGCCGCGCCCGCGCGCAGCTTGCCGTGCTCGTCCTTGCACGCGTCCGGGTGCTCGGTTTGTTTGGTGATGTCTTTGACGGTCATCAGGCCGCGCAGCTCGAACGAGTCGTTGACGACCAGCACGCGCTCGAGGCGGTGGCTGTGCATCAGCGCCTTCGCTTCGGCGAGCGGCGTGCCTTCCTTGACGGTGACGAGGCGCTCGCGCGGCGTCATGATGTTGCGCACCGGCTCGTCCAGACGCTCTTCGAAGCGCAGGTCGCGGTTCGTCACGATACCGACGAGTTGCGCGCCCTCGACGACCGGGAAGCCCGAAATGCCATGCTGGCGCGACAGCGCGATCACGTCGCGCACTTTCATTTGCGGCGGCACGGTGATCGGGTCGCGCACGACGCCCGACTCGAAACGCTTGACCTTCGCGACTTCACGCGCCTGCTCGGCCGGCGTGAGGTTCTTGTGGATGATGCCGACGCCGCCCATTTGCGCCATGGCGATTGCCAGACGTGCTTCGGTGACCGTGTCCATCGCGGCGGACACGAGCGGCATGTTCAGGGAGATGTTGCGGGTCAGCCGGGTCTTGAGGCTGGTGTCGCGCGGCAGAACATCGGAGAAGGCCGGGACGAGGAGCACGTCATCGAACGTGAGTGCTGTTTGGATCAGACGCATGGCAAATCCTATAGGCGCAAAAGCGAATTATACGCGATACCACCCCGGTTTTCACTGCGCGAACAGCAGCTTAGCGAATTTCAGACGATTTTTTACCGCTCCGGCATGCGCCGATTTCGCTTGGCTTTTCGCGTCGGGTTCGATCGGGTTTCGTTTGCGCGTTCGCAGGCAAACGCGGGCCTTGGCCGGCGGCCATCGGCGATCGAGCGACGCGAATGCAGGATCGAACAAGACGCCCCGTCCGCAAAACCGCTATTCTGCCGCCCATTCCAGTTTATCCAGCAGGGGCAGTCGATGCAGCGCGGTGTCATATATGGGGTCATGGCCGGAGCCTTGTGGGGCATGGTGTTTCTGGTGCCGCGCGTGCTGCCCGACTTCTCCCCGCTGCTGCTCGTCGCCGGCCGCTATTCGATGTACGGCGTCGTGTCGCTCGCCGCGGCCCTGCCGATCGCGCGCTCGCTCGCCAAACGGCTGAGCCGCGAGGACCTGATCGCGCTCGTCAAGCTCGCGCTAGCCGGCAACATCGTCTATTACCTGCTGCTGACGGCCGCGGTGCACCTGATCGGGATCGCGCCGGCCTCGCTGATCGTCGGCGTGCTGCCGGTCACGGTCACGCTGATGGGCCGGCGCGATCACGGCGCCGTGCCGCTCGCGCGCCTCGCATGGCCGCTCGCGACCGTGATGGCGGGCATCGTGTGCATCAATATCGACGTGTTTACGGTGGCCGGCGCGGCGCCGGTGAGCATCGCGACGCGCCTGCTCGGCGTGGCCTGCGCGGTCGGCGCGCTCCTTTGCTGGACCTGGTTCGCGGTCGAAAACGCCCGCTACCTGCAGCGTCAGACGCATTTCAGCGGCAACGAGTGGTCGGTGCTGTGGGGCGTCGTGACGGGCGCGCTCGGCGGCGCATTATGGCTGGTGGTCGCGGTGCTGCCGTCCGGCGGCCCGCAGGACGAACTGGCTGATGCCCGGTGGCACACGTTCTGGCTGCTTAACCTGGTACTCGCGATCGGCGCGTCGTGGCTCGGCAACGGCCTGTGGAATGCCGCGGCAAAACGGCTGCCGCTGACGCTGTCCGGCCAGATGATCGTATTCGAGACGCTGTTCGCGCTGCTTTACGCGTTCATTTACGACGAGCGCCTGCCGCGCCCACTCGAACTCGCGGCGATCCTGCTGCTGGTGGCGGGGGTCTGGTGGTCGGTGCGCCGGCATTCGGACGACGATTCGTCGGGTGCGGCGCGCATCGAAGGCATGGACGAGAAGGCGCAAACGGCGGCGCCCTGAGGCGATGTGACGCGATGAGGTGTCACGGGCGGCGGGCGGAAAAAGTCCATCGCCCCGCCGACTCGCGCCGCCTAGCGCGAATCCTTGTTCAACCAGCGCCGCCCCTCGATCGATCCCGCCTTGCGCGTCTTTTCGACGCGGCGCTGGCGCGACACCTTCGGATCGACCAGCAACGGCCGGTAAATCTCGACGCGATCATGGTCGGCCAGCACCGTATCGAGCGGCTTGAGCTTGCCGAACACGCCCACCTTCTGCGTGTTCAGATCGATCGACGGAAAACGCTGCAGAATCCCGCTTGCGTCGATCGCCTGCTTCAGCGTCGCGCCCGCCGGCAACTCGACCGCAATCAGCGCCTGCTCGCTGGCGAGCGCATAGCAGACCTCGACCGTTAGTCGCGCGTTCATGCCTGACCGTAGCGCTGATTGGCGCGCTTCACGAAAGATTCGACGAAGGTATTGGCGATGTGATTGAACACCGGCCCGATGATCTTCTCGAGCAGGATGCTGGTGAACTCGTAGTGCAGCGCGAATTCGATCTTGCACGCATCAGCGCGCAGCGGCGTGAAGCGCCAGAAACCGGTGAACTTGCGAAACGGACCGTCGGCGAATTCCATGTCGATGCGCGTGGGGCGCTCCATCGAGTTGCGCGTGGCGAAATGCTGCTTGATGCCCTTGAAGTTGATATCGATCCGCGCCTCCATGCTGGTGTCGTCCCGGTGACGAATTTCGATGCCGCCGCACCATGGCAGGAAGTTGGGGTAATCGTCGACGTCGGTGACGAGGTCGAACATCTGTTCCGCCGAATGGCGAATCAACACGGTTTTCTGGACATCTGCCATAAATTGAACAGCGCGCGGCAAGGGTGGACGAGCGCGGCGGGCTTTCCTGGTCCCGCTTTGCTAAAATCGTAATTTTAAACGAGTTGGGCACTTTCCATTCATGAGCATCATCGACAACAGAAAAGCCTTCTACGACTATTCGGTCGAAGAACGCTATGAGGCAGGCCTCGTGCTCGAAGGATGGGAGGTCAAGGCGTTGCGCGCGGGGCGCGGCCAGATCAAGGAAGGCTATGTGGTGATCCGCAATGGCGAGCTGTTCCTGATCGGCACGCACATCAGCCCGCTGCCCGAAGCGTCGACGCACATCCATCCCGATCCGGTGCGCACGCGCAAGCTGCTGCTGCATAGCGAGGAAATCAGCAAGCTGATCGGCAAGGTCGAGCAGCGCGGCTACACGCTCGTGCCGCTGAATTTTCACTACAAGAACGGTCGCGTCAAATGCGAGATCGGTCTCGCGAAGGGCAAGAAGATGCACGACAAGCGCGAGACCGAGAAAAAGCGCGACTGGGAGCGCGAGAAGGCGCGTTTGATGCGCTCGCCGACGTAAGCGCGGTTCATTTCCGGCTCATGCAAAAATGGCCCGCACATCGATGTGCGGGCCATTTGCTTTTTGTCACGCGCTCGTTGCGCGCCGGTTGTTTAGTTCGTCAGCGCAGGTCGCTTCGCGGCGGCTCCGCTGCCGCCCTGCCCTTGCTCACGATCGTCAGCGCCGACGCGATCATCGAACTCATGTTCGACATGTCGCCCGGCACGATCAGTGTCGTGCCCTGCTTCGCGAGGTTCGAGAACGCGTTCACGTACTGTTCGGCCACCTTCAGATTGACCGCGTCCATCCCGCCGTTCAGTTGGATCGCGGCGGCGATCTTCTGGATCGCCTGCGCGTTTGCCTCGGCCACCGCCAGAATCGCCGCGGCCTGGCCCTGCGCCTGGTTGATCGCCGCCTGCCGCTCGCCTTCGGACGTCTGGATCGCCGCCTCACGGCCGCCCGACGCGATATTGATCTGCTCCTGCTTGCGCCCTTCCGAGGCCGCGATCAGCGCGCGCTTTTCGCGCTCGGCGGTGATCTGCGCCTGCATCGCGTGAAGGATTTCCTTCGGCGGCGTCAGGTCCTTGATCTCGTAGCGCAGCACTTTTACGCCCCAGTTCGAGGCCGCCTCGTCGAGCGCGGACACGATGCTGTGATTGATGAAATCGCGCTCCTCGAAGGTGCGATCGAGCTCCAGCTTGCCGATGACCGAGCGCAGCGTGGTCTGCGACAACTGCGTGATCGCGAACACGAAGTTGCTCGATCCGTACGAGGCCTTCATCGGATCGGTGACCTGGAAATACAGCACGCCGTCGACCTGCAGTTGCGTGTTGTCGCGCGTGATACAGACTTGGCTCGGCACTTCCAGAGGAATTTCCTTCAGCACGTGCTTGTACGCGACCCGATCGACGAACGGAAACGCGAAGCTCAGACCCGGCGTCAACGTCGCGTGATAACGGCCGAGGCGCTCGAGCACCCACGCATGCTGCTGCGGCACGATCTTGATGGTCTGCGACGCGAGCACGATCACGACGATCAGCAGCACTGCCCCGACGATGGTTGAATCCATATCGCTACCCTCCGATTCTGCTTCGAATTGTTGTGCGCAGGTTGGTCGGGCCTGCGTGTTCAGATTAGGCTTTGGTGCTTCGCTTTGTGAAGGGATATCGATGAGCGCGTGTGGCGAACACCGCACCCAATACTCCCGTTCAGATCGTCAGGTCGTGCTCGCGCGCGCCTTCGGTTGCCGGCTCGCGACGACGACCAGACAACTGCCACGCAATTCCCTGATCTCGTAAACCTGCGCGTCTTCGGGCTCGCCCGCGGCCAGCTCGACGTCCCATGCGGCGCCACGATAGGTCGCACGTGCTTTGCGCCCCTGCCACGCCGGCACGTTCAGCGTCTGGCCGATGTCCAGGTTGACATCGGGATTGCGCGACGCCTGCTCGCGTCTGCGACGGGCAAAGCGCGAGCGTCTGAGCACTACGACCGCCGCAAGCGCGACCAGCGCCGCCACCACGAACTGCAGATCGGGCCCGGCGCCGGCAATGCGCGCAAGCGCGGCCGCGACGAAGCCGAACGCGATCATCAACAGATAGAAGGTGCCGCTCATCAGTTCCATCACGACAAGCACACCCGCCCCGATCCACCAGAACAGTCCACCAGGCGCCACGTCGACCTCCACAAAGCAAAACACCCCGGATCTACCGGGGTGTTTATAGCACGAAGCGGACGTGCTCTAACGCGTGCGGAATGCCGCTAGCGAAGCGGCATTCGATACCTCGCGAGTTACGCCTTTGCCTTTGCCAGCTGCTGCCACGTATCGATGATCGTGTCGGGGTTCAGCGAGATCGACTTGATGCCTTCGTCCGTCAGCCATTGCGCGAAGTCCGGGTGATCCGACGGCCCCTGGCCGCAGATACCGACGTACTTGTCCAGACGCAAGCAGGTTTCGATTGCGCGCTTGAGCATGAACTTGACCGCCGGATCGCGTTCGTCGAAATCGACGGCGAGCAGCTCCATGCCCGAGTCGCGGTCGAGGCCGAGCGTGAGCTGCGTCAGGTCGTTCGAGCCGATCGAGAAACCGTCGAAGTACTGCAGGAACTCTTCGGCGAGGATCGCGTTCGACGGCACTTCGCACATCATGATCAGGCGCAGGCCGTTCTCGCCGCGCTTCAGGCCGAACTTCGCGAGCAATCCGACCACGCGCTCCGCCTGTTTCAGCGTACGCACGAACGGCACCATGATCTCGACGTTGTCGAGGCCCATCTCTTCACGCACCTTCTTCAGCGCGACGCATTCCATCTGGAACGCCTCGGCGAAGTCTTCCGCGATATAGCGCGATGCGCCGCGGAAGCCCAGCATCGGGTTTTCCTCGTCGGGCTCGTAGCGCGAACCGCCGATCAGCTTCTTGTACTCGTTCGACTTGAAGTCCGACATACGCACGATGACGGGCTTCGGATAGAACGCCGCCGCGATCGTCGCGATGCCTTCGGTCAGCTTGTCGACGTAGAACGCGCGCGGCGACGCGTGACCGCGCGCGACGCTTTCGACCGCCTTCTTCAGGTCCTGATCGACGTTCGGGTACTCGAGGATCGCCTTCGGGTGCACGCCGATGTTGTTGTTGATGATGAATTCGAGTCGCGCGAGACCCACACCTGCGTTCGGCAGTTGCGAGAAGTCGAACGCGAGCTGCGGATTGCCGACGTTCATCATGATCTTCACCGGAATCGCCGGCAGTTCGCCGCGCTGCACTTCGGTGACTTCGGTTTCGAGCAGACCGTCGTAGATCTTGCCCTCGTCGCCTTCCGCGCACGACACCGTGACGAGCGCGCCGTCCTTCAGCACGTCGGTCGCGTCGCCGCAGCCGACCACCGCCGGCACGCCCAGCTCACGCGCGATGATCGCCGCGTGGCAGGTGCGGCCACCACGGTTCGTGACGATCGCCGACGCACGCTTCATGACGGGCTCCCAGTTCGGGTCGGTCATGTCGGCGACGAGCACGTCGCCCGGCTGCACGCGGTCCATCTCCGACGGATCGTGGATCACGCGCACCGGACCCGCGCCGATCTTCTGACCGATCGCACGGCCCGTTGCCAGCACGTTCGACTGGCCCTTCAGCTTGAAGCGCTGCTCGGCCTTGCCGCCGCCCTGGCTCTTCACCGTTTCCGGACGCGCCTGCAGGATGAAGATCTTGCCGTCGCGGCCGTCCTTGCCCCACTCGATGTCCATCGGACGCTGGTAGTGCTTCTCGATGATGACCGCGTACTTCGCGAGTTCGATCACGTCTTCGTCGGTGATCGAGAAACGGTTGCGCTGCTCGTGCGCGACGTCGACGGTCTTCACGCGGCCCGGCTCGCCCGGCTTCGTGAACTCCATCTTGATCAGCTTCGAGCCGATCGAGCGGCGGATGATCGGGTACTTGCCCTGCGCGAGCGTGGTTTTGAAGACGTAGAACTCGTCCGGATTCACCGCGCCCTGCACGACGGTTTCGCCGAGGCCATAGCTCGACGTGATAAAGACAGCGTCCTTGAAGCCCGATTCGGTATCCAGTGTGAACATCACGCCCGCTGCGCCGACGTCCGAGCGCACCATGCGCTGTACGCCCGCCGACAACGCGACTTCAGCATGCGTGAAGCCCTTGTGGACGCGATAGGAGATGGCGCGGTCGTTGTACAGCGACGCGAACACGTGCTTCATGCGATCGAGCACGTCGTCGATGCCGACCACGTTCAGATAGCTTTCCTGCTGACCGGCGAATGATGCGTCGGGCAGGTCTTCCGCGGTCGCGGACGAACGCACGGCAAACGAGAGCTCTTCGGGCGAGCTCTTTTGCAGCGTGTCGAACCCCGCGCGAATGTCAGCTTCGAGCTGCGGCTGCAGCGGTGCGTCGACGATCCATTGACGGATTTCCTTGCCCGCTTCGGCGAGCGCCTTCACGTCGTCGACGTCGAGCGTCTCGAGACGTTTGGCGATGCGTTCGGTCAGGTTGTTGTGCTGCAGGAAGTCACGGAACGCGAGCGCGGTGGTCGCGAAGCCGGTCGGCACGCGCACACCGGCTTCCGCGAGCTGGCTGATCATCTCGCCCAGCGACGCGTTCTTGCCGCCGACGATTTCCACGTCGGTCATCCGCAACTGCTCGAACGGAACTACATACGCCTTGTCCTTTGCGACGGTAACTGCGTTAGTCATACAAGCCCCTAAGTGTGAAAGAAATTCACGACTGTGCAAGTGGGCTTGAACACGGGCAGCCCATTGGAAGCTCGACCCCGTGTCTTGCACAACCTGTTAGATAAGCAATCGCTGTTAAGGCTCGAATGCGTTGCATGGGGACACCGGCGCGTGCATGACGGAGACGGCGGCGAAGAACGCCAATCAACGCACTTACCGCTCGATCTCTTGCGTTCAACGCATGTTCAGGTCAGATGACGTGAGGTTGAACGACCGTTCGCAGTAATTTAGCGGCCAATCGCCTGCAATTGCTTATCCAACAGGTTGCCGCTATTCTACCGTGCCGACTCCCCAAATGTGGCGGTCGGTCGAGAATTGCGTCTCGAATCGCGCCCCGGCCCAGCCAGCGGGCTTTTGCGAGGCCGGCCGCGCGCCGCTGCGGTTCGATCCAAGCGCGTTCTAGTGCCGCGCTTTGCCGGCTCATTTGCCTTTCACCTTCACAGCCCCACTGATGCCGCCCACCGTATTCATCGTCTCAGACGGTACCGGGATCACTGCCGAAACCTTCGCGCATTCGATCCTCTCCCAGTTCGACCAGAAATTCCGCCTGGTCCGCGTGCCATTCGTCGACTCGACCGAGAAGGCCTACGCAACGCTCGAAAAAATCAACGAAGCGGTCGTGCAGGACGGCCGTCGTCCGATCGTGTTCACCACGCTCGTCGATAGCTCGTCGAATCAGATCGTGAAGGATTCGAACGCACTCGTGCTCGACATGTTCCAAACCTTCGTCGAGCCGCTCGAGCAGGAGCTGGAGCTGAAGTCGAGCCACGCGATGGGCCGCGGCCACCAGAACGCGGACACCGAGGAGTACAAGAACCGCATCGAGGCGATCAATTTCTCGCTCGCGCACGACGACGGTCAATCGAACCGCAATCTCGCGGACGCCGACGTGATCCTCGTCGGCGTGTCGCGCAGCGGCAAGACGCCGACGAGCCTTTACCTGGCGATGCAGTACGGCGTGAAAGCGGCGAACTATCCGCTGATTCCCGAAGATTTCGAGCGCGGCAAGCTGCCCACGCCGCTGCTCGAGCATCGGCAGAAGATGTTCGGGTTGTCGATCGATCCGCAGCGGCTGTCGGAGATCCGCAACGAGCGGCGGCCGGGCAGCAAGTACGCGGCGCTGGAAAACTGCCGCTATGAGATCAACGAAGCAGAAGCCATGATGCGGCGCGAGGGGATCAAGTGGCTGTCGTCGACGCACAAGTCGATCGAGGAGATCGCGACGACGATCCTGCAGGAGATCAAGCTGGATCGGCCGTCGTATTGAGCGACCGCGGAGCAGGCGTTGCGTTGCCGGGCCAGCGCCCGCGCAACGCCACTGACGTCTACTTTTTACGGCCGCGCTGCTGCCGGCACTGCTCGAACACGCAGACGGCCGCCGCGGCCGCCACATTCAGCGATTCCATGCCGCCAGGCTGCGGAATCGTCACCCGCAACGATACGGCATCGCGCCACACCTGCGACACGCCCGCCCCTTCGTTGCCGAACACCCACGCAAGCGGCCCGCTCAGGTCGCAGTCATAAATCGGTTCAGCTCCGTGCGAATCGGTGATGACGATCGGGACCGCAAGACGTTCGATCAACGCGCTCGCGTCGACATCCTCATGAATCTGCAAGAGGAAGTGCGCGCCCATGCCGGAGCGCAGCACCTTCGACGACCACGCGTAGGCCGTGCCCGGCGCGCAGAACACGTGTTCGATGCCCGCGGCCGCCGCACTGCGCAGAATCGAGCCGACATTGCCCGCGTCCTGCACGCCGTCGAGCACCAGACAGTTTTGCTCGACGCGCTCGGGCAGCGGCGCGTCCAGCTTCTCGACGAGCAGCAGAATCCCGACGCCATGCACCACATTCGACAACTGTCCGAATAACGCATCCGGCAGCGTCACGAGCCGATGCTCGTCGATGCGCGAGACGATCGCCTGCGCTTCGTCGTGACGCAGCGCGCCGTCGGTGACGACGCAGAGCTCCGGCTGACCGGCGACGTCGAGATACGCGCTCGCAAGATGGAAGCCCTCGAGCAGCGCATGGCCGCTGCGGCGCTGTTGATGCGTCGAGCCGGCCAGTGCCTTCAGGCGCTTGTAGAGCGGATTGTCCCGCGAGGTGATGGCTTTCACAGGCAGCGAAGGCGGTGAGAAATGGAAATGGGATCAGTGGCAAATCAGTAGGGAATCAGCGGCGCTCGAGCGCGAACCGCGTTCGAGCCGTGCTGATGGCGCTGGTCACGCGAGGCCGGCGTCGCCGAATGCATCGTCGTCGAGCAGCAGCGCGTCGGCCACGATGACGGCGTCCGCCGATGGCAGCGGCACGCCTGTGCCGAGCCGCAGATGCGCTTCGCGCACCGGCGCGAACGAGCGCCGATGATGCTCGCACGGCCCATGATCGCGCAGCGCCGCGAGATGCTGCGGCGTACCATAACCGGCGTGCGCGTCGAAGCCATACACGGGATACGCCTCGTGCAGCTCGAGCAGCATGCGGTCGCGCGCGACCTTCGCGAGAATCGACGCCGCCGAGATACTCTTCACGAGCGCGTCGCCGCCGATCACCGCTTCGCTACGGATGCTGAGCGTCGGGCAACGGTTGCCGTCGACCTTCACGAGCGTCGGCACGACCGACAAGCCCTCGACCGCGCGCTTCATCGCGAGCATTGTCGCGTGCAGGATGTTCAGCGAATCGATTTCCTCGACCGTCGCCGATGCGATGCAATACGCGAGCGCGCGATCGACGATCTTCTCGTACAGCGCTTCACGCTTGAGCGCGGTGAGCGCCTTCGAATCGTCGAGGCCGCGGATCATCGGTTTCGCAGGATCGAAAATCACCGCCGCCGCGACGACCGGTCCGGCCAGCGGTCCGCGCCCTGCTTCGTCGACGCCGCAGACGATGTCGTCGGCGCTTTCGAAGTTCAGGCCGGCTTGCGCGACGACCCGAACGGCGGCCGCAGTCTTGCGGCGAGGCGCGCGCGGCGGGGTCATGGCCGCCCCGCCCGTTGCTCGACGACGCTCGCCACGACTTCGGCCGCGCGCTGCGCGGTGTTCTGCTTCAGCACGTGGTGCATCTCCGTGAAGATTTCCTTCAGCGTGCGCCGGTTCGCTTCGTCGCGCAACTGTTTCAGCGTCGCCTCGGCGAGCGCCTGCGGCGTCGCGAAGTGCTGCAGGATCTCCGGCACCACGAAACGCCCGGCCAGAATGTTCGGCAGGCCCACGTACGGCAGATAGCCCTGGCGGCGCATGATCTGGCCGGTTAGCCAGGGCACCTTGTACGAAATCACCATCGGCTTTTTCAACAGCGCGGCTTCCAGCGTGACGGTGCCGCTCTTCACGAGAATCGCGTCGGCGGCGGTCATCGCGAGTTGCGACTGGCCGTCGATGATGGTCAGCGCGAGGCCCGGGTGCGCATCGACGAGCGGCTGCAGCAGCGCGCGCAACGTGGGCGTGGCCGCCGGCATCACGAAGCGTACGCTGGGCTCCTGGTGCTGCATCATCTCCATCGCCGCGAAGAACGTCGGGCCGATCAGGTCGATCTCGGAGCGCCGGCTGCCCGGCAGCACCGCGATCACCGGCCCGCTTTCCGCGAGACCGAGCGCGCGGCGCGCGCCGAGCGTGTCGGGTTCGAGGGGAATCTGATCGGCCAGCGGATGCCCGACGTACGACGCCGCGACGCCCGCCTTTTCGAGCAGCGCGGTTTCGAACGGGAACACGCACAGCATGTGGTCGACCGCCTTGGCGATCTTCTTGATGCGCCCCCCACGCCATGCCCAGATGGACGGGCAGACGAAGTGCACGGTCGGAATGCCGGCGTCGCGCAGCGCATGCTCGAGCCCGAAATTGAAGTCGGGCGCGTCGACACCGACGAACACGGACGGCGGCTCGGCAAGCAATTGACGCTTGAGCTCGTTGCGGATACCGAGGATTTCGGGGATGTGTCGCAGTGCTTCGACATAGCCGCGCACCGTCAGCTTTTCCATCGGCCAGTGGGCGTCGAAGCCCGTGGCCATCATGCGCGGACCGCCGATGCCGTAGTACTGCGTGGCGGCCGGCAACCGGCTGGCGAGACCGTCGAGCAGCGATGCGGCCAGCAGGTCGCCGGACGGCTCGCCGGCCACCATCGCGACGCGCAGCGGACTGGGTTGCAACGTCATCGGTTAGCGGATGATGCCGCGCTGCGACGCTTCGACGAACGCGAGCAGCGTCTGCACCGGGGCGTCGCCGTCACCGCCGGCCGAACCGAGTTCCTTCAATTGCACCTTCGCTTCTTCGAGCGACAGGCCGTTCTTGTACAGCACGCGATATGCGGAGCGCAGCACCGAGATAGCGTCAGCCGAGAAACCGCGGCGGCGCAGCCCTTCGACGTTGATGCCGTGCGGCTCGGCCTTGTTGCCCGCAGCGATCACATAGGGCGGCACGTCCTGCACGAGCGCCGACGCGCCGCCGAGCATCGCGTGCGCGCCGATGCGCACGAACTGATGCACGCCCGACATGCCGCCGATGATCGCGTGGTCGCCGATCGTCACGTGGCCGGCCATCTGCGCGTTGCTCGACAGGATCACGTTGCTGCCGACGTGGCAGTCGTGACCGATGTGCACGTAGGCCATGATCCAGTTGTCGTCGCCGAGCGTGGTGACGCCCGCGTCCTGCACCGTGCCGGTGTGGATCGTGGTGAATTCGCGGATCGTGTTGCGGTTGCCGATCACGAGCCTGGTCGGCTCGTCACGGTATTTCATGTCCTGCGGACGGCCGCCGACCGATGCGTAATGGCCGATGCGGTTGTCTTCGCCGATCGTGGTATAGCCCTCGATCACGCTGTGCGAGCCGACCGTGCTGCGCGCACCGATCGTCACGTGTGCGCCGATCACCGCATAGGGCCCGACTTCGACGGATTCGTCGAGCTGCGCGCCCGCTTCGATGATCGCGGTGGGATGGATCCTGCTCATGCGTCCTCGCTTCTGATTCTGTTGCGTTGTGTGAATGGCCTTGACGCCGGGGCCGCCGCGCACTTGCCGTGCCGCGCCGCGATCTGCCCGGACGCCGGCTTCACGCGTCTTTGTCCGTGTGACGCACCGCGCACATCAGATCGGCTTCAGCCGCGACGACGCCATCCACTTCGGCGCGCGCCTTGAACTTCCAGATGCCGCGCATGTGACGCTCGAACGTGCAGTTCAGGATCAGCTGATCGCCCGGTTCCACCACGCGCTTGAAGCGCGCGTTGTCGATGCCGACGAACAGGTACAGCGTGTTCGACGGATCGCTCGGCTCTTCCGAGAACGTCAGCAGCGCCGCGGTCTGCGCGAGCGCTTCGAGGATCAGCACGCCTGGCATCACCGGCCGCGTCGGGAAATGTCCCTGGAAGTACGGCTCATTGATCGACACGTTCTTCAACGCTTTGATGCTCTTGTGCGGTTCGAGTTCGAGCACCCGGTCGACCAGCAGGATCGGATAACGATGCGGCAGCAGCGTGAGAATCTTATGAATGTCGAGATTGATTTTTTCGGTGCTCATGGTGTTTCTGCTCACGCATTGACTGCGCGATGATGACTGCGGATGCTGGTGCAGGTGGGTTGAAAACGCGCGCGACCGGCGCCTTGGATGACCGGTGGCCGTGCCACCCGGTCACGGCCACCGGCTTTGCTTCATGATGCTCGACCACTATTTTACGCGGTGCCGGTGGGTCGCCGGGATATCTGTCAGATCTTGTTGCCTGCGGGTTGACCTGCGGCGCCGTCAGTGGCGCTGCCGGCCTTGTCGGCGGCGGCGCTCTCCAGCGCCTTGATGCGATCGCGAAGCTTGTCGATATTGCGCAACAGCGCCGCGCTCCTGTTCCAGTCCGCGTGGTTCACGGCGGGGAACGCACTCGTGTACATGCCGGGCTTCAGCAGCGATTTCGACACGCCCGACTTCGCGGTGACGATCACATGATCGGCAAGCGTCACGTGTCCGGCAATGCCGACCGCGCCGCCGATCATGCAGTGACGCCCGATGGTCGTGCTGCCAGCGATACCTGCGCAGCCCGCGATCACCGTGTAGGCGCCGACCTTGCAGTTGTGGCCGATCTGCACGAGGTTGTCGATCTTCACGCACTCCTCGATGATCGTGTCGGCCATCGCGCCGCGGTCGATCGTGGTATTCGCACCGATTTCGACGTCGTTCGCGATCAATACGCCGCCGACCTGCGGAATCTTCACCCAGCTGCCGGTGCGCGCATCGCCCTCGCCGACGAAGTCGGGCGCGAAGCCGAAGCCGTCCGAGCCGATCACCGCGCCCGCGTGCACGATCACGCGCTCGCCGAGCTTGCAGCCGTGGTACACGGTCACGTTCGGATACAGATGCGCGTTCGCGCCGACATGCGTGCCGCGGCCGATCACGACGTTGGCGTCGAGCCGCGCATGCTCGCCGATCACCGCGCCCGCTTCCACGGTGACACGCGGACCGATCACCGCGCTCGCGGCGACCTGCGCGGAAGGATCGATGGTTGCGCTCGGATGCACGCCGGGGACGGGCTTCGGCGCGGCGAGCTCGATGAAGGTTTGCGCGACGCGCGCAAAGTAAGCGTAGGGATTCGGCGTGACGATGAAGTTTCGACCTTCGCGTGAAGCGAGCTTCTCGAGGTCGCCGGCATTGATCAGCACCGCGCCGGCGCGGGTCGTTTCGACTTGCGACAGATATTTCGGATTGGCGAGGAACGCCAACTGGTCCGGGCCTGCCTGGTCGAGCGGCGCGAGACTGCTCACGCGCTGCGACCCGTTACCGACAACCTCACCGCCGAACCGCTGGACGATGTCCTCGAGCTTAAATGCCATGCCTATCCTGTCTCCAACCTGTTCAATCATTGCGAGGGCGCGCGCCAACGCGCGCGGGGCGACCGTACGCCGCCCCCGGTTGCCCTTAGTTGCCCGATGCCGCCAGTGCCTTTAGCACCTGGTCGGTGATATCGATGCGCGGGCTCACATACACGGCTTCCTGCACGATCAGATCATAGTGCTGCGTTTCGGCGATCTGCTTGATGACCTTGTTCGCGCGATCAAGCACCGCCGCGAGTTCCTCGTTGCGGCGCTGGTTCAGGTCTTCGCGGAACTCACGCTGCTTGCGCTGGAAGTCCGAGTCGAGCTGCGACAGGTCGCGCTGCTTCTGCGCGCGATCGGTCGCTGACATTGTCGCGCCATTCTTGTCGAGTGCATCGGACATCGACTTGAGCTTTTGCGCCATGTCGGCCAGATCCTTGTCCCGCTTCGCGAATTCGGCCTCGAGCTTCAGCTGCGCGGCTTTCGCCGCAGCCGATTCGCGCAGGATGCGGTCGGAATTCACCGCGGCGATTCTCGCCTCCTGCGCGTGCGCCATGCCGACCCCGAGGGTCATTGCCAGCGCCAATGCGCACGCTACACGTTTCGAAAACATACCGGTTAGCAAAGTCATCCTCTCGATACTGTAGTTTGGCCGGGCTCGCCGCCGGGAGCACCCGCCGCCGCAGCCGGCCGCCGGGAGCGCCCGTCGCCCCAATCAGAACGCTGTCCCGATCTGGAACTGGAACTTCTGATACTGGTCGCCCGTGTGCTTCGTGAGCGGGAAGCCAAGGCTCAACTTGAGCGGGCCGATCGGCGAGATCCATGCGAGACCCACACCGTAGCCGTAACGCAGGCCGTTCGCGCCAGTCGACGTCGCTGCCGTGCTCGCGTCCGCCCAGACGTTACCAGCGTCCAGGAAGGTGAACACACGCAGCGTGCGGTCGTAGCCGGTGCCTGGCAGCGGGAACGTCAACTCGATATTGCCCACCAGCAGCTTCGAGCCGCCGATCGGATCGCCGGTCGTTTTGTCACGCGGACCCAGTGAGCTCGGCTCGTAACCACGCACCGAACCGATACCGCCCGCGTAATAGTTCTTGAAGATAGGATAAGGCTTGCCAGCAAGGCCGTTACCATAGCCGCCCTGGAAGTTGAAGCCCAGCACAAAGCCGCGCGCAAACGAGTAATAGTACTGCGCGTTGATGTCGGCCTTGTAGTACTGGGTGCCGCCGATCGGCGTGCCGTATTCCGCGTTCGCCTGCGCGAAGTAGCCGCGGCTTGGCACGAGCGCGCTGTCGCGCGCATCGCGCGACCAGCCAACCGTAAGCGGCACGTTGTTCGACACCCGGCCGAAGTCATTCACGTATTGCTTATATGAAGCCGGGGTATTTGCATCGACGTCCAGCTGGTTCTGTTCGAAGCCCGCGCCGAAGTAGACGGTATCGACTTCGGAGAACGGAATGCCGAACTTGAGGTCGCCGCCCATCGTGACGATCTTGAAGCTCGAATCGGTCGAGTAGTACAGCGGCTGGTAGGTACGGTAGTAGACGTCGGTGATCCGCTTGATGCCGTCCACCGTGAAATACGGGTCGACCTGCGTGACCGTCAGCGTACGGTACGTCTTCGCAGTATTGATGTTCACCGCGAGGCTCGTGCCGGAGCCGAACACGTTGTCCTGCGAGATACCAGCGGACAGCACCACCTTGTCCGTCGACGAGAAACCTGCACCGAGCGTAATTGCGCCGGTCGGCTTTTCGGCGACCTTCACGTCGATGTCGACCTGGTCGGGCGTGCCTTCGACCGGCACCGTGGTCACGTCGACGTCGGTGAAGTAGCCGAGACGGTTGATACGGTCCTTCGACAGCGAGAGGCGGTTCGAATCGAACCACGAGCTTTCGAGCTGGCGCATTTCGCGGCGCACCACTTCGTCGCGCGTGCGCGTGTTCCCGACTACGTTGATGCGGCGCACGTACACGCGACGGCTCGGGTCGACCTGCAGCGTCAGGTCGACGGTGTGGTTGTTCTGGTCGATCTGCGGCTGGGCATTGACGGTCGCGAACGCGTAACCGTATTCGCCGAGCTTGTCGACGATCGCCTTCGTGGTGGCCTGCAGCTTTTCGGCCGAGAAGCGGTCGCCCGGCCTGATCTTGATGAGCTTCTTCAGCTCGGCTTCGCGGTCGAGCAGATTGCCGGCGAGGCGGATGTTCGAAATCGTGTACGGCTGGCCTTCATGCAGCGTGATGGTCAGGTACATGTCCTTCTTGTCCGGCGAGATCGACACCTGGGTCGATTCGATGCTGAACTCGAGGAAGCCGCGATTCAGGTAGAACGAGCGAAGGTTCTCGAGGTCGCCGGTGAGCTTGTCTTTCGCGTACAGGTCGTTCTTGGTGTACCACGAGAACCAGTTCGGCGTGGACAACTGCATTTCGTCGCGCAGCGTGCCGGTGCTGAATGTCTTATTGCCGATGAAGTTGATCTGGCGGATCTTCGCGCTCGGACCTTCGGCCACCGAGAACAGGATGCCGACGCGGTTGCGGTCGATCGGCGTGATCGTCGTGGTGACTTCGGCCGCGTAAAAACCGCGCGTCAGGTACTGGCGCTTCAGTTCCTGCTCGGCCTTGTCAACCAGCGCCTTGTCGAAGTACCGGCCTTGCGACAGCCCGACCGCGCGCAGCGCCTTGATCAGGTTGTCCTTTTCGAATTCGTGGATGCCGGCAAAGTCGATCGTGCCGATGGCCGGGCGCTCCTGCACCTGCACCACCACCACGTTGCCTTCGGTTGCAATCTTGACGTCGTTGAAGAAGCCCGTCGCGTAAAGCGCGCGAATCGCTTCAGAGGCCTTGTCGTCGGAAAAGGTATCGCCTTGTTTGATGGGCAGGTACGCGAACACCGTACCCGGTTCGACGCGTTGCAATCCCTCAATGCGAATGTCTTGCACCACGAAGGGCGTCGTTGCATGAGCAACCAGCCCATGCGCGGCGAACGCCGCGGCTATAACCGTCTTTGGACCAAAGCGATGAGGTTTGAACAACGTGCTTCCCCAGTGTGTATAGCTGCATCAGGCCTGGCGGCCGCCCTCGAGAACGCCGCCGGACACTTTAAAAATGGATTAAACGAGCCAGATCGTTGAACAGCGCAATCGCCGACAACGCGACGATGCAGGCAAGACCCGCCCTCTGAAAAACGAGTTGCCAGCGATCAGAGACAACTTTACCGGTCACAGCTTCAACCAAATAATATAACAGATGACCCCCGTCCAATACCGGAATTGGTAGCAGGTTCAGCACGCCGAGGCTAATGCTGACAAGGGCCAGGAACGACAAAAACGCGGAAGGACCCAGACGTGCGCTCTTTCCCGCGTAGTCGGCAATCGTCACCGGACCGGACAGGTTCTTCAGCGATGCCTCGCCGACGATCATCCGGCCAAACATCCGCACCGAGTACACCGCGAGGTCCCACGTGCGGTGCGCGCCGAGGCGTAGGCTCTCGAGCGGGCCGTAGCGCACGTCGATCGACGGCACCTGGGTCGCCAGCTCCGCGCCGATGCGGCCGATCTGCTGCCCGCTCGCCGCATCGCGCTGCAGTTGCGGCACGATCGTGATCTCTTCGAGCGTGCCGGCCGCATGTCCGCCGCGGCCGCCGCGCTCCACCCGCAGCGTGACCGGCACGCCGGCGTGCGATTTTACAAAGGCGATGAAGGCCGCGGCACTATCGGTCGGCGTACCGTTGATCGCGCGTAGCCGGTCGCCCGCGACGAGCCCCGCCTTCTGCGCGGCGCTGCCCGCCTGCACGCCGGCCACCGTCAGCTTGCCGCCACCTGGCTCGAAGCCGAGGCGCGACATCAGATCGTCGTCGACGTCTTTCTCGCCGATGCCGCGCAGGTCCATCGGAAAATCGGAGGTGCCGTGCGCGTCTTTTGCACTGAGCACGATGCGCTGCTGATCGAACGCGGCACCGAGCAACTTCCAGCGCAGATCCGACCACGAGCGCACCGGCTCGGTCTCGTCGCTATGGCCGGTGCGCACACCGACGATCGTCTCGCCGCCCTCGAAGCCCGCCAGCGCGGCGGGTGTGTTCGGCGCGGGCGTCGCGATCACGGCCGCCGGTTCGGTCACGCCTGTCGCGAACACGAGCGCGAACAGCAAGATCGCAAGCAGGAAATTCGCGACCGGACCGGCCGCGACGATCGCGAAGCGCCGCCACACCGACTGGCGGTTGAACGCATGCGGCAGATCCGCGTCGGGAACCGAGCCGGGGCCGGCCTCGCGCTCGTCGAGCATCTTCACGTAGCCGCCTAGCGGCAGCGCGGCAATCGTCCACTCGGTGCCCGTCTTCTGACTGACCCACTGAACCAGCGGCTTGCCGAAGCCAATCGAAAAACGCAGCACCTTCACGCCGCACAGACGCGCGACGCTGTAGTGCCCGTACTCGTGGACCACCACGAGTACGCCAATCGCAACCGCGAAAGCGAGCAGTTCGATCAGCAGATTCATAAACGCCTCACTGGACGGCGCGTTCCGTGCGACGAACGCCGTCGGGCAGACGCGCGATGAATTCGGTAGCAGCACGGCGCGCGGCGGCGTCCGCTTCGATGACGTCCTCGAGCGCGTGCGCGCTGCGGTTCGGCAATGCGTTCAGCACCGAGTCGACCACCTGCGCAATCGCCATGAAGCCGATGCGGCGCGCGAGGAACGCCTCCACCGCGATCTCGTTGGCGGCGTTCAACGCCGCGCTCGCGACACCGCCTTCAGCCAGCGCCTTCATCGCGAGCGCGAGGCACGGGAAGCGCGCGTAGTCGGGTTTCTCGAACGACAACGACGCGATCTCCGCGAGATCGAGCTGCGCGACGCCCGAATCGACACGATCCGGGAACGCGAGCGCGTGCGCGATCGGCGTGCGCATGTCGGGGTTGCCGAGCTGCGCGAGCACCGAGCCGTCCGCGTACGACACCAGCGAATGGATCACGCTCTGCGGATGGATCAGCACATCGATGCGCTCGCCGGGCAGATTGAACAGCCAATGTGCCTCGATCACTTCGAGGCCCTTGTTCATCATCGTCGCCGAGTCGACCGAGATCTTGCGGCCCATCACCCAGTTCGGATGCTTGCAGGCTTCGTCAGGCGTCACGTCGACGAGCGTGGCCGGTTCGCGCGTGCGGAACGGGCCGCCGGACGCGGTCAGGATGATCTTGGAAACGCCGCCGTGCAGCGATGCCTCGCGCGGCAGGCATTGGAAAATCGCGTTGTGTTCGCTGTCGACCGGCAGCAGGACCGCGCCGTTGTCGTGCACCGCGTCCATGAAGATCGCGCCGGACATCACCAGCGCTTCCTTGTTCGCGAGCAGGATGCGTTTGCCGGAGCGGGCCGCGGCAAGGCTCGGCGCGAGACCCGCTGCGCCGACGATCGCTGCGACCACGGTGTCGCAGCCCTCGCTCTTCGCGACGTCGACGAGCGCCTGCGGTCCGTATGTGACCTCTGTCTTGCTGCCCGCATCGCGCAGCTTCGCGGCGACCTTCGCGGCCGTGTCGGCGTCGCCGACCACCGCCACTTCGGGCGCGAAGCGCAGGCATTGCTCGACGAGCTTGTCGCCGTTGCGATGCGCGCTCAGCGCGTAAATGGAAAAACGCTCGGGATGGCGCGCGACCACGTCGAGCGTACTGTCTCCAATCGAGCCCGTGGAACCGAGCAATGTCAGACGTTTTTGCATATCTCTTTCTCTAGCCGAGCAGCAGCATCGCGAGCGGCAGCACCGGCAACAACGCGTCGATGCGATCGAGCACGCCGCCGTGCCCCGGCAACAGGCCGCTCGAGTCTTTGACGCCGGCCTGGCGTTTCATTATCGATTCGAACAGATCGCCGACCACGCTGAAAACCACCAGCAGGGTCAGCGCGAGCACCGTGCGTAGCGCGCCCAGTTGCGCCAGCAGCGCAGAATACAGGGTCGGCTCGAACGCGTGCAAAAAGATCGCCGCCGCCGCGACGATCATGACCAGCAACCAGCCGCCGATTGCGCCCTCCCAGGTTTTACCCGGACTGATGGCGGGTGCCAGCTTGTGCTTGCCAAACGCCTTCCCCGAGAAGTATGCGCCGATATCGGCGAGCCATACCAACAGCAGCAGCGACAGCACGAACGGCACACCCAGCATGCGTGCTGCGACGAGAGCATGCCAGCACGCGATGAAACCGACGATACCGGCAAGAAACAGAAAGGCGCGCCAGGCGCCCTGCGCGAGCACGGGCTTGCGCAGCAGCACGAATGGGCCGCCAATCACCCAGAAAATCGCCGCCGCCTGAAAGAATGGCCGTGCATGCTCGGTGCCGATGCCCAGCCGCGTGCTGGTGACAAGCCCGAGTGCCGCGACGAGCGCGTACAGAACCGGACCCGCGCCGCCGAGCTTCAGCAGGCGTGCCCACTCCCACGCGGCGAACACGACGACGAACGCGATCAGCGCGCCAAACGCGCCGACCGGCGCGAACAGCGTGACAGGCAGGAACACTGCCAGCAGCACGATCGCCGTGATGACACGGGTTTTTAGCATGGAAGCGAATCGACGTTCTGCGATTGCGGCTCGAGCTGAGCACTGGTGCGGCCGAAGCGGCGTTCGCGCTCGGCGTACGAAGCGATGGCGTGACCGAGCGCGTCGGCGTCGAAATCCGGCCAGAACGTGTCGGTGAAATAGAACTCGGTGTAGGCGAGCTGCCACAGCAGGAAGTTGCTGACGCGGCGCTCGCCGCCGGTGCGGATGAACAGGTCGGGCTCGGGCGCATAAGCCATCGACAGATGCTCGGCGAACGCGTCCTCGTTGACCTCGACCGGTTTGCCGGTCGCCGCCGCCTGCTCGACGAGCTTGCGGGTGGCTTGCATGATGTCCCAGCGGCCGCCGTAGTTCGCGGCGATGGTCAGCGTAAGGCGGGTATTGCGCGCGGTCTTGGTTTCCGCACGCTTGATCAGATCACGGATCTTGTCGTCGAAACGCGCGAGGTCGCCGACCACGCGCAAACGGATGCCGTTCGCGTGCAACTTGCCAATCTCGCGCTCGAGCGCGGTGACGAACAGGCGCATCAGGAACGACACCTCCTCGTTCGGACGGCGCCAGTTTTCCGAGCTGAACGCGAACAGCGTCAGATATTCGACGCCCCGCCGCGCGCACGCCTCGACGGCCGCCCGCACCGCGTCGACGCCGCGCGTATGGCCCGCCACGCGCGGCAGACGCCGCTGGGTGGCCCAACGGCCGTTGCCATCCATGATGATCGCGATGTGTCGCGGCACCGCGGCGACTTCAGGCACGCGCACGGTTGAGCTGGTATAGGTCATGGCCGTCGGGACAGTAATGCCAGTAAAGAAGTGGAAATCAGAAAGGCTGAGCCGAACGGCGTCAGACCGTCATGATCTCAGCTTCTTTCGTCGTGACGAGCTTGTCGATTTCAGCGACGAACTTGTCCGTCAGCTTCTGGACGTCGTCGCCGGCACGACGCTCGTCGTCTTCAGAAATTTCCTTGTCCTTGACGAGCTTCTTCAGTTGCTCGTTGGCGTCGCGACGCAGGTTGCGCACGGCCACCTTGGCCGTTTCAGCTTCGCTGCGCACCACCTTGGTCAGTTCGCGGCGACGCTCTTCGGTCAGCGCGGGCATCGGAACGCGGATCACGTCGCCGTGCGTGGCCGGGTTCAGACCGAGGTCCGACTCGCGGATCGCCTTTTCGACGACCTGGACCATCTTCTTTTCCCACGGCTGCACACCGATCGTGCGAGCGTCGATCAGCGTCAGGTTCGCGACCTGCGAAATCGGCACCGGCGAGCCGTAGTAGTCGCATTGGATATGATCGAGCAGGCCCGTGTGCGCACGGCCAGTGCGGATCTTCGACAGGTCGTTCTTGAACGCGTCGATGGAGCGCTGCATCTTCTGTTCAGCGCCCTTCCTGATATCAGCCACAGACATTTTTAAACCTCCGAACCTTCAAAACGGTGCGAGCCGCCCGGCACGCGCGATGCGGCGGCCCGGGCTCGCGTCAAAGCCCATGTAATGTAAACGAAGTTTACACGTGGACGAGGGTGCCCTCGTCCTCACCTAGCACGATGCGCTTGAGCGCACCGGGTTTGACGATCGAAAACACGCGGATCGGCAGCTTCTGGTCGCGGCACAGCGCAAAAGCCGTCGCGTCCATCACCTGCAGATTGCGGCCGATTGCCTCGTCGAAGCTGATCGTGGTGTAACGGGTCGCGCTCGAATCCTTCTTCGGGTCGGCCGAATAGACGCCGTCCACCTTGGTTGCCTTCAGCACCACTTCCGCGCCGATTTCCGAGCCGCGCAATGCAGCGGCCGTGTCGGTCGTGAAGAACGGGTTGCCGGTGCCGGCCGCGAAAATCACGACCTTGCCTTCCTCGAGCTGGCGGATCGCGCGGGGGCGGATATACGGCTCGACGACCTGGTCCATGCGCAGCGCGGATTGCACGCGCGCCTCGATGCCAGCATGGCGCATCGCGTCCTGCAGCGCCAGCGCGTTCATCATCGTGGCGAGCATACCCATGTAGTCGGCCGTCGCGCGGTCCATACCCGCCGCGCCGCCCGCGACGCCACGAAAAATATTGCCGCCGCCGATCACCACGGCCAGCTGCGTTCCGAGACGGACTACTTCGGCCACGTCCGCCACCATTCGTTCGATAGTCGCGCGATTGATGCCGAAGGCATCGTCGCCCATCAAAGCTTCACCGGAGAGTTTGAGCAGGACGCGTTTATAGGCAGTGGGCATAGAGGTATCCAGATCGCGCAGAACAGGGCAACAACAAGGGACTAATGTAGGGGTGAAATGCTGATTCGGGCAAGCGCCGCCAAATTGGCGAACCCAAGGGTTCGCCAGCGGCGGCCACGCGGCGAGGGTCAACCCGTGCGCGGCCTTGCGGTGCTGCCGACCGCGGCGAGGTCTTGCCTCGCCGCGGGTCCAAACGGTACAGCTGTGAAGCTTAGGTAACGCTTATTGTTGCTTTGCAGCAGCGACCTGAGCGGCCACTTCCGCAGCGAAGTCGTCCTGCTTCTTCTCGATGCCTTCACCGACCACGAACAGTGCGAACTTCTGCACGCTCGAGTTGGCCGCCTTCAGCATCTGCTCGATCGTCTGCTTGTCGTTCTTCACGAACGTCTGGTTCAGCAGCGACACTTCCTTCAGGTACTTCTGCACGCTGCCGTCGACCATCTTGGCGACGATTTCAGCCGGCTTGCCCGATTCGGCCGCCTTCTGTTCAGCGATGCTGCGTTCCTTCGCGATCAGGTCCGCCGGGACGTCGTCCGACGACAGCGAAACCGGCTTCATCGCGGCGATGTGCATCGCCACGTCCTTGCCGACCTGCTCGTCCGCGCCGGTGTACTCGACCAGCACGCCGATGCGCGTGCCGTGCAGGTACGCCGCCAGCTTGTTCGCGGTGTCAAAGCGCACGAAACGGCGGATCGACATGTTTTCGCCGATCTTGCCGACCAGCGCGAGACGGACTGCGTCGACGGTCGAGCCGTCGAGCGGCAGCGCCGACAGCGCGGCGACGTCAGCCGGGTTTTGCGTTGCGACGAGCTCGGCGACCTTCTTCGAGAACGCGAGGAAGTCGTCGTTCTTCGAGACGAAGTCGGTTTCGCAGTTCAGCTCGACGAGCGAACCAGCGTTGCCGCCGATGAACGATGCGACCACGCCTTCAGCCGTCACACGCGATGCCGCCTTGCTCGCCTTGTTGCCGAGCTTCACACGCAGCAACTCTTCAGCGCGCGCCAGATCGCCGTCGGCTTCCGTCAGCGCCTTCTTGCATTCCATCATTGGCGCGTCGGTCTTCGCGCGCAGTTCTGCAACCATGCTTGCGGTAATTGCCGCCATCATTTGCTCCTTGAGTTCTGTCTGTCACACGCCGCCCGCACTTCGATGCCGGCGGCAGGAATTCGTTTCAGCGTTTTCGCGTATTTTTGCGAGCGACGCGTGCCACGCCACCTCGGACACTCTGCCAGATGTCCGTTACAACATCTGTTACAAGCGTCGCGGCTTAAAAAAAGGGGGCCTGTAGAAAGCCCCCTTTTATGTCGGACACTGGGCAGCCTTACGCTTCCGGGTTGACCTCGACGAACTCGTCGCCGTCGCCGCCACGTGCTGCCTGGACCACTTCGTTGACCGCATTGGCACGGCCTTCGAGGATCGCGTCGGCCACACCTGCCGCGTACAGGGCGACGGCCTTGCTGGCGTCGTCGTTACCCGGGATCACGTAGTCCACACCTTCCGGCGAGTGGTTCGTATCGACCACGGCGATGACCGGAATGCCGAGCTTGTTCGCTTCGGTCACGGCAATCTTGTGGTAGCCGACGTCAACCACGAAGATCGCGTCCGGAATGCCGCCCATGTCCTTCACGCCGCCGATCGACTTCTGCAGCTTGGCCATTTCGCGCTCGAACAGCAGCGCTTCCTTCTTGCTCATGCGCTCGGTTTCACCGGCTTCCAGCGCTGCTTCCATGTCCTTCAGGCGCTTGATCGATACCTTCAGCGTCTTGAAGTTGGTCAGCATACCGCCGAGCCAGCGTGCGTTCACGAACGGCATGCCAGCGCGCTGCGCTTCCTGGGCGATCGTGTCGCGCGATTGACGCTTCGTACCGACGAACAGGATCGTGCCGCGGTTCGATGCCAGCTGACGCGCGTACTTCAGCGCGTCGTTGTACATCGGCAGCGTCTTTTCGAGGTTGATGATGTGAATCTTGTTGCGATGACCGAAAATGAAGGGAGCCATCTTCGGGTTCCAGAAACGGGTCTGGTGACCGAAGTGGACACCTGCTTCCAGCATTTGACGCATCGTAACTGCCATGAAATTCTCCACGAGGGTTGGGTCTTAAGCCGGCTGCCGTACGGCCGCGCCCGCCTCTATTTTGGCTGGAACGCGGCGGCACCCTGGGTGCGCCGGCTTGCGAATTGGTTGCCTGATACTGCTTTCTTTGACTCACGACGCCAGCAACCGAATTGCCGCGAGAAGCCGGTTCTGCCTGGTTCGAATAAAAACGGACTAGGACCGACTTAGCCAAAGAGTATAGCACGCGACTATCGACTGACTCAACCGACCCAACCACCGGCCGATAGCCATCCGCACCGCAGCGCACAGCCAGGCCCCGAATCCCCGCTTCCCGTCCAATGGCCCACCAATCGGCCGATTTGGATCGCTTTTAGCCCATTACCGCCCGATCCAGCGCAACGAGCCCGCCCCCACTGCTGTAAAATGGCTCGATTCCGCCACGCGCGGGGGATCGTCGACGATCGACCGGCATGCCGTGTCCGGAAGACGCCCTCCGCCAGGCCACCGTCACACCCAGCGAGCCTTATCCAGCAAGGCTTCCGAGGAAACCATGGCTATCACCATCAAAAACGAAGACGACATCGCGAAGATGCGCGTCGCCTGTCGGCTCGCGAGCGAAGTGCTCGACTACATCACGCCATTCGTCAAGGCCGGCGTCACGACGGGCGAGCTCGACCGCCTGTGCCACGAATACATGCTGAAGGACCAGGGCACGGTCCCCGCGCCGCTGAATTACCAGCCGCCCGGCTACCCGCCGTACCCGAAGGCCACCTGCATTTCCGTCAACGACGTGATCTGCCACGGCATTCCGGGCGACAAGGCCCTGAAAAACGGCGACGCGCTGAACATCGACATCACCGTCATCAAGGACGGCTACTTCGGCGACACCAGCCGCATGTTCATCGTCGGCGAAGGGTCGATCATGGCGAAGCGCCTCGTGCAGGCTACCTTCGAGTGCATGTGGCTCGGCATCGACCAGGTGCGCCCCGGCGCCCATCTCGGCGACATCGGCTATGCGATCCAGAAGCACGCCGAAGGCCTCGGCTACAGCGTGGTGCGCGAATATTGCGGCCACGGCATCGGCACCGTGTTCCACGAAGACCCGCAAATCCTGCACTATGGCCGCCCCGGCACCGGGCTCGAACTGCAGGCCGGCATGATCTTCACGATCGAGCCGATGATCAACGCCGGCCGCCGCGACATCCGCACGATGCCCGACCAGTGGACCGTCAAGACCAAGGACCGCAGCCTGTCCGCCCAGTGGGAGCACACCGTGCTCGTCACGGAGACCGGCTACGACGTGCTGACCGTGTCGGCCGGTACGCCCGCGCGTCCGCCTGTGGTCGCGGCTACCGCCTGACCGATTCCGACCTCACCTTCCGTCTGCCAATGAGTAGCGTTCCAGCCGTCGCCCCCTCCCATGCCTCGTCGCTCAAGGCGGACTACAAAGTGGCCAAAGCCCAGTTGCTGGAACGCTTTCGAACGGCCACCAACGTCGACGCGTTGATGGCCGCGCTCGCGCGCGCCACGGACCATTCGCTGCGCGCCGCCTGGGACACCTGCGAGCTGCCCGACGATCTCGCACTGGTCGCGGTCGGCGGCTATGGGCGCGGCGAACTCGCGCCGCACTCCGACATCGACATCCTGGTGCTGCTGCCCGACACGCGGCTCGAGCATCTGGAGGCGCGCATCGAGCGCTTCATCAGCCTCGCGTGGGATCTCGGGCTGGAACTCGGCAGCAGCGTGCGCAGCGTGTCGCAATGCCTCGAGGAAGCGGCCAACGACGTCACGGTGCGTACCTCGCTGCTGGAAGCGCGACGCATCACCGGCAGCACCGCGCTGTTCGACGATTTCGCCCAACGCTACCGTGCGGTGCTCGACCCGAAGGCGTTCTTCCAGGCGAAGGTCCTCGAAATGCGTCAGCGTCACGCGAAGTTTCAGGACACGCCGTACGCGCTCGAGCCGAACATCAAGGAAAGCCCGGGCGGGCTGCGCGATCTGCAGCTGATCCTGTGGATCACGCAGGCGGCCGGGTTCGGCAGCAGTTGGCGCGAGCTCGAAGCGCGCGGGCTCATCACCGAGCGCGAGGCGCGCGAACTGCGCCGCAACGAGGGCTTCCTGAAGGCGCTGCGCGCGCGGCTGCATGTGATCGCCGGGCGCCGTCAGGACATCCTGGTGTTCGATCTGCAGACGCCGGTCGCCGAGAGCTTCGGCTTCAAGCCGACCGCGACCAAGCGCGCGAGCGAGCAACTCATGCGCCGTTACTACTGGGCCGCGAAAGCGGTCACGCAGCTCGCGACGATCCTGATCCAGAACATCGAGGCGCAGCTGTTTCCGACCACGAGCGGCATCACGCGCGTGCTGTCGGATCGCTTCGTCGAAAAGCAGGGCATGCTCGAAATTACGTCCGACGACGTGTTCCAGCGCGAGCCGAACGCGATCCTCGAAGCGTTTCTGCTTTACGAGCGCACCCCCGGCGTGAAGGGTCTGTCGGCGCGCACGCTGCGCGCAATCTACAACGCCCGTGATGTGATGGACCAGCATTGGCGGCGCGATCCGGAAAACCGCCGGCTCTTCATGGAAATCCTGAAGCAGCCGGCCGGCATCACGCATGCGTTCCGCCTGATGAACCAGACCAGCGTGCTCGGGCGTTATCTGCTGAATTTCCGGCGCATCGTCGGGCAGATGCAGCACGACCTGTATCACGTGTACACCGTCGATCAGCACATCCTGATGGTGCTGCGCAATCTGCGCCGCTTCGCGATCGCCGAGCATGCGCACGAATACCCGTTCTGCAGCCAGTTGATCGCCAACTTCGACCGGCCGTGGGTCCTGTACGTGGCCGCGCTGTTTCATGACATCGCGAAAGGCCGCGGGGGCGATCACTCCACGCTGGGCATGGCCGACGCGCGGCGCTTCTGCCGGCAGCACGGCATCGAAGGCGAGGATGGCGAACTAGTCGTGTGGCTCGTGCAGCAGCATCTGACGATGAGCCAGGTCGCGCAGAAGCAGGACACCAGCGACCCCGAAGTGATCAAGCGCTTCGCCGAGCTGGTCGGCACCGAGCGGCGTCTAACGGCGCTCTATCTGCTGACCGTCGCCGACATCCGCGGTACCAGCCCGAAGGTCTGGAACACGTGGAAAGGCAAGCTGCTCGAAGACCTCTACCGCACCACCCTCGCCGTGCTGGGCGGCGCTCAACCGGACGAACATTCGGAGCTGAAGTCGCGCAAGGAAGAAGCGCTCGCGCTGCTGCGTCTCGAAACCGTGCCAGAAGGCGCGCAACGGGCGCTGTGGGACAAACTCGACGTCGGCTACTTCCTGCGCCACGACGCGGCGGACATCGCGTGGCAAACGCGCGTGCTGTACCGCCACGTCGAAACGCCGACGCCGCTCGTGCGCGCGCGGCCGTCGCCGATCGGCGACGCGCTGCAGGTGCTCGTCTACGTGAAGGACCAGCCCGATCTGTTCGCGGGCATCTGCGCGTATTTCGACCGCAACGGCCTGTCGGTGCTCGATGCGCGCGTCAGCACGACGCGCCACGGCTACGCGCTCGACAACTTCCTCGTCACGCACACCGAAGAGGACGTGCACTATCGCGACATCGCCAATCTGGTCGAGCAGGAGCTGACCGCGCGTCTCGCGGGCCACGGCACCTTGCTGCCGGGACCGTCGAAGGGCCGGCTGTCGCGGCTGTCGCGCACCTTCCCGATTACGCCGCGCGTCGACCTGCGGGCCGATGAGCGGGGCCAATACTACATCCTGTCCGTGTCGGCGAACGACCGGCCGGGCCTTCTTTATTCGATCGCGCGCGTGCTGGCCGAGCACCGGGTCGGCGTCGCCTCGGCGCGGATCAATACGCTCGGCGAACGCGTCGAGGACGTGTTCCTGCTCGAAGGGCACAGCCTGTCGGACAATCGCCTGCAAATTCAGGTCGAGACAGAACTACTGCGCGCGATCGCAGTGTGAGATTTCATGCGAATCAAATTAACAGCGAAGCATCCGCGGCCGGCGTCGTCCGAACGCGCCCCTGTCCGTCCCGGCAGCGCGTCGGCGCGTAAGCCGACCCGTCCAGCGGGGCCGAAACCCTTCGAGGCCGAGGGTGGCGCGAAGCGGCCGGTCGGCGCGAAGCCGGCGGGCGCCGGTGCGCCGCGCGCGCCGCGTGCCGAAGGGTCGGGCGCGCGCGAACGGGGCACGGCTGCCGCGGGCGCACCGCGCCGGTTCGAAGGCGCGGCTGAGCGTGGCGAGCGCGCGCCCCGGCGCGATTTCGGCGAGCGGACCGAACGCGCGCCGCGTCGCTTCGAAGGCAGCGCTGAGCGTGGCGAACGCACCCCCCGGCGCGAATTCGGCGAGCGGACCGAACGCGGGCCGCGTCGCTTCGAAGGCAATGCTGAACGTGGCGAACGTGCCCCACGGCGCGAATTCGGCGAGCGGACCGAACGCGCGCCGCGTCGGTTCGAAGGCAGCGCTGAGCGTGGCGAACGCACCCCACGGCGCGAATTCGGCGAGCGGACTGAACG
>NZ_JBFPKG010000067.1:0-32983 GCF_040948665.1 Paraburkholderia sp. BR14320
ACAGACTCTCGGTGAATGTGTCGGCGCCGCGCATAATCTCCATCGGGTTGTTGGGCTCCTTCTATCAACGCTTCACGAACGCAGCGCGATGACGCGTTTCAGCGGTACTTCCGCAGGCTGCTAGGCATCGCGTCTACAATAACCGCCAGCATTGCCAGCACCTAGTGCTGGATTTCATAGGCAATTCGATCGGTGATTAACCTATTTGATAACGGCGTCGGAAAGTCAATCTTGAAATCTTTAGGCGACGTGTGTCATTGCACGGAACGCGACGACAGCGCCTCGACACTTACCCATCGAGTTTGGGATTTCACCGCATGCGCATTAGATAAAGATATCTATAGGGCATAAAGCGATGAGTCGCGGGGCTTAACCCTTCGAGTTATTGTTGCGCGAAGCAATCCATGTAACTGCGAGCAACGAAATGGACCTCCGTAGCTCGCGGGCTATCGTTCATAGCTGATCGGACGCGGCAACGCCGCGGATGAACCGCGGACTGCCCGATCATCTTGCAGAGAGCGGGTCACCACCTGCGCGCTCGCGTGATTTCTTCGGCGCTGCAACTAAATTACTAGCTGTACTCGCGATCCCGAACTGCTGTTGCTCCAAGGAAATCGTTGCAACAATCGCCTCGAATTCGGAGAACAGATCAGGATGCTGCCGTCGCAGGTATTGACAGACAGATTCGTTCTCTAGCAGTTTCGCTAGGTACCCTTTAGCGAGCACGAGGTTCAGTACGTCCTGCCCGTATGTTTGCTCAACGAGCTTGTATTGTTCCTGGAGGTTGCTCATCTCGTTTTCCATCTTGAGCATCTGTTCGGACGTGATGCCGCTAACCTTGGCGGGCTTCCTGCCGGCAATCAACGAGCTGATCGGTGTGGCCACCAGCAGCGCTTCGGCATACCGTACCGTCACGTTATTCGCAGCGACCATCAGTTCGACGCATTCAACTTGCCGTGTCGGCTTCATTTTTCGGAGTACCCTGGACAGCTCTGCAGAGAACTGTCTGTCGCCAAGCAACTCCGCAGCCTCATCGCAGATGCCTTCGAGCAGCGTCATCTTTTTGATGATCGAAGTGACATTAACGGCAAGTGCCTTCGCAATGCGCTCCGGAGATACACCACGGTCAACCATTCTCCGGATCATGAAGTGTTCCTGGATCGTTGGAAGCCTGTTGAGGCGGTTATTGTATGTATAGCTTTCGTCGTCCGTGGCGATCAGGCACACGGCCTCTAGGAACTGCAGTTCCTGCATTGCAAGCAGTCGAATGTGTCCGTCAAGCAGGACGTGTTGCCCGGTAGTCTTGTCTTCGGGTGTTACTGATAACGGTTCGATAACGCCGATCTCTTCGATAGACGCCTTTATCTGCTTGAATTTCGCTGATCCGAGGATAGTCGCTGGCAGTTTCCGAGAGGGGAGTATGTCATCAATGGCCAGCAGGAGCGGTTCCGGAATGAACCCCAGCGTGACACCAGTCATACGGTACTCCCTCCCGACCACACACGCTCGGATAGATATTTTGGCAAGGTAGCCAAACCTTCCGCGCGCAGAAGATTAACGAAATTTTCATCCGCGAACAGTTGCCTAAGCGCACCTATCACAAGCATTAAACGTTGCTGCGCAAACTCTGATTTTCTAACCATAGCCTTTTGACGGGCAACCTCGGTTTGGTAGGCACGAACGAGACTGGAAGTTGTGATGTCCGTCGCCTTCTTGGACATGATCCGGTTGGACGATCTGCCGAGAGTTTTTCTTCGTTCAATAATCCGGCGAGCGGTCATTAAATTCTTGCCACGCAATTTCCCTGATTCATATGCTTCCTGCAGCGCGGCCTGAACTGCGGAGTCGCTGTCGCCGGCCCCCGCGATCATAAGTGCAGCTGTGAGCGGGATGCGACCTGATTCGACTGCAATTACCAGCCGTTCCTCACCATCGTTCAGCAGCTTCAGAATTCCGTACACATACTCCTGCTTAAGGCCTGTTTTTTCCGCGATGGTCTTTGCGCCGTACCCTCGAACCTGAAGTTGCCGGATGCCTTCCAGCAATTCGAGCGGGCGATACCACCGTCGTGCGACATTTTCAGCGAGGCTCATGATGAATGCATCTTCGTCGGTGACGTCGACAACGAGGGCCGGAATCGTTGGTTCACCGAGCTTCTGGTAGGCCTTCAATCGGCCTTCTCCGCAGACGAGTAGGTACTTCTGCACGCCATCAGCGGTACGCCGAGGCGTAACCTTGATCGGCTTCTTCAGTCCGATAAGTTGGATGTTGTTGACGATCTCGGCAAACACCTTTGCGTCGCGCTCCCGCGGATTGATGACCTCGATTTGCTCCAGCGGGATCATCTGGACACAACCAGCGTTATTTCGATGGTTCACGCTGCTCTCCTCAACCGTGCCCGTTCGGCCATTCCGTAGAGATATTCAAGGGTGTCGAACCGATAGCTCTCAAACTCGATGGAGTTTCTCTCGGCAAGATGGATGCGCGCTTGCGCAAAGTCGAGTCGCGGCAGCAGGTAGTAGTCGAGCGCTCCGGAGTTAGCGTGATTGAGTCGTACGGCGACGGTGATGTCGGGCAGCAGACTCGTGTCAAACCTGATTTTCCAATGACTATGACTCGAATCGTACGTCTGGCATCTCGCCAGCACGAGGCAAACCGTAAATTCGCTGTTCACCGTTAGCATGTCGGTCGCAGTGTCTCGCAGTACTGCTCCACCGAGATCCGCAATTCGCCGCTCGGTTTGTTCGATGATTTCCGGATGTAGCTGGCGGAGGAAGCGGTTCGTTTCGATGTAGCGATAATCACGTCCCGGGGTGAAGCCGACGGTTTGATACGCACGGATGAGGCTTCCGAAATGGTAGACGTAGACTGATGTCGATGGCATACCCTCCGTTTCGTCAATTACGACGCCAGAGAGGAACCCGCGGTCGCGGTAAAGGTTCCGTAGGCGCTCAATCAACTCCTCATTCGAGTAGCGACGGGCACGCGCTCGCATGATGCCCTGCGCTGTATAGAAGGCTTCTGCTGGGACGATTGGTTGAAACGCTCCATCTTTCCGGATCCACATATCCGGCGAGTTCGTTACACGGGCCTTCTTGAGTTTGAACGAAACGCGGTTGTAGATGTTGTTGCCGATATATTTTTCGTTCGTCAGAACCTCTCGCACAGTTGCTCTGCTCCATTCGCGTCCTAGGTCGGTTCGTACATTCATACCGTTGAGGCGGCCGGCAATCTCATACTCGTTAAGCGATTCGTCAATGAACCAGTTGTAGATGAGATTGACGATACGGACTTCGCTATCCGGGCCGGGCATTAGAATGACCCGGTCCGTCTGCAGGCTCTTGTGTTCACCCCGAGCCAGTTCACCTTTCATCAACCCATGTTGGTCGATCAGGACGCGGCGAAGGCCATAGCCGGCCGGGCCGCCTTGTCGAAACCCGAGTTCGATCAGGCGACACTGACCCGCGAACACCTTAGTAGACAGTTCCCGGCTGTACTCGCCTGCCATTGCGCGCTTTACGCCCTTCACAATTGTCGAGACCGGTGAACCGTCGTTTTCAAACTGCTCCGCACAATAGGCGACATGAATGCCAGCGCGTCTGCAGACATACTCATAGTAGGCGCTCTCGTCAGCGTCCTGGAACCGTCCCCAACGGCTGACGTCATACACGAGGATGACTTGAAAATCGGCGGCTCCGCTTTCGACGTCGCGGATTAATCGCTGTAACGCTTCCCGACCATCGATACGCAGACCGCTTTTACCTTCGTCGGCGTACGTGCCAGCGACCTCGATATTGTGCCGACGAGCGTACTCGCGTATTTTCTCGCGCTGGTTCTCTGTCGAATACTGCTGATGTTCGGTGGACATACGCACGTATTCCACCGCACGCATTGCGGCGTGCTGCGCAATACCATCAGTAGCTGCATTGTCGGGTGGCATGGTCCTGCTCCGGGCAGAATCATCGATGTCTCGCGAGACACGCTAGACCGAACAACAACGTTGGCGAATCTCGTTAAAGAATCACACAGCCGCGTACGGTGCTAACGCTCGACGAAAGGGATATGGGAACAAGGTAGCAGGCGCGTGCCCGAAGTCGATCAGGTCATCTCTTTGCAATCGGATGTCGTGCCTCGTCGGGGCACGACACGACAGCGATATGGACAAGGCACGCGTTCATCTTTGCAACGCCGGCGCCAAGCGCCCGCCGTAATACGTAGAACCCTGTGACGATTGGATTCGCCGCGTTTGACGCGTCCATTTTTGCAACCGCGGCCACGCGTCTGTAGGCGTTGCGTGCTCGCTGTGTAGAGCGATTGCGTTCGACGTAAGCTGGGTGCGTGGCGCGGTACCGGCGCCAGTAGTCCGGATTGCGGGCTCTCCACCCTGCCTGCGCCCGCGCCTGGTTTTCCCGATAGTCGGGGTCGCTGCGAACATGCTCGCGCTGCCAGCGACGTCGGCGCTCGCGTTGGCATGTTGGATTGCAACAGTACTGCTGGCTTGGAATTTGCGGACGAGGCTGGAAGAGAGTCAGGCAGGCAAGACAGCGACGCGAGAGGTTCATGATGCGCTCCATGCATTGGCTATAACTGGAGCGCGGTCAGAACGGGGATTTTGGATCGGCCGGGCATCCAACCCGCCGTGAAAATCCGGACGTGACCAGACGCTGGTGTGACGGAGGCGAGCAAGCCAGTCTAACGAATCGCAAGTACGAACTTCGGGGATACTGCCAACGAGTCCACGAGGCGCCTCTGATGCCGTTATCTGAAAAGGCGGACGCCGCTTAACGGTGAAATCGTTCCGGCGCGGCACTTCGCAACGCCTTGTCGTACGGGGCTCAGCGGCGCGTCCTCGGAAATTTTCACGTTCTGTGGCGCGAATGCCGACTTTCTTTCACTAAAGCTGTCATGAGTCTTCGGAGACTGCGACAGCGTTAGTGAAAAAAACCAATAAAATCAGAGTCGTGGTTTTCACAATGCGTGTCACCCGACAAGGGTTGGTTGGTGTAGATAGACGCATACCCTGAGAAAAACGGACCCATAAGTTGAGAAATTTATGGGTCTTTTTAATTGATAGCCAAGCGTTACGAACAATCCATCGAGTTGTCCTACGTCCACCACAGGCAGAAGCGCTGTGCATTCAGAACGGACCTATCATCGTTCCAGCGCCTGCCGCTCCGCCGCAGAAGCCCAAACCGGAGGGGCCCAGTGCTAACGCGCGCTTCGTAGAGCAGATGCGTGCGAGGCGCAATGCCAGCCGCGGGAACAATCTCGGCAATCGTTGACGGTGGCGAGCGCAGCCGCGCGGCACGACTTCAGTCCACGCCGCCAGACGAAGCCTGAACTCTCACTTATGAATGCCTCATGCTCGAAGAACTCTACAATCGAATCTCACCCGCCTGCTGCTCTGTCACGGTCTTCCTTGGCGACGAGAAAATCAGCGAGGGCTCAGGCTTTGCGTTTCTTCCGAACGGTCAGGTGATTACGGCCGCGCACGTCGTCACCGGGCGGTTCCCGATTCGGCACAGCGATTACATCGACCCGGCGCTAAAAATATTCTGCAAGTTCCAGGGTTTGCCGGTCGCAGAGTATGCGGTCCAGCTTTGCTCCATGAACATAGAAGTCCCGGGATTTTCGCAGCCGGTCCAGCTGGACATCGCGATGCTGAATCCGAAGGAGCCGTTTCCGACGGAGGTTCCTCGGATACCGGTCGTGCTTGGGGATACGCCGCGACTTGGCCAGCGCGTATTCCTGGCAGGCTATTCTGAAGAGCTGCGCCTCTCAGTTCTCGGATTGCACGAGAACGAGGAGAACGACGGCGTCGAAGGACTCCTGGCTCTGCGCGACGACAGCCTGCTTCACGATGTCGTCCTGGTGATTGCTCCAATAATTCGAGTAAAGAGCATTTCCAGTTTGGTAAACGCCGGCGACGCCCATAGTCCAGCCTCGCTCGAGCGCGACGCCGAGTCCAGCTGCTGGACCAGCGCGTCCTTGCGCGTGCGTTCCTCGGACAATTCGTTCTCAAGCTTCTTCGACTTCTCGACCGTATCGCGATGAATCGACAGAAGCTCATCCCGGACGATGGCGGTCTGCTCCGCGTCGCTGGGGCTCTCGCGGAAACGAGTACGAACTGCGTCGTTCAGTAGCAAGGTATGGATTTCGTCCGCCGTGAAGTCACCGACCGCTTCGATACGCGACAGCCGGTTTATGATGGCAAGGCTGCCCGCTATTCACGTCCTTTGTTTTGCGCCTTCGTTGCCCAAAACTCGGTCGACGACTACTTTCGCGAGCACGAGGCCATCAAGGTCGATGCCTCGATGCCCGGCTTGCCGGTCAAGTAGGTGTTTGAACGGTTATCGCCGAGAGACCATTGAGCATGAGCAGGCAGGTGCGCCCTCGGCCAATTGCTGCTCAAACGCCAGCCGATTGCATACGGAATATGTCCAGCCACTATGTCAGGAATCGGCTAGACGACCGCGCTGAATTGCTGCTGGTCGAGAGAAATCGTTGCGATGATGGACTCGAACTCCGCCATCAAGTCCGGATGTTATACGTGTAGCTCTCGTCATCGGTCGCAACGAGACAGGCAACGGTCTCGTGCCTCAGGTCCTGGATGGCGAGTACGGTTGCATCGCGCGGCGGGGTTTCTTGCGAATAGTTCGATGCCGATTGCCCAGATCGCCGAGCGTTCGCGGTATCGCAGTTTGCAGTCGTTTTCGCGGACGTTTCGCGCGGTGTTTGGCGTGCCGCCGGCGCAGTATCGAAGGGAAGGCACTCATAGCCGGTTTCGGCCGGCGCTCTCAGGAGACGATCAGATGACGACGATTCGTGAGGTCGTGATTCGTTATGTGGAGCCGATGGAGATTCTGTCGGTCGATCATGTCGGGCCTTATATGCAGATCGGCAAGGCTTTTGATGCGTTGTTTGGGTGGCTTGCGAAACATAATCTGCTTGCGGGGCAGATGCGGATGATTGGGGTTTACTTCGATGATCCGGGGGTGGTTGAGGAAGCTGCGTTGCGGTCGAAGGCGGGGGTGTTGTTGCCGGGGCCTCTGATGGCTGAAGTGGCAGCGGGTGTTGGGGTGGGTGGGGCGGTTTCTGTCACGCGTATACGTGGTGGGGAGTATGCGGTGTTGCGGCATGTTGGACCGTATAGCGATATGCGGGCGGCTTATGAGTGGCTATACGGGAGCTGGCTCGTGCAGTCTGGACGAGAGGCGGCGGATGCGCCGGTGCTTGAGGAGTATTTGAATAGTCCCAAGGAGACGCCGCCGGCGGAGTTGGTTACGGAGATTTGTTTGCCGTTGGGGTGAGTGAGGCGGCTGGGCTGTTGTTCTCTTCCCCTGCTTGTGGGGAGGTTGCTGTCGCTGTGCACGTATACGTTGCGCGGGCTGCCCTGCTTCTCTGGTTTTTATAGTATTTGTATATGTATACGTAGTAATAGTTAACAAGCGACGCGTTCGGCTGTGGATAAGCGTCGCACGGTTGTCGCAACCGTCTCGCCATCCATCGCCTGATAAATCCGGTGCCAGTGATACGGTGACAAACAGGCAACCTCCGCCAGCCGTCCGATATCGAGCGGTTCGTCGAGGTGATCGTAGATATGGTCGAGCACGCGTGCGAGTCGCGTTTCGTATCTAGCCCGATGATCTGATTCGTGCATGACTGGCTGGACCGCAGAAAATTGGCGCGAGAGGATGCGGACAAAGTATCACGTCGGCGCGTGTCGGCCGTTTACCAAAACCTGCGGATTTAACGCGGTCCACGACAAGCGGATTAAGCGCCTGTTGAGCGCGCATTGCGCACCCGCACAAGCGGGAGTGCCCGACGCAGCACCGGTAACCAGCACCAACCCCGCAACGTGACGCTGCCCCAATTTGGCGCTATCGTGTAATACGTCCCACCAGCAGCAAGCAGCAAGCAACCCGCAGCATCTAACCGCCGTTCCCATTCCTACCCGCGTCCGCGCGAAGCGATGGAGCCGCAAACATGAGCTACACGGAGTCGATCGGCAGTCGCACGTACCGCTTCGCCGATCTGAAAACCCTGCTCGCAAAAGCGAGCCCGCAACGCTCGGGCGACCAGCTCGCAGGCATTGCGGCAGCAAGCGAAGGAGAACGGGTCGCGGCCAAAATGGCGCTAGCACAAGTACCGCTGCGCACCTTCCTGAACGACCCGCTGATCCCTTACGAAACCGACGAAGTCACCCGCCTGATCATCGACGGGCACTCGGCCCAAGCCTTCGCCGAAATCTCTCACCTGACGGTAGGCGACTTCCGCAACTGGCTGCTGAGCACCGCAACCCAAACTGACGCACTCACCCGCATCACCCAAGGCCTCACACCAGAAATGGTCGCAGCCGTCTCGAAACTGATGCGCAACCAGGACCTGATCACCGCAGCACGTAAACGCCCGGTCATCACCCGTTTTCGCAACACGGTAGGTTTACCCGGCCGCATGTCCGTACGCCTGCAGCCTAATCACCCAACCGACGACGTCAAAGGCATCGCCGCCTCGATGCTCGACGGCCTGATGTACGGCTGCGGCGACGCCCTGATCGGGATCAACCCCGCCAGCGACAACCTCGCCGCGATTACAAAACTGCTGCAGATGATCGACGACTTCCGCCAGCGCTATCAGGTCCCGACGCAATCATGCGTGCTGACGCACGTGACGAGCACGATCGCCGCGATCGAAAAAGGCGCGCCGGTCGATCTGGTGTTCCAGTCGATCGCCGGCACCGAGAAAGCGAACACGAGCTTCGGCATCTCGCTCGCGCTACTGCAGGAAGCGTACGACGCGGGGTTGTCGCTGCAACGCGGCACCGTCGGCAGCAATCTGATGTACTTCGAAACGGGGCAAGGCAGCGCGTTATCGGCCGATGCGCACTTCGGCGTCGACCAGCAGACCTGCGAGGCGCGCGCCTATGCGGTCGCGCGCAAGTTCGAGCCGTTCCTGGTGAACACGGTGGTCGGTTTCATCGGCCCCGAGTATCTGTATGACGGCAAGCAGATCACGCGCGCGGGTCTCGAGGATCACTTCTGCGGCAAGCTGCTCGGCGTGCCGATGGGTTGCGACATCTGCTACACGAATCACGCGGAAGCGGATCAGGACGACATGGACAACTTGCTGACGCTGCTCGGCGTCGCGGGCATCAATTTCATCATGGGCGTGCCGGGTGCGGACGACGTGATGCTCAACTATCAGAGCACGTCGTTTCACGACGCGCTGTACGTGCGCGATGTACTCGGTCTACGGCGCGCGCCTGAATTCGAGGAATGGCTGGAGTCGATGCAGATCATCGACGAACGCGGCGCGTTGATCGGCGGATCGGCGCGGCAACCGCTGCTCGAAGGCGCACGCGACTGGATGGGGATCGCATGAGCGAGAACGATGCACTCGACAAGGACCCGTGGAACGCGCTGCGTCGGTTTACGCAGGCACGCATCGCGTTGGGCCGAGCCGGTAACAGCCTGCCGACCGCGCCATTGCTCGCGTTCAATCTCGCGCATGCGCAGGCACGCGACGCCGTGCATCATCCGCTCGATGCGGACGCGCTGCACGCGCAACTACAGGAACAAGGCTTCAACACGCTCGATGTGCATA
The DNA here is from genome assembly GCF_040948665.1 of Paraburkholderia sp. BR14320. Classification (NCBI taxonomy): domain Bacteria; kingdom Pseudomonadati; phylum Pseudomonadota; class Betaproteobacteria; order Burkholderiales; family Burkholderiaceae; genus Paraburkholderia; species Paraburkholderia sp. BR14320. The sequence goes on from NZ_JBFPKG010000067.1 coordinate 9,604, forward strand.
GCGCCGCGCCGGATCGCGAGCATTATTTGAGGCGACCTGATCTTGGGCGGCGTCTGTCGGATGAGAGTCGCACGACGCTTGCGCGCCTGCCAACGCAATCGAACGATGTACTGTTCGTGATCGGTGATGGCCTATCGGCGTTTGCCGCGTCGAAGCAGGCTGTACCGTTGCTGCAAGCAATACATCCGAAGCTCACCGATTGGACCATCGGTCCCGTGGTGGTCGCGCGTCAGGCACGTGTCGCACTCGGCGACGAGATCGGCGAATTGCTCGACGCGAAAATCGTCGTGATGCTGATCGGCGAGCGGCCGGGGTTGAGTTCGCCGGATAGCCTCGGCATCTACATCACGTACGCGCCGAAAGTGGGTTGCAGCGACGCGCAGCGCAACTGCATTTCGAACGTGCGCCCCGAAGGGCTCGACTATCCCCAGGCCGCGCACAAGCTGCACTATCTGCTCACGCAGGCGAGAACGCTGAGGCTCACGGGAGTGGGTCTGAAAGACGACAGCGATGAGCTGCTGGCAAGCGCGTCGACGCAACCAGCCGTGAGCGACGGTTCAACGTAGAGGTCGCAACGAGCGTAAACCTCGCACGCCCACTCACTTGCGCAACAACCTCAACCCATTCCCGACCACCAGCAAGCTCGCACCGACATCGGCAAACACCGCCATCCACATCGTGCCGAAGCCCATCAACGTCAGCACGAGAAACATGCTCTTGATGCCCAGCGCGAGCGAGATGTTCTGCACCAGCACCGCGTACGTCGCTTTCGACAGCCGGATGAACGCCGGAATCTTGCGCAGATCGTCGTCCATCAGCGCGACGTCGGCGGTCTCGATCGCGGTGTCGGTTCCCATCGCACCCATCGCGAAGCCGATGTCGGCGCGCGCGAGCGCGGGCGCATCGTTGATGCCATCGCCGACCATGCCGACCGTCGCGCCATCGCTGGACCATTGCGCGATCGCGCCGAGTTTGTCCTCGGGTAACTGATCGCCGCGCGCTTCATCGACGCCGACCTGCTGCGCGATCGCCTCGGCGGTGTGTCGGTTGTCGCCGGTCAGCATCGCGGTGCCGACGCCGAGCCGCCGCAATTCGGCGACGGCGGCGCGGCTCGTGTCCTTCACCGTGTCAGCCACCGCAAACAGCGCGAGCACGCGCTGCGCGTCGGCGAACATCACAACGGTTTTGCCCTGCCGTTCGAGCGCATCGAGACGCGCTTCGAGTTGCGGCGAGCAGCGGCCCAGTTCTTCGACCAAGCGATGATTGCCGAGCCAGTACCCGATACCGTCGATATCACCGCGCACGCCGCGTCCAGCGATCGCTTCGAACGCATCGACGTGCAGGTGTTCGACGCCGTCGTCATTTGCGGCAGCAGCAATCGCGATCGAAACCGGATGATCGGAGCGGCCCGCAAGACTTGCCGCAAGCGTGCGGTATCGCAACGTTTCACCCGTATCGCCAACCACCTCGAACTCCGTCTGCACCGGCTTGCCATGCGTAATGGTCCCGGTCTTATCGAGCGCGAGCCGGGTCAGCTTGCGTCCCTGTTCGAGGTAAACGCCGCCCTTGATCAGAATCCCCTTGCGCGCCGCGGCCGCAAGCCCGCTGACGATCGTCACCGGCGTCGAAATCACGAGCGCGCACGGACACGCGATCACGAGCAGCACCAGCGCCTTGTACACCCAAGCGTGCCACGCCCCACCGAATACGATCGGCGGTATCAGCGCAACGGCGAGCGCAATCGCGAACACGATCGGCGTATAGACGCGCGCGAATTCATCGATGAAGCGCTGTGTCGGCGCCTTCGTGCCCTGCGCCTCCTCGACCGCGTGGATGATGCGCGCGAGCGTGGTATTGCCGGCGGCCGCCGTCACGCGATAGTCGAACGAGCCCGCCTGGTTGATCGTGCCGGCGAACACGGCGTCGCCGGTCGCCTTGTCGATGGGAAGGCTCTCGCCGGTGATCGGCGCCTGATCGACGCTCGAGCGGCCCGCGACGATTTCGCCGTCGAGCGCGATGCGCTCGCCCGGCTTCACGCGCACGAGCGTCCCCGGCACGACCGTGTCGACGCGAACGAGCTGCCAGGCGCCATCGGGCTGCTGCACGCTGGCTTCGTCGGGCGTAAGTCGCATGAGTCCTTCGATCGCGTTGCGCGCGCGGTCGAGCGAGCGCGCTTCGACCAGCTCGGCGATCGTGAACAGCACCATCACCATCGCCGCTTCGGGCCACTGACCGAGCAAAGCCGCGCCGGTCACGGCGATGCTCATCAGTGCATTGATGTTCATGTTGCCGTTGCGCAGCGCGATCCAGCCCTTTCGATACGTCGTGAGGCCGCACGAGACGATGGCGACGATCGCCATACCCGCCACGACCCAGGTGGGCGCGCCGAGCCAGCCAGCGGCTTCTGAGGCCCCCGCGACGATGCCGGCGACGATCAGGGGCCACCATGGCTTGCGCATGGCATCCGTAATCGGTTGGGGTGCCGCGTTGGCGTTCGCACCGCTGCCGGCGTCGCTTGCGAGTTCGGGCGTGAAGTCGAGCGAGCGCAGCGCGGCGAGAACCGATTCGAGCGCCTCCGGCGCGTGGACCACGGTCAGCACGCGCTGCATCAGGTTGAAGTGCATACCTCGCACAGCGGGCATGCGGTCGAGCTTCTTGCGGATCAGCGCTTCCTCGGTCGGGCAGTCCATCTGCAGGATGCGGATTGCGGTGCGCAGATCGTCGCCGACAGCTTCGGAAGGCGGCAGCCGCAGCGACGCCGGCGCGAACGCGGTGGAAGAGGCGCAGCAAGCGCCAGCAGCGTGATCATGGGCATGGCCGTGCTCATGATCATGACCATCGTGATGATCATGTCCTTCATGCCGATGACCGCCGCCCACGTCGGCGCCACAGGCATGTTCACCGCCATGCGCATGCCCGCACCCGTCACCCGTGCCCCTGCCATGAGCATGATCGTGGCCCGCATCAACGTCGCCGCAACCCCCGTGCGTACAGGCTTCGTCCAGTTCCGGACGGTCCGTGGCAATACGGCTGGTATCAGGCATTGGTGGCTTCCTCGTGCGATTTGTGGTCTAGTAAACACCTTGAAGCCACTACAAGGTCAAGGCCGCGTGGAGGAGGGGGTCATGAAAATCGGCGAACTGGCGAAAATCGCCCATTGCACGACGGAAACGATCCGTTTCTACGAGAAAGAGCGCCTGCTGCCCGAGGCGGAGCGCACTGAAGCCAATTACCGCAGTTACACGGCAAAGCATGTCGAGCGCCTGCGCTTCATCCGCAATTGCCGCGCGCTCGACATGACCCACGACGAAATCCGCGCATTGCTGCGTCTGACCGACGCGCCGGCGAACGGCTGCGGCGGTATGCATGCGCTGATCGACGAGCACGTCGCGCACGTCGACACGCGCATCGAAGAACTGCAGCAGCTGAAAGCGCAACTGTCCACATTGCGCGATCAATGCCACGGCGAGCATCCGGTCGAAGACTGCGGCATCGTGCACGGCCTGACCGACATGGATGTGGCCGTGGCGCGTCCGCGGCATACGCACCTCGGCTGACGCCGCGCCGGCCTTCGAACGACGCTGTCGCATCACGACGCAGCGCCGGCGCAACCACCCCATACACGGCAAGGCCGCGCGTGCGACCTAGCCGATCGATCATCGAATCCAGTTGGAGAATCAACGTGTTCACCTGTAGAAACCAGTCCTGCGGCGCGCAGTGGGAGCAATCCGACGTCGTCATCAAGAACGAAGGCCAGGGGCTCCTGTTCCGCTGCCCGCTGTGCGGCGCGCGCAACTACGTCGAGCGTTTCGACGGCGACGACGGCGAGGTGCTGTACGAGCAGCTGCCGGGCCGCCCGGATCAAGGCCCGATGGCCGAGTAATCGCGATTCCTACAGACGACCCTATGAACAGTCCCACCCCCGCCGGCGCCGCATTCAGCGAGCTGCCGCTACCGCCCGCGACGCTCGCGAATCTGACGCAGCTCGGTTACGTCGAAATGACGCCGATCCAGGCCGCCAGTCTGCCGATCGCGCTCGGCGGCCATGATCTGATCGCCCAGGCGAAAACCGGCAGCGGCAAGACCGCGGCGTTCTCGCTGGCGCTGCTCGCGCGTCTCGACGCGCGCAAGTTCGACACGCAGGCAATGGTGCTATGCCCGACGCGCGAACTCGCCGATCAGGTCACGCAGGAAATTCGCCGACTCGCGCGCGCGGAAGAAAACATCAAGGTGCTGACCTTGTGCGGCGGCACGCCGATGCGTCCGCAGACCGCGAGCCTCGAACACGGCGCGCACGTCGTGGTCGGCACGCCGGGCCGCATCATGGATCACCTCGAACGCGGCACGCTCGTGCTGCAAGCGCTGAACACGCTCGTGCTCGACGAAGCCGACCGCATGCTCGACATGGGTTTCTTCGACGACATCGCGAAGGTCGCGCGGCAATGCCCGAAAGAGCGGCAAACGCTGCTGTTTTCGGCGACGTACCCGGAGGGCATCACGAAGCTGAGCCAGCAATTCCTGCGAAACCCGAAGGAAGTCAAACTCGCCGAGCGGCACGACGACAGCAAGATCCGTCAGCGCTTCTACGAAGTGACCGAAGACGAGCGACTGCACGCGGTCGGCCTGCTGTTGAACCACTACCGTCCGGTCAGCACGATCGCGTTCTGCAACACGAAGCAGCAGTGCCGCGATCTGCTCGACGTCCTGCGCGCGCAAGGCTTTCATGCGCTCGCGCTGCATGGCGAACTCGATCAGCGCGAGCGCGATCAGGTGCTGATCCAGTTCGCGAACCGCAGCTGCTCAGTGCTCGTCGCGACCGACGTCGCCGCGCGCGGCCTCGACATCGCGCAACTCGAAGCGGTGATCAACGTCGACGTGACGCCGGACCCGGAAGTGCACACGCACCGCATCGGCCGCACGGGCCGCGCCGATCAGGAAGGCTGGGCGCTGAGTCTCGCGAGCATGGACGAGATGGGGCGTGTCGGCGGGATCGAGCAGGCGCACAAGCGCGACGTCGAATGGCACAAGCTGGACGAGCTGAAGGCGGCCAGCAACGAACCGCTGCTGCCGCCGATGGAAACGCTGCAGATCCTCGGCGGCCGCAAGGACAAGATCCGTCCCGGCGACGTGCTCGGCGCGCTGACCGGCGACGCCGGTTTCGCGGGCTCGCAGATCGGCAAGATCAACGTCACCGACATGTCGACCTATGTCGCGGTGGAGCGCAGCATCGCGCGCGAGGCGGTGCGCCGGCTCAGCGCGGGCAAGCTGAAGGGGCGCAAGGTCAAGGTCCGTCTGATGGACGAAGCCTGATTCACGAAGCGCCAGCTTTCCTTGAAAGTCCGATAACTCGAGAACGGCCGCGTCTGCGGCCGTTCTTGTAAGCAAACCCCTCAGCATCACATTCCTTCATACCTACGCGGTTTCCGGCATTCGCCACCGCCTCCCCACAAATCACGATCCGCTGACTTCCCGGGCGCGCAGCGCCAACCGCGACCCATGACGAAAACGCATGCCACGCATGACAAAGTTTCGATTGTGACCATTCTTTGGCTGATGCCTAATCACCACATTGGAAGGAACGCTCCGCCGCCGCCGTTTCGCGCGGCCGCCAGCGGCTGAAGAAAGGGAGAAAGTCTTATGCAGAGCGCCATGCAAGCCCGCTCGAAACTGCCGGACGTCGGCACCACCATTTTTACCGTGATCGGCCAGCTGGCCGCGCAGCACGATGCATTGAACCTGTCGCAGGGCGCGCCGAATTTTGCGCCGGACCCGAAGCTCGTGGACGGCGTCGCGCAGGCGATGCGCGCCGGTCACAACCAGTACGCGCCGATGGCCGGCATCGTCGCGCTGCGTGAAGCGCTCGCCGACAAGGTCGAAACGCTGTACGGCGTGCGCTACGACCCCGCCAGCGAAGTGACGGTGCTCGCGAGCGCGAGCGAGGGGCTCTACTCGACGATCAGCGCGCTCGTGCATCCGGGCGACGAAGTGATCTACTTCGAGCCGTCGTTCGACAGCTACGGCCCGATCGTGCGCCTGCAGGGCGCGAAGCCGGTCGCGATCAAGCTGTCGCTCGATCACTTCCGCGTGAACTGGGACGAAGTCGCCGCGGCGATCACGCCGAAGACGCGCATGATCATCGTCAACACGCCGCACAATCCGACCGCGACGATTTTCAGCGACGCCGATATCGAGCGGCTGAAGGCGCTCACGCGCAACACCGACATCGTGATTCTGTCCGACGAGGTCTACGAGCACGTGGTGTTCGACGGCGCGAAGCATCAGAGCATGGCGCGTCATCGCGAACTCGCGGAGCGCAGCGTGATCGTGTCGTCGTTCGGCAAGTCGTATCACGTGACCGGCTGGCGGGTCGGCTATTGCCTCGCGCCCGCCGCGCTGATGGACGAAATCCGCAAGGTCCATCAGTTCATGGTGTTCTCCGCCGATACGCCGATGCAATACGCGTTCGTCGACGCGCTCGCCAATCGCGACAGTTACCTCGGCCTGTCCGACTTCTATCAGAAGAAGCGCGATCTGCTCGCGCGTGCACTGCGCGAATCGCGCTTCGAGCTGTTGCCGAGCGAAGGCAGTTTCTTTATGCTCGCCCGGTTCCGCGGCTTCTCCGATGAGAGCGACAGCGATTTCGTGCTGCGCCTGATTCGCGATGCGCGCGTCGCGACGATTCCGTTGTCTGCGTTCTACACCGACGGCACGGATTCGGGGCTGATTCGCCTGAGTTTCTCGAAGGACGACGCGACGCTGCTCGAAGGCGCGCGGCGCCTGTGCGAAATCTGAGCGCGCGAGAGCACACTCCAGGTATCGAAGTGATCAAGGTATTCGAAGAAAGAAGGGAGGCGTTATGAAAATTCTCAAGTGCTTGTTGGCGCTGGCCTGTGCCGGCGCGTCGCTCGCAACATGGTCGGCCGCCAGTGCCGCCGATACCGCGACGCTGCGTTTCGGCCTCGAAGCGCAGTACCCGCCGTTCGAATCGAAAGGGCCGAACGGCGAACTGCAAGGGCTCGATATCGACGTGGGCAACGCGGTCTGCGCGGCCGCGCATATGACGTGCAAGTGGGTCGAAACCTCGTTCGACGGCCTGATTCCGGCGCTGCAGGGTCGCAAGTTCGACGCGATCAATTCGGCGATGAACGCGACCGAACAGCGCCGCCAGGCGATCGATTTCACGACCGTCGTCTATCGCGTGCCGTCGCAGCTGATCGCACGCAGCGACAGCGGTCTGCAGCCGACGCCTGAGTCGCTGAAGGGCAAGCGCATCGGCGTGCTGCAAGGCTCGATTCAGGAGACCTTCGCGAAGGTGCATTGGGAACCGGCCGGCGTGACCGTGCTGCCGTATCAGGATCAGAACCAGGTCTATACCGATCTGACCGCGGGCCGTCTCGATGGCACGCTGGTACTCGCGCCGGCCGGACAAACGGGCTTTCTGTCGAAGCCCGAGGGCAAAGGCTATGCGTTCGTCGGTCAGCCGGTGCGTGACGACAAGATTCTTGGCAGCGGCATCGCATACGGCATTCGCAAGGGCGATACCGCGCTGCGCGATCAGTTGAACGCCGCGATCGCGAAGGTGCAAGCCGATGGCACGGTAAAGACGCTCGCCGCGAAATATCTCGGCAATATCGACGTCAGCGCGAAGTAACCGCGTCGCGTTCGGCCGGCGGCGCCGTTTGCGGGCGGCGTCGCGCGCTCGCTTGTTGGTCGTGCGTTTGACGGCTAGGATACGTAGGCTTCGCGAAGTCGCAGACAACGGCGAAGTCGGCGGATCAACCGGAGAGCGCATGAGCGAGACGATCGAAGCGGCAGGCGCTGCGAACACCGCACGCGCAAAAGGCGCAGACGCACCGCGTTTCTGGCGTAGCGACGCGCTGCCGTTCATCGAAGCGCGTTCCATCGACGATGGCCGCAAGGTCTGCTACGCCAAACATTCGCACGAAACGTTTTCGATCGGCGCGGTGACGGGCGGCCGCAGCGTGTATCTGAATCGCCACGCGCGAGAATGGATCGGCGCGGGCGCCGTCGTGCTGATGAACCCCGACGATGTGCACGCGTGCAACCCGGTCGCCGGCGAGCGCTGGTCGTATCGAATGCTGCACGTCGACGTTGCGTGGTTCGCGAAACTGCAGCACGAGCTGGGCTTCAACGAGAACCATGCGTTCCGCGCGTTTTCGCAGATCATGACGCTCGACGCCGCGCTGTTCGACGGCCTCAACCGGCTCTGCGCGATTCTCACCGGCAACCACGACGACATCGACACGCTGCGCAAGGAAAGCGCGGCCATCACTTTCTTCTCCAGCGTGCAGCAAACGCTCAATCCGGCGAGCTTGCCCGAGCGTGCCGCGAGCGTCCAGCTCGCGCGTGCCGCGGAGTACATCGCCGAAAACTGCACGCGCGCGCTGAAACTCGACGACGTGTGCGCAGCCGCCGGGCTGTCCGCTTCGCATCTGATCCGCGCGTTCAAACTGCGCTACGGCATGACGCCGCACGCGTATCTGATCAATCGACGCATCCAGTACAGTCGCGCGCAATTGCGGCGCGGCGCGCCGATCGCCGATGTCGCGCTCGATGCCGGCTTCGCCGATCAGGCGCATTTGCAGCGAACCTTCAAGCGGCTGGTGGCAGCGACGCCGGGACAATATCGCAGCTAGGCGTGACGCGGCGTGGTGAAGCCGCGTCGGCAAGCAGGCGCGACTCGCGTCACTCCACGAGCAGATAAATCGCACTGAGCGCGAGCAGCGCGGCCAACACGCGATTGAACACGCGGACTCCCTTCGCCTCACGCAGATGCCTGCGCAAAAACGTGCCGGCATAGGCCCAGCTCGCGATCGACAGATAGCAGATCACGAAGTACAGCGCCGCGAATTGCCAGACGAGCCCGCCGTCGCCGCCTGCCGCATATGCGCCCATGCCGGCCAGCGATGCGAGCCACGCCTTCGGATTGAGCCATTGCATCGCCGCGCCGTGCGCGAACGACGGCCCGCGCGCCGGCTTGTCCGCGCCGAGCTGGCCGTTGTTGATGCTGAGCTTGTAGGCCATATAGAGCAGAAAGCCCACGCCCGCCCATTTGACGATCTCGATCAGATTGGGAAAGCGCGCGAGCAATTCGTGCAGGCCAAGGCCGATCAACAGAAGCAGCAACGTGAAGCCGACCGTCGCGCCGGTGACGTGCCGCAGACTCGCGGCGAGCCCGTGCTGTGCGCCGGCGCTCAGCGCGACGACGTTGACCGGGCCGGGAGAAATGGAACTGGCGAGCGCGAACGCGGCCATCGAGAGTAATGCGGTCATTGGATGCCTCGAAACGTGAGTTTGCGAAAGAATTGCGACGCTCAACGGTAACGAGACGCTAAGGGCATGTATTGAAGGAAATTGCCCCCATTCCAAACCCAAACATAATCCGACGACGCGGTGATTCGATAACGAACACGCGTTTGAATTTAGAAGTAATTACGCGCAAACGTTACCCCAAAATTAATTTCTAAATTATTAGGCAAATGGTACCGATCGATAGCTATGATATGTCCCTATGCAGCGTGCAAGTATTCGGCCCGATAAACAGGTCGAGACCTCGAAAAACCAGCGATACAGGGCTTAACGACCGACGCGCAAAAAGTTAAATGCATCGGGCGCGCGGTGAATGCTTTGCATCAGTATCAATAGGCTGGTCCGTTTCTGCTGGAAACGACCAGTCGAATGGATAAAGGGAGTGCATGTGGGTCCCCATGTGAGCAGGCAGAAAATTGCGGACGAATTGAACGAGCTTTGTCTCGCCTTATTCGACGGCTGGTGCGAGCGTAGATGTGTGATTCCGCTCGCGTATCTGCTGCACGTCTGGCCGATCGTCGATGCGACGCAGCGCTCGTTCAAGCGATTGCGCGACAACCTGCGTGATCTCGAATGCTGGCACCTGAACGACCTGTCCGACGAAGATAGCGGAAGGATTCGCTATCTGCTGGGTGTTCTGTCCCAACAAACCGGAAGCGTAGTGAGAACTTCGACAAACTGACTCCCGCCGTTGGGAACGCAGAGCACATGATCGACAGAAGAAAGGGCCGGTTTCGCGTGCTGATCGCACGGGCGCGCCGATGGCGGGTGCCGCGCGATGGCGTCATCTACGCCGGATGCGGCGTGGTGCTGGCAATGCTCTCGTTGTGCGGCTATACGCTGTATCAGAGCCGCGAGGATGCGATCGCGCGTGCACTGGATTCGACGCGCGATGTCGCGACGATCACCCAGCGCGACATCGCGCGCAATTTCGAGTTGTATTCGCTGTCGCTGCAGGCCGTCGCCGATGGCCTCGGCCGTCCGGGCGTGCTCGATTCGCCGCGGTTGTGGCGCGAGATCCTGTTCGATCGCGCGGCGACCGGGCAATACGTCGGCGCGATGGTAGTGCTCGACGCAGCGGGCAACGTCGTGATCGATTCGGAAAACGACGTGCCGCGCAGGGGAAATCTCTCTGACCGCCAGTACTTCACGATTCATCGCGAAGATCCGAACTTCGGGCTCTATGTCAGCGCGCCGTATAACTCGAGACTCAGACCCGGTTCGCGCAGCATCGCGCTGAGCCGGCGACTGTCGCGGCCGGATGGATCGTTTGCGGGAATCGTCGCGCTCGGTATCGATCAAGAGTATTTCGCGAGCCTGTTCGCTGACTTGCGGATAGGGCAGCACGGCTCGGTATCGATCGTCAGAACGGACGGCAAGATTATCGTGCGACGGCCCGACGATCGAAACGTAACCGGCACCGATATCAGCAAGACGGAGTTCTTCCAGCGGCTGCTCGCGAAAGACGAGCGCAGCTTTATCGCGCCTTCGCCGCTCGATGGCGTCGAGCGCCTCTACTCGTTCAGACGGATTCCGCAATTGCCGCTGATCGTGCTGGTCGCCGATTCGACTGCCGATATCTACGCGGGCTGGTGGAAGCGCGCGCTGACGATCGGTTCGCTGATGCTGATTCTGGGGATCGGCGTGATCGTGTTGGCGGCGTGGCTCGGCGCCGAGTTGCGGCGGCGACAGCGGGTGGAGCACGAGCTCGAACGACTTGCCGGCACGGATGGCCTCACCGGCTTGCCTAATCGCCGCGCACTGTGCGAAACGCTCGACCGCGAATGGCTGCGCGCGCGCCGCACCGGCAGCGTGTTGTCGCTGCTATTCGTCGATATCGATCACTTCAAAGCCTACAACGATACGTATGGTCACCAGGCCGGCGACGTCGCGCTGACCGCGGTCGCGCGTTGCATCCGCGGAGTGATCCAGCGGCCGGGCGATTGCGTCGGCCGATACGGCGGCGAGGAGTTCGTCGTGGTGCTGCCGGATACCGACGTGACCGGCGCCGGGGTGGTCGGCGAGAAAATCCGCGCTGCGATCGGCGAGCTGGGCATCGCGCACGTGGGCTGCGAATTCGGTCGGGTGACGGTCAGCATCGGCGCGACCACGTCTCGTCCGGATCGGGTGACGGATGTCGGCGCCGTCGTTCGGGCGGCCGATGAGGCGTTGTATACGGCCAAGGCCGGTGGCCGGAACATGGTCGCGCAGATGGGAGTTGGGTGACCGGTCGCTCGTGATGGTTGTGCGCCGGAAATGAAAAAGGGTTGCGACGCTTTCGCGTGCAACCCTTTTTAAATTTCCGCGTCGTGCTAACTGACGCTAACGGTCGACGACTTAGAACGGGCCAGCGATCACGCGCACCAGCCCACTACGCAGCGGCGGCGCGGCTTCAGCGAACTCGAGATTCACCTTGTTGGCGACGCTCAGGATACGAGTCTGATACGTACGATAGTTCGTATCTTCGCTGTACGTTACGGTCGTGCCGCCACTACTGCCTTGGCGCAGATTGTGTGTGGAGTCTTCGCGGCTCGCTACACCATTGCGCTGGCGCTCTTTGATTTGCACGTCGGTAATGGCGGTGTAGTACACGTCTTTAACCGCCGCGTTGGCGACCAGCTCGATCAAACCGCCAGCGAGGGCCGCGCCAGCGATCGGCGCCGCACGCGTGCTACCAAGCGATGCCGCAGTGGCTGCGCCAAGAAAGGCACCGCCAAGAGGGGCGCCATATCCGCCAAATGCTTGCTGGGCTGCCGACGGAGCCACCTTGCCGACCTGCAGGATGTTCGCCTGAAGAATGTACTGCGCGTGTTCGGGGTCCCCGACGATGCGGTATCCCTTGTCCGAGACGGCCGCTTTCACTTCGGCCGCGATGTCGAAGTCAGGCTTGTCGGAGGTATTGCGGATTTGCACGAATACCGTCTTCTTCGAATCGGCGACCGGGTCCAGGAAGATCGTGTCCGACATCTTGGTCTGGACATCGAGGTCGCGCTTGCTGATCGCAACCTGGGTCGCCGCACAGCCCGTCAGCAAGCTGCTTGTGCCGACCGAAGCCAGAAGAACTGCCGTAAGTGCAAGTTTGTTCAACTTCATAACTTCCCCTGTGTTTCTGCAGCAGATCACTACGGTCCTCTGCTGCACGCTGGCCAATCATTGGAATTTATTTCTTGTAGATGCCCGCCTCTCCATTCATGTGAGGAAAGGAAGGGCATGTGAATGTCGGCTGCTGTTTGAGAAACTTGAGGGTAAGTCGAGAAATTATGCTGATTGAGTGGGGGCATCGTCGATATAGCCGCGCCCAGAACGCAAAAAGCCCGGTCGGTGACCGGGCTTTTTGCTGGAATCTGGTGGTGGGGCGTGAGTGACTCGAACACTCGACCTACGGATTAAGAGTCCGCTGCTCTACCAACTGAGCTAACGCCCCAACAGAAGCGAAATTATGCAGGATCTTTTTGAGATTGCCAAGCCCTATTCGCAGTTTTATTAAAAAAATATTGCCCCAACTTGAGCGTTCCCTCGACAAAGCCGCAGTCCAGAAAACATCGTCGCGTCCAACGCGGCCGGTATCATGTCGCGGACACTACGCCGCATGCAGCATTGAGGCTTTCGACCGGGATTCCCATGGACGACAAAGAGATTACCCAGTTGCTCGACCGAGTTCTCGCGCCATGGGTCCGGGCGCTCACGCTGACGCCGATCAAGGTCGACGAGGAGAGTGCCACGCTGCGTCTGCCGTTCTCTGGCGATTGGCGTCACTCGGGCGGCATGATCAGCGGCCAGGTGTTCATGGCGGCCGCGGATACGGCGATGGTCGTCGCCATCACCGCCGCGCTCGGCGGCTTCAAGCCGATGAGCACGGTCTCGCTGAACATCAACTTCATGCGCGCGGTCCGCAAGGGCGATGTGCTGATCAAGGCGCGCGTGCTGCGCATGGGCCGCAATCTCGTGTTCGGCGAAGTGGAACTGTTCGACGAAGGCGGCAACATGGCCGTTCATGCCACCACGACTTACGCGCTGCTCGGGTGAACGCCTGCCGGACCGGAGCCGGCTGGCCACACAATCCGCCCGTAGCAAGAGCAAAGGAAAGCAAGGAAAAGCAGCATGTTCGATCAGGTCGTTTTCGCCGGTGGCGGCAACCGCTGTTGGTGGCAGGCGGGTTTCTGGGACGTCGTGCAGCCGCGGCTCGACATCCGTCCGCGCGTGATCACCGGCATTTCGGCCGGCGCGGCCACCGCGTGCATGATCTACACACGCGGCGATTCCGACTGGGTCATGCGCTATTACGAGGACGCGCTGCGCCACAACACGCGCAACGCCTACTGGGGCAACCTGTTGCGCGGCGAGTCGGTGTTCCCGCATTACCGGATCTACCGGCAGGCGCTGCTCGATATCTACGGCGACAAGTTTTCCAGGCTCGCACAGGCGCCGGAGATCCGCATCGGCGTGTCGCATCTGCCGCGCTGGCTCGGCGCGCGAAGCGCGGTCGCGGCGGGACTGGTCGCGTACAACATCGAAAAATATCTGCGCAAGACGCTGCATCCGACGCTCGGTCGGACGCTCGGCTTTCATCCTGAATTCGTGCGTGCGCAGGATTGCGCGAGCGTCGACGAGTTGGCGGACCTGATCCTGCAATCGTCGAGTACACCGCCGTTCACGCCGGTTCTGCGGCGCAACGGCCGGCCGGTGCTGGACGGCGGCATGGTCGATAACGTGCCGGTCGGCGCACTAGATGCCGACACCCCCGGCAACGTGCTCGTGATGGTGACGCGTCTTTATCCGCGGCCGCAGATGTTCGTCGTGCCGCACGGCGTGCAGCAACGGCTGTACGTGCAGCCGTCGCGCAAGGTGCCGATTTCGAGCTGGGATTACACGAGTCCATCGCAGATGGTGCACGCCTATAACCTTGGCCGAGCCGACGGCGAGGTCTTTCTTGAACGCATCCCTGCATTGATGGAGGCGGGAGCGCACGAAGCGCGGTGAGTGAATGCGGCAGGGCGGGGCGGGACACACCTGACCCGCCGGCCATCACCCAAGAATTACCGCCGACGCCCGCCCTGCAGGGCTTCCGGATTCGCGACACTGGCGGTATCGCCAGCGTCGAACGCGAGGATGTTCTTGAACGCCGCCGAAAAATACAGCTCGTAGCTCTCGCGCTCCACGTAGCCGATGTGCGGCGTGCAGATCACGTTTTCCATGCGCAGCAGGCTGTAGCCCTGCAGGATCGGCTCGCTCTCGTAGACGTCGATCGCGACCATCCCCGGACGGTTGTGCGACAGCGCGTTGACCAGCGCATTCTCTTCGAGCAGCTCGGCGCGGCTCGTGTTTACGAGCAGCGCGGTCGGCTTCATGCGCATCAGATCGTCCTGCTTGACGATGCCACGCGTGTCGTCGTGCAGACGCAGATGCAGCGACAACACATCGCTGGTCTCGAACAGTTCCTCACGACTCGCTGCGACGCCGTAGCCATCGGCGCGAGCGGCTTCGCGCGAATGCTCGCGGCCCCAGATCAGCACGTTCATGCCGAACGCCTTGCCGTACCCAGCGAGCAGCCGGCCGATCTTGCCGTAGCCCCAAATTCCCAGCGTCTGTCCGCGCAGCACTTGCCCCAAACCGAAGTTCGGCGGCAGCGCCGACGTCTTCAGCCCCGACTGCTGCCAGGCGCCCTGCTTAAGGTTTGCCACGTATTGCGGAATACGACGTTGGGCGGCCATGATGAGTGCCCACGTCAGTTCGGCCGGCGCGACCGGCGAACCAGTGCCTTCGAGCACGGCAATGCCGCGCTCGGTACAGGCCGCCAGATCGATGTGGCTCGCCACTTTGCCGGTCTGACTGATCATGCGCAAACGCGGCAGCTTATCGAGCAATTGCGACGTGATGCGCGTACGTTCGCGGATCAGGACGAGGGCGTCGACTTCCGCAAGACGGCTCGCAAGTTGTCCGAGACCGCGCACGGTATTGTTGAATACTTTGACTTCCTGGTCGGCCAGCAATTGAAAGCAGTCGAGCTTGCGAACGGCGTCCTGGTAATCGTCGAGGATGGCAATCTTCATGGTATGTAATTTGCGGCGCACCCGGCTGGTGCGAACCGAATGTTATGCTGACTGTCCCATCATGTGACTTAGGTCACACGCTGGTCTGGCTAGATGCCCTACCGTAGAAGTTGCCGCACTAAAAAAGAACGGCAACGCTACGTGAAGGCGAATTGAGAACGTTTTTAGCAGTTTGTTGCGTGTTGAGGCAAGCCGCTTTACACAAGGTTGCAGAAGCCTTGTAGAAAGAGGGCCTCCGCCTGGCAAGCTGTGTGGCCCGGGACGATCTGCGCAATCATGCGCCGGCAGTCGGAAGTTGGCACGTCGGCGTGATGAATTCAATGCCTCTCGCATGCAGCGTCCCAGGGCTTGTACCGTTTTTCTTTGCTTCAAACGGAGACAAGTCGATGAATCTTCCCTCGTTCGAAGGGCACCCCACTATCGAGGCGCCCACATGGGTCAAACATCGTAAGCTGATCGACTGGGTCCAGCGCGTCGCAGCGCTGACCAAGCCCGACCAAGTGGTCTGGTGCGACGGCTCGCAGGAAGAATATGACCGCCTGTGCGCGCAGATGGTTGAAGCCGGAACCCTGAAGAAACTCAACCCCGCCAAGCGTCCCAATTCCTATCTCGCCTGGTCCGATCCGTCCGACGTCGCGCGCGTCGAAGATCGCACCTTCATCTGCTCGCAGCGCGCCGAGGACGCCGGCCCCACCAACAACTGGATCGCTCCGGCCGAAATGCGCGCCACGCTCGACGGCCTGTTCGACGGCGCGATGCGCGGCCGCACGATGTACGTGGTGCCGTTTTCGATGGGTCCGCTCGGCTCACCGATCGCGCACATCGGCGTCGAGTTGAGCGACAGCCCGTACGTCGTGACCAACATGCGAATCATGACGCGCATGGGCCGCAAGGTGTATGACGTGCTCGGCGAGGACGGCCAGTTCGTGCCGTGCGTACATTCGGTCGGCGCACCGCTTGCGGCGGGCGAGCAGGACGTGTCTTGGCCTTGCAACAAGACCAAGTACATCGTGCATTTCCCCGAATCGCGCGAGATCTGGAGCTTTGGCTCGGGTTATGGCGGCAACGCGTTGCTCGGCAAGAAGTGCTTCGCGCTGCGCATCGCATCGACGATGGGCCGCGACGAAGGCTGGCTCGCCGAACACATGCTGATCCTCGGCGTCACGTCGCCCGAAGGGCGCAAGCATCACGTGGCGGCGGCGTTCCCGTCGGCGTGCGGCAAGACCAACTTTGCGATGCTGATCCCGCCGGCCGGCCTGAACGGCTGGAAAATTTCGACGATCGGCGACGATATCGCGTGGATCAAGCCGGGCAAGGACGGCCGCCTGTACGCGATCAATCCGGAAGCCGGCTACTTCGGCGTTGCGCCGGGCACGAGCGAAAAGACCAACTACAACGCGCTCGCCACGTTGAAGGAAAACGTGATCTTCACGAACGTCGCGCTGACCGACGACGGCGACGTCTGGTGGGAAGGCATGACGGACGAGCCGCCCGCGCACCTGATCGACTGGCAGGGTAAGGACTGGACGCCGGCCGACGCAAAGGAAACCGGCCGCAAGGCGGCGCATCCGAACGCGCGCTTCACGGCGCCGGCTTCGCAGTGCCCGTCGATCGATGCGGACTGGGAAAACCCGGCCGGCGTCGCCATCGACGCGTTCATCTTCGGCGGCCGTCGCTCGACCACCGTGCCGCTCGTGACCGAGGCGCGCAATTGGGTCGAGGGCGTCTACATGGCCGCGACGATGGGCTCCGAAACCACCGCCGCGGCCGCTGGCCAGCAGGGCGTGGTGCGCCGGGATCCGTTCGCGATGCTGCCGTTCTGCGGCTACAACATGAGCGACTATTTCAGCCATTGGCTGAAGACCGGCGAGCGTCTGCAGCAGTTGAGCGCGAAGCTGCCGAAAATCTTCTGCGTCAACTGGTTCCGCAAGGGTCCGGACGGCAAGTTCGTGTGGCCCGGCTTTGGCGAGAACATGCGCGTGCTGAGCTGGATGGTCGGTCGTATCAAAGGCACCGCGCAGGGCGAAGAGCATGCGTTCGGCATTTCGCCGCACTATGGGGACATCGACTGGAGCGGTCTGAACTTCACCCGCGAACAGTTCGAGCAGGTGATTTCCGTGGACGCCGCTGCATGGCGCGATGAGCTCGTGTTGCACACGAAGCTGTTTGACACACTGCAACACGGTCTGCCGCCGGCGCTAAGCGAAGCCAAGCGGGCGCTCGAGGAAAAGCTCACGACTTGACTATGTGAGTGCCCACTCAGCATGAAAAGCCGCCCTTGAGCGGCTTTTTCTTTTGGGCCACGCCAATTGCGATCCTTTCGATTTCCGCAACGCCGGAACGACCGTTGCATCTGTTCGAACAAAAAAGACAGTGCAAGCTGCAGCGCAGCAGATTGTTTTCGGTTTGGGAACAATCGCTGGTCCGGCCCGGTTTTATCGGCGCAGTCGTACCAAAATTGACAATATTTCCTGTTTTGCGGGCAACTTCTGCACGATATTGCGAGTCGTAGGAGAATTCCAAGTTCGCTTCACTGGTTTTCACCAATTGTCAGGAAGCAGTAACAAGGCAGGGAGTTGCTCTATGGATCATTTGCAGTCGATGCGAGTTTTCGTCAAGGTGGCGGATCTCGGCAGTTTTGCCCGCGCCGCGAGCGCGATGGATATTTCCAACGCGGTTGCCACCCGTCATGTTGCCGACCTCGAAGGCCGTCTCGGTACGCGGCTGCTCAATCGCACGACCCGCAGCTTGTCGCTGACCGAATCCGGCCAGGTCTATCTCGAGCGCGCCCGTCAGATTCTCGACGAACTGGAAGACGTCGAACAGATGGTGGTCGCTCGCAATCACGAACCCGTCGGCACGCTGCGCATCGTCGCGCCCGTCGTGTTCGGGCTGCACAACCTCGCGCCCGTGCTGCAAACGTACGCGGAGCGCTATCCGAAAGTCATTCCCGACGTGACGCTGGTCGATCGTCAGGTCGATCTCGTCGAGGAAGGCTTCGATGTCGGCATCGTGATCGCGCGGCAAATGCGCAGCGCGAGCATCGTCACGCGGCGTTTGACCACGGGCTGTATGACCGTCTGCGCGACGCCGGCGTATCTGGAAAAGCATGGCACGCCGACGCGTCCGGAGCACCTGCTCGAACACCCGTGCCTGAGCCTGCCGTCCGAATACTGGGGCGATGAACGCGTGTTCACGGGGCCGGAAGGCGAGGTGCGCGTGCGGCCGTCGAACGTGATCGTCGCGAACAACACTGAAATGCTGCGGCAGTTTGCGTTGCTGGGCATGGGCATCGCGATTCTGCCGAGCTATCTGATCGGTCGCGACATGACGCGTGGCCGGCTCGTGCGTTTGCTCGGCGATTACCGTTTGCCGCAAGTCGAGATCAACATTGCATACCCGAGCCGCCGTCACCTGCCGGCCAAGGTGCGCACGTTCATCGACCATCTGGTCGAGCACTTCAGCCAGACGCCGAACAGCGTGCTCGGCGAACAGTGGATCAAGGACGGTCTGGAGCGCCCGGCGACGTCGGCCGCGTTCGAGACTGCCGAGTCCCGCGCCCCGGAAGCGTTCGATGGCGCGGAACCGCTGTCGCGGCTGCTCGATAGCGAGCTGTCGCCTGCCGTGCCGAAGCCGATGACGAAGTCGTCTAACCGCAGTCGCCCGACGGCCTTGTCGCCGTTGTAAATCGCTGAATGTCCAAGCCCGCAGCGATGCGGGCGGACAATAAAAATAAAAAGGCGCAGTCACCTGAAGTGACTGCGCCTTTTTCTATGGACAGATGCGGATGCGGAGCAAACCGCGGGCTATGCACGGATTGTCGACCCCGGCGGCGGAATGAAGCTATTTCCGCTACCCCCGCGAGCCGCCGATCCGAATCCCCGCCTTATTAGCCGATTTTTCGCGCCGCGGTCTTTTTCGCCGGTGCCTTCTTGGCCGCCGCGGTCTTGGCGGCGGGCGCCTTCTTCGCCGCCACCTTCTTTTCCGCCGGCTCGGCCTTCACTGCCACCGCGGTATCGCCTTCGTCCGCTTCCGGCATCGCCTTCGCCGCCGAGCGAGCACCTGAAGTCTTCGCCGCCGCGGTCTTCGCCGCCGCCGGCTCCTTCTTCTCGAATTCGAAGCCGATCTTGCCGTCGTTCTGCTTGACGAGGAACGCCTTGAAGTTGCGGCCGGTACGCGACGACTTGAAGTTCGTCAGCAGATCGGTGCGCCCTTCCTCGAGCAGCTTGGCCATCTGCTCGCGGGCGATTTCCTGCTGCAGGATCACCTTGCCGGAGCGGAAGTCGCACGACTTCGGGCTCGCCACCGAGTTTTCGCAGACGTAGCTCATGCCGTGCTCGAACACGCGGCCCTGACACTTCGGACACGCGCCGACCGGCTGCTGATCGGAGAAGTCGGGCGGTTCACCGTCTTCGCCGGCAGCGTCCTGGCCAAAGTCGAACTCGAGCTTGTAATTCTTGATCTCGTCGTCGAGGGACAGTTTCAGGATCGCCGAGAACGGCCGACCCATCTTGCTGCGGAAGCCAGACAGCGGTCCGATCGTCTTGTTCTGCAGCAGTTCCTCGACTTCGGCGATTTCGAACTGACGGCCGCCCGGAATCTTCGAGATCGAGAACTCGCACTTCGAGCACGCGAAGCGCCGGTAGTTTTCCTTCACCTGGCCACCGCAATTCGGGCAAGGCGTCTGCAACGTCGCGTAATCGCCCGGGATCGTATCCGAATCGTATTCCTTCGCGCGTTTGACGATGGTTTGCGTCATGCGCGCGATTTCCTGCATGAACGCGTCGCGCGGAAGGTTGCCACGCTCCATCTGCGACAGCTTGTATTCCCATTCCCCGGTCAGCTCCGGCGCGGTCAGCTCCTTCACGCCGAGGCCTCGCAGCAGCGTCATCAGCTGGAAGGCCTTGGCGGCCGGAATCAGATCGCGGCCTTCGCGGATCAGGTACTTTTCGGTCAACAGACCTTCGATGATTGCCGCGCGCGTCGCCGGCGTGCCAAGCCCCTTGGCAGCCATCGCTTCGCGCAATTCGTCGTCTTCGACGAGCTTGCCCGCGCCTTCCATCGCCGACAGCAGCGTCGCTTCGTTGTAGCGTGCGGGCGGCTTGGTGACCAGTTGCTGCGCGGCGATCTTGTCGGTCTTGACCTTTTCGTCCTTCTGCACCGGCACGAGGTTCGCATCTTCGCCGCTGGTTTCGCGGCCGTAGACCTGCAGCCAGCCCGGCTCGACGAGCACCTTGCCTTCGGTCTTGAAGTGATGGCCGACCACCTCGGTGATGCGCGTCGTCACACGGTATTCGGCGGCCGGGAAGAACACCGCGAGGAAGCGTTTGACGACGAGGTCATAGAGCTTCTGTTCCGGCTCGGACAGATTCTTCGGCGCCTGCAGCGTCGGGATGATGGCGAAGTGGTCGCTGATCTTCGAGTTGTCGAAGATGCGCTTGTTCGGCTTCACCCAGCCCTTGTCGAGCACCTGTTTTGCGAACGGCAGGTAGTTGTTGCTCTCCTTGAGCATGCCGAGCGTCTGCTTGACGGTGTCCAGGTAGTCTTCCGGCAGCGCGCGCGCGTCGGTTCGCGGATAGGTGAGCACCTTGTGCTTTTCGTACAGCGCCTGAGCGAGGCCCAGCGTATTCTTCGCCGAAAAGCCGAAGCGGCCGTTGGCTTCACGCTGCAGGCTGGTCAGGTCGAAGAGGGCAGGCGACAGCTGCGTCGACGGTTTCGACTCCTCGGTCACCACGCCCATCTGGCCACGGCAGGCCGCGACGATCGTCTCTGCCGCGGGCAGCGACCAGAGGCGCGAATCGCGCTTTTCCGGATCGAACTCGTCGCGCTTGAATTTCGGGTCGAACCAGCGGCCTTCGTAAAAGCCGGCCGCACAGACGAACTCCGCCTTCACTTCCCAGTAATCGCGCGGCACGAAGCGTCGAATCTTCTCTTCTCGCTCGACGACGATCGACAGCGTCGGCGTCTGCACGCGCCCGACCGTGGTCAGGAAAAAGCCGCCGCCCTTGCTGTTGAACGCGGTCATCGCGCGGGTGCCGTTGATGCCGACGAGCCAGTCCGCTTCCGAGCGGCAGCGCGCCGCGTCGGCGAGCGGCTGCATCTCTTCGTCGCTGCGCAGGCGTGCGAAACCCTCGCGGATCGAGCCGGCCGTCATCGATTGCAGCCACAGCCGTTGCACTGGCTGTTTGGCTTTCGCGTGCTGCGCAATCAGGCGGAAAATCAGCTCGCCCTCGCGCCCCGCGTCGCATGCGTTGATCAGACGGTCGATATCCTTGCGCTTCATCAGCTTGGTCAGCACCTTCAGGCGCGACTCGCTCTTCGCGATCGGATTCAGATCGAAATGTGGAGGAATGACGGGTAGGTTGGCAAAGCTCCACTTGCCGCGCTTGACTTCGTATTCGTCGGGCGCGGCGATTTCCAGCAGATGGCCCACTGCCGACGAAAGAACGTAGTCGTCGCTTTCGTAGTACTCGTCATGCTTGGTAAAGCCGCCCAAAGCGCGCGCGATGTCGTTCGCGACAGAAGGCTTTTCGGCGATGATCAGTGCTTTGGACATGACTCGATGTGAGGTTGGTAGATCCGGGTTGGTGGCCTTGAGCGCCAACATGGCGCGCGACGCTCGCTTGAGACCTCTTTCGACCCAATAACGACCGCTTTATAGCACAAGGCGCGAACCCAACGGGTCAAGTGCGATAAAAGCGCGCAATCATAATTGCGCGTCCGGCGGTTGATCAACTGCGGCAAACGCCGCGTGCGGACAGCGATGCCAGCGGCGATGCTGTCCCAGAAATGGTCGGCGACGGCCCGTGCCGCAAGCCGCGCTTCGCGAGGCTTTCCGTCTGGCCGTGCGGCGCGCGAAGCCGCCTTCAGGCGACCGCCAGCGCCGGCCGCAGCTTCGGCGCACCGGTCACGCCGGGCAGTGCGGTCAGATCCGACAGCATCCGCTCGACGATCGACACCTGTGGCAAAACCGTACCGAAAAACCGTGTCGTCACCGAGTCTTCGATCAGGACGGTCGGGAAATTCTCGACGTCCAGATCGTCGAACCGATCTGCATGAGTTTCGATGTCGATCCATGCGAAACAGACTTCCGGGTGCCGCTCGGCCAGCTGGTTGAAGGCGTCCCGGTACTCGCGACACGTTCCGCACCACTCCGCGCACAGGCATGCAACGAACAGTGTGTCGGGTTCGTTGACGCGCTCGGCGATCCGGTCCTGGTCGGTGTCGAGGTTCAGCGCGGGCATGAAGTGATTTCCTTGTGTGCTTTGTCGGATGCTTTGGCGCGAATGTAGCATGGCCGCTCGCGAAAAGTTGCCAATCCGCGTTGATGCCGGTCAGTCTCGGCTCAGTCATGATGGGCTCGCATGAAGCGGCCGCCGGGCAGCAGCGTGACCTCGCCGGCGAGTTCGAGCCGGAGCAGGGCGGCGTGCAGGGCCGCGTCCTCCATCTCGGTGCGGGCGGCGAGAATTTCAAGCGTGGTCGGTGAATGGCCCAGCGCGGCGAGCAGACGTTGGGAGTCGGGCGCGAGCTCCGGCAGTGGTCCCGGCTCGGACGACCGTGTCTGGGCGAAGGCGGCGCTCGCAGCTTGCAAAGCGGTCCCGCTCGACGAAACGCGCGAACGCGCCCGATCCGGCGGAACGGCCTGCTTCGCCGCGCGTCCCGCGTTGCTCGCCGTCCGTCGGACAAAACCCAGTTCTTCCAGCACCTCGTCCGGCGTTTCCACGAGCCGCGCCCCCTGCTTGATCATTCGATGACAGCCGCGCGACAACGGCGCGTAAATCGATCCGGGCAACGCGAACACGTCGCGGCCCATCTCGTTGGCAAGGCGCGCGGTAATCAGCGAACCGGAGCGCATAGCTGCCTCGACGATCACGACTCCGCTGACGAGCCCGGCGATCAGCCGGTTGCGCTGCGGGAAGTTGGCGGCGCGCGCCGGCGTGCCGAGCGGCCACTCCGACAGAATCGCGCCCTGCGCCGCGATTTGCCGCGCGAGCGCCTGA